>JBBQXF010000207.1:0-1816 GCA_038209965.1 Cytophagales bacterium | reverse complement strand
CCCACAAAACCTTGCGTGGGCCACGCGGCGGGGTAATCATGATGGGCAAGGATTTTGAAAACCCAATGGGCATCAAAAATCCCAAGGGCAACCTGCGCCTGATGTCCGAACTGCTCGACTCCGGGGTGTTCCCCGGCACTCAGGGCGGCCCCCTCGAGCACGTGATCGCGGGCAAGGCCATTGCATTTGGCGAGGCCCTGTCCGACAGCTATGTGCGGTATATCCTCAATGTCAAGCAAAATGCGGATATTATGGCGAAAGTATTTACCGATTATGGTTACAGCATTATTTCGGGCGGTACTGACAACCACTTGATGCTCATTGACTTGCGCAATAAAGGCATCAGCGGTAAGCAAGCCGAAAATGCCTTGATCAAGGCTGATATTACGATCAATAAAAACATGGTGCCATTTGACGATAAATCGCCGTTTGTCACCTCCGGGATGCGCGTGGGCACTGCTGCCATTACCACTCGGGGCCTCGGCGAATTGGATATGCCCCGGATCGTGGAATTGATCGACCGGGTGCTCTCCAACCACGAAAACGAAGCGGTGGCTACCCAAGTGCGCAATGAAGTGAACACTTGGATGGCCGATTATCCCCTCTTTGCCGAAGCCAATGAAATGGCGATGGCAAGCTAGGCAAATCAATCACCAACCGGGTTTGTGATCAAAATCCCCATTCCACTCCCCAAGGATTTTACCAGATCCTTGGGGATTTTTTGTTCACCAATCCATGCAGAAGGCGGAAAGAAACTTGTGACCAATGATGTACCGATGAGGCCGCCTTTTGCAAAGAATCAAGCACACCTGGTGTTCATCTGGCCGTCCGTCTAAACTGTACGCCAATTTTGCCAAATGGTCAGGTAAATCCGCTTTCGCGGGTGTCCCTGAACCAATGGGCCGCCCCGATGTGTTACTACATAAACAAACTCCAATCGTATGTCACCCAAACCTTCTTTCCAAGATTTGATCAACGGCGATCAACCCGTGCTGGTGGATTTTTATGCCGACTGGTGCGGTCCCTGTAAAATGATGGCCCCGGAGCTGGAAAAATTTGCGAACGAAATGGGCGAAAAGCTCAAGGTCATCAAAATTGACGTGGATAAACACCAAGCCTTGGCCCAAAAATACCGTGTGCAGGGGGTTCCCACCCTCATTTTGTTCCGAAACGGGCAAAACCTTTGGCAACAAGCCGGGGGAATGGGGAGTGCCCAACTAAAAAAAGTGGTGGAACGCTACCTTTAACCCGAGCCGAACCGGTATTTGGCCGATGGGCGGATCGGAAAAATGCCCTACCTTTGCCCACCATCCAATATCATTGCCATGAGATCGCTTTTTTTCGTCCTCGGCTTCTCCGCTTGGGCGCATTGTGTTCATGCACAAGCCCCGACCCCGGTTAGCACGGACAATTACCAATTTTTTGTGGATCTGACCCAAGTCAAGGGCGACCGGCTGGACGTTTCGCTCATTGTGCCCAAGTTGGCCAGCGACGAGGCCATTTACTGCCTGCCCAAGATTGTGCCCGGCACTTACAGTATCTATGATTTTGGCCGTTTTGTCAATAATTTCAAAGTGATCAACCAAAAAGGCGAAATTTTGCCCAGTGAAAAGATAGACGATAACCGCTGGAAAATCAGCCGGGCGCAATCGGCCTACCGAATTACCTATGCCGTTTGGAAGGACAGCGCTGTATTCGGGATATAACCTGGGTAATAATAAATATCATCGCTCAATATCAAGTCGCGCATTACGCCCGATACGCTGTTCGGGCCCGACATGGTCGCAGCCGCAGTTACGGTAAATTCATGCGTGGG
>JBBQXF010000206.1:0-2038 GCA_038209965.1 Cytophagales bacterium | reverse complement strand
TCGAGGTAGTGGCCTTGGCCGGCAACTTCGACTACCGGGTGCGGGCCGATCGGATCCGGGTCGTGCGCAACTGGGACACTAAACCCGTCATCCAGGTGATTGACCTGTCGACGGTTCAAGGATTGCAGGCTGCCAATCTGCGGATAGAGCCAAACGATATTATCTACATAGAGCCTAGGCGCGGACTGGGCCGCCGAGAGTCGCTGGGTGACATTGGGGCCATTTTCGGCATTGCGGGCAGCGTGCTGGGCATTGTTTCTTCTACCATTCTAACCATTTTTGCTATTCAAAACATCAAACTGTAGAAATAAAACATTCTTTCATTGGTTTGTTTTATTACAAACGGTGCATGTTGGTGTTTTTGACAATAAATCATGGTTGGGACAGGAAATTGTTTTGGTGGGTTTGGTGATACATCGACATGCTTTTCAGGGAGTTACAATATTCGCTTCAAAACCAATGGTTATGGCCCAAAACTGAAATGAAACTTGCCGATTTTTGTTAGCTTGAACTTTAAAAGGGAACCAAGAACTATCAATTCCCAACTCCTAATTCCTAATTCATTGATTATTTGAACAGATAAGCAATTCACTTAGTTGCCAAAGTGTCAGGTTTGGTCAGTCGGCCAATTGATTCAAGTCATGGTCAAACCACCCAAAAAAGTACGCGTTTGGCTTCTGATCGGTTGAGAACCACCATTTTGAGCATAAACAACAACTATGTCGTCCCCCAATGATAGCCCGGATGGGCAGTATGAGAACAGTGGCAGGGCCATGAACATCGGTGATGCTGACGAAAACGAATTTCTCAGCGAATTTGATGTGGGCAAAGTGCTGGTGGTGGTCAAGAAAAACCTCTTGTGGGTGCTGTTGATTTTTACCGTCTGCATCGCGGTAGCTTTTGCCTATTTGCGCTACACCAAGCCCATTTTTGAGTCCACGGCCAGTTTGCAAATGGAAGTAAAGGGCATAGCCCCCACCCTTGAGCTGGGCATTTTTCGCAGCGAGAACAGCCTGAACGATTATCTGTTGGGCGAGGCCCAGTTCATCCGCTCCAATGTCGTCATTGACGACGTGATCAAAGAACTGCAAATGTACGTGGCCTACTACCGCAAAGGCCGGGTTTTGTACGAAGAAAAGTTTTTCAATTGCCCTTTTAAAATTGAGGACCAAGAAATAAAAAATAAGGATTTTTACAACAAGCAGATCTTCGTTGAGGTGATCGACACCACTAGGTTTGTGCTCTCCTACGATTATGCCGGTGAAAATGTGGTCAAGGAATATCGATTTGGCACTGTGGTGGACAACCCGCACTTCAAGTTTGCTGTCAAGACCAACTTCAATGATTTCATCACTGAAATGCCCCCCGGTGATTACTATTTCACCATCCACGACCATGAGTATCTACAAAAGCAGATTGGCAGCAACTTAAAAGTGTTCCCTTCTGACATCAAAGCCAGGATCATCACGATTGCTTACCAAGATCCGAACAGCTACAAGGCCCAATCGGTGGTGGAATACGTTGGCCGCTCTTATTTGGCCAAAAATATCAATAATCGCAGCAAGGAGAAAAAACAGACGATTGATTTCTTGGAGCAGCAGTTGGACACGCTGGAAAACTTGATCGAGCTCACCTACCGCGATATCCAAAATTACAAAATGGGGAAAACGGGCTACGGAGATTCAGCGCCCAATTGGGCGGCACGCCTCCGGCCCACCATCGACGAGATCATTGCCAACATTAAGAGATTTCAGGAGGAGCGCATCAAAGTAGCTGGTGAGGACAAGATTTATCGAAAAATCGTGGATTTCATCGATCGGGATTCCAGTGAAGTGCTGACTGCCTCGCTGGCAATGATGGTGAGCGATGCCCGGGTTGGGGAACTGCTCCGCACCCTGGCCGCCCGCAAACAAGAGATGGAGCGCGTCGGCCTTTCGTACCGGGAGCCCAGCACGGTGATCAAGCAACGGCAGCAAGAAATGGACAAACTGAACGAGCAATTGCTCAAAGTGATCAGTTTTGACCGGTATAACCTCAA
>JBBQXF010000205.1:0-2298 GCA_038209965.1 Cytophagales bacterium | reverse complement strand
CCTTGTTCAAGAGCGTGGCAAAAACCTTGGCCCAATTTCTGGAAGGTTGCGACTTGGCCGGGTTCAATGTCCTGCGGTTTGATCTGCCACTGTTGGTGGAAGAATTTCTCCGGGCCGGGGTCAACTTTGACACCACTTCCCGCAAAGTGGTGGACGCCCAGCGTATTTTCCACTTAATGGAGCCGCGCACTTTATCGGCTGCCTACAAGTTTTATTGTCAAAAAGACTTGAAAAACGCCCACAGTGCCGAGGCTGACACCATCGCAACGTTTGAAGTACTGGATGCCCAAGTGGCACACTATAAGCAAACCTCGGTGGAAGATAAAGCGGGTAATGTGACTTTTCCGGTCCAGAACGACATGAAAGTCCTCCATGACCTCACTTCGTCCAACTTGGTGGATTTTGCGGGCCGGCTCGTTTATGACGCCAAGGGCGTTGCGGTGTTCAATTTTGGCAAACACAAAAACGTGCCCGTGATTGACGTGCTCAAAAAAGAGCCGCAATATTATGACTGGATCATGAACGGCGATTTTCCGTTGAACACCAAACAGAAACTGACCGAAATCAAATTGAGCCAAGCCGCCTTGCTGAAAAACAAGTAGGAATTGCCCACTGCAGGCCAAGTGCAAAATGATTTTGACGGATAACAAAATTTAGTTTCTTGGGGGTCAATCACTTATTTTTTGATCAAAAAAAACAATTTTGCGGATATTGACAGTAACAAAAATTCCAATTCGCCAAGAATTGGAATTTTTTGTTGAATCCAAGTTGCCAACGGTGCAATGGCCCAGCGGCCCGAGCTAGGCGAATTGCTAAGCGTAGTGGGGCAATTGCCCAACACCCAGCCCGCTTTTAGATCATTACAAATCGAAGCCCTGCGAACCAGTTTTGCCAAAAATGGGCAGTTGGTTGCCCTTTCGCGATCTTTTGCCCGAGGAAAACGATTAAATTTGTTCGTTGCGTTGCAAGCTTGCGTAATTTTTCAAACCTTTGCGCGGAACTAAACTCCCATCAATTATGGCAATCATTGAGAATATCATTGCACGGCAAATTTTGGACTCGCGCGGCAACCCGACTGTGGAGGTGGATGTCATCACCCAGAACGGGCACAAGGGGCGGGCCGCGGTGCCTTCGGGCGCTTCCACCGGTACCCACGAAGCGGTGGAGCTGCGGGACAACGACAAAGCGGTCTATATGGGCAAGGGCGTATTGCAGGCTGTCAACAACGTGAACGAGATTATTGCTGAAGAATTGATCGGCTATTCAGTGTTTGAACAAAACCTGATCGATAACATATTATTGGAGATCGACGGCACTCCCAATAAAAGCAAATTGGGGGCAAATGCCATTCTGGGGGTGTCGTTGGCCGTGGCCAAAGCAGCAGCCCTAGAACTGAAAATGCCGCTGTACCGCTACATTGGCGGGGTGAGCGCCAACACACTGCCCGTCCCGTTGATGAACATTTTGAACGGGGGCGCTCATGCTGACAACGGCATTGATTTTCAGGAGTTTATGATAGTACCCGCCAAGTTCCCGACTTTTTCGCGGGCTTTGCAAGCCGGTACCGAAGTGTTCCACCACCTCAAGAGTGTGCTCAAGTCCAAGGGATTGGCCACCAACGTGGGCGACGAAGGCGGGTTTGCCCCCAATTTTAAGTCCAATGTGGAAGCGATTGAGGCCGTGCTGCAAGCAATTGACAAGGCTGGCTACAAAGCTGGTGAAGAAATATTCATCGCGATGGATGCGGCGGTTTCTGAATTTTACGATGCCGAAACCGGGATTTACCATTTCAAAAAATCAACTGGCGACAAATTGACTTCGCCCCAAATGGCTGACTATTGGAAAGAATGGGTGGACAAATACCCGATCATCTCCATTGAAGACGGCATGGCCGAAGACGACTGGGCGGGCTGGAAAGTTCATACCGACCTGCTGGGCAAGCGCATCCAATTGGTGGGCGATGATCTGTTTGTGACCAATGTTGAGCGGTTGCAGCGGGGCATCGATGAGGGAATTGCCAACGCGATCCTGATCAAGGTGAACCAGATCGGCTCCCTGAGCGAAACCATCGACGCCGTAAACTTGGGCAAGCGCCACGCCTATAAGAGCATTATGTCGCACCGGTCGGGCGAAACCGAGGACAGCACCATTGCCGATTTGGCGGTGGCCCTCAACACTGGCCAGATCAAAACCGGCTCGGCTTCCCGCTCCGACCGCATGGCCAAGTACAACCAATTGCTCCGCATCGAGGAAGAACTGGGTGAAACTGGCTATTTCCCAGGCCTCAAATTCTAGGCG
>JBBQXF010000204.1:0-2565 GCA_038209965.1 Cytophagales bacterium | reverse complement strand
GGTTTCGTTTCGGTGAATACCGGCGGCAGCCTGCCCGATGCCAATGATACCCGCATTCCCAAGGAGATCGCCGACTCGGCTTTCAACGCTGCCACCTGTATTGGTTGCGGTGCCTGCGTGGCCGCCTGCAAAAATGCCTCGGCCATGCTGTTTGTTTCGGCCAAGGTGGCCCAGTTGGCCATGTTGCCGCAAGGCCAGCCCGAAAAGCAAAAACGGGTGGAGAAAATGGTGGCCCAAATGGATGAGGAAGGATTTGGGGCTTGTACCAACACCGGGGCTTGTGCCGCCGAGTGCCCCAAAGAAATTTCGCTCACCAATATTGCATTCTTGAACCGCGAATACCTGACCGCCAAAGCGACCTCAGACTACGTTTAGGAACTGGGTAAAGTTGGCAACGTGGCCAAGTAGCTGTACGGCAGTTCGTTTACCGCTATTTGGCCATTTACGTGCCGGTCTTTGCTGGGCTTAATCCCCCTACCCTTCCCCAAATGGTCTGCTTGGGTTTTTCTACGATAGTTGGAAAGTGGCTGTCTAGGGCGGTAAAAGTATTGGCCCTTAAATCCTCTACTTAAGTTTATTCGGCTAGTTGCTTTCCAATAAATGGCACACATTGCGCCGACTGACCGGTGGGCCGTTTGTTTCCCCGTTTCCCGATTTTTGAAGAGACTTTTCGTCCAAGATTGCACAAGTAAAGCTAAATGGCGTTTAGACCAACCCGCTGATTGAAAACAGCGAGAAAACCAGTGTCATTGCTCAAATAAATCCCCCAAATCAGTTTAATCTTGCGATAAATAGTCACCTTGCAGCATGATCGAGACGCAGCGACTGGTTTCTCTTCCGCTTGGACAGCAAGAACTGAGAACATATATCAACCATTTGCCCGATTTTGAGGCCGATCACGATTTGCAGCCCTCGCACCACCAGCACACCGACGATCTGCTCTGGATGGTGAGCACCATCACCGAACCTACCTTTAAATTCAGCTCAAACGTCAGTTTATACTACACCATTTGGGTTGTCTATGACAAAGCGACCCAACAATTAGTGGCTGACTGGGGGTTTAAAGGGCCGCCCGACCCAAACGGGAGCATTGAGATTGGCTATGGCACCCACCCCGGTCAGCGGGGCCGGGGCTATATGACCGAGATTGTGGGCGGGATTGTGGCGTGGGCACGCCAGCACCCCCCGATCCGGCAAGTGCGGGCCGAGACTGAAGTCACCAACTTGGTCTCACAGGCAGTCCTGCGGCGCAACCAGTTCGTGGCCGGGGCTGAGCACGATGGCCTGATTTCTTGGAGCTATACCATTTGAGCTGAGAGGACCAAGCACCTGTCAACCTCCTCTTTTTGCGGCTGGGAGCTGACGGGGAACGCACCAGAGCCCCTACTCCGTCGTTGGTGCACCTCGATAACACCAGCAACAATGCCAAAGAATCAAATTCTGTGATCAGTATCTCCGCCAGCGCAGGGATCAGGCCACCATGTGCTAAGGTCAGCCTTTGGCAGGCAGGGCAAAACAGCACCCAGCCCCGAAAGAGTGCCCCTCTCCACAGTAGGTTTTGGTGTGGGTGTGGAGAAATATCGGGCCGCGAAACCCGGTGCTCCCAAGCTGGGCCTCCACGATCCGAAGGTTATTTTCAAAGCCCACTGGAACTTCGCAAACGCAGTAAAATTAGCCAAAAATGACCCAAGTCTTTTTTTAGTTCCTAATTTTGTCTCAAGTAGTATGATCAATGTGGCTTGAATCCGATATTTCGCACTGATTTTTAAAAAATACTGATTATCTATGTTTTATGATTTTTAACACAAAATTATATTACTTGATATTCAATTAAATATCATTGTACTGGGAAATATCGGTTAAATGGCGGATATATTAGTAATTTCGCCAATAAAAATCACTTTCTCTTATCTGCAAATTTTTCCTCTTTTCCCCCGACTGGTTTCGGGCCATCGCGCCAAAATTGGTTAGAACAGCGCGGTCACCTGCATCCGGCCCAAGTGGATCACCGCTTGCCCGACCGAGCTGCGGCCCTCGTATTGGAGGTTGAGCTGGAGGCCGTTGCTCAGGCGCTGCTGCCACACGACACTCCAATTCAGGTTGCGGCCATTGCGCAGGGCCTCCAACATTTCGTAGCCGGTGGGTGTGTTGGTCTCACCCGTGTAGTTGATGTTGGCGTAGCGCAAGCGGGCATTCACCGTCCGTTGGCCCTCTTTGGCCCAGCGCACATCGAGGCTCATTTCGTTGAACACTGCCGTTTCGTCGCCTTGGACATTGCGTTTGTCCTTGCGCTCGTAGATGCCAGTGAGCCGGAAGTTCGGGTTGGGCTGCCAGGCCAGTTCGGGCCGCCATTGCTGTTGGGCCACCCGGTAGTTGCGGTTGGGCATAAAATCGGAGCGGTTGCCGCGCTGGTCGGCCACAAAAGTCAGCCGGGCATTGATCACCGCGCTGAGGTTGTAGCGTATCCCCGCTTGCCACTCGCGCTGTTGCCGCCCCTCAAACCCGTTGGTGAGCAACTGCTTTTGTTCAGAAACCAACAGGGCCACATCGGCCCCAAACTTGGGG
>JBBQXF010000203.1:0-2867 GCA_038209965.1 Cytophagales bacterium | reverse complement strand
GATGGGGGCTGGCTCCCCAGCCGTGGCCCAACACAAAAAATCCGGAAAAAAAACGAAAACTGCCGCAACGGGAGTGCCCAAAAACACCCCCAAACAGCCTTTGACCATGAATGATCCACACTTGTTACAAGAGCCGACGGCCGATCACAAGATCATTGTTTACCAAATGATGACCCGGCTGTTTGGCAACCAAAACACCACCAACAAAATATATGGCTCGTTGGAAGAGAACGGGGTGGGCAAAATGAACGATGTTTCAGCCACGGCCTTGGCCGAACTCCGCAAGCTGGGGATCTCCCACGTGTGGTACACCGGGCTGATCGAGCACGCCACCATGACCGATTTTACCCCATTTGGGATTCCGCTCGACGACGCCGATGTGGTGAAAGGCCGGGCTGGATCGGCCTATGCGATCAAAGATTACTATGACATTTCGCCCGAATTGGCGGTGCAGGTACCCAACCGGATGCAGGAATTTGCGGCCCTGGTGGAACGCAACCACCAAGCGGGCCTCAAGGTGCTCATTGATTTTGTGCCCAACCACGTGGCCCGCCGCTACCGCTCCGATGCCAAGCCGGCCGGGGTGCAAGACTTGGGCCAAACCGATGATACGGGCAAAGCCTTTTCCCCCAGCAATAATTTTTACTATTTGCCAGGCAGCCGGTTTCAGGTTCCCCGGGAATATGAACTGCCCGAATGGCTGAAAATACCAACTAAGGATGGCCAATTTGACGAATTTCCGGCCAAAGCCACCGGCAATGACCAGTTCACTGCCACCCCGAGTGTCAACGATTGGTTCGAGACCATCAAACTCAATTATGGGGTTGATTACCAAAACAACCGACAAAAACATTTTTCGCCCATTCCCGATACTTGGGTCAAAATGCGCGACATCTTGCACTATTGGGCGGGCAAGGGCGTGGATGGGTTCCGGTGCGACATGGCCGAGATGGTTCCCGTGGAGTTTTGGGCGTGGGCCATCCCGGAGGTAAAGAAATCGTTTCCTCAAGCCCTCTTTATTGCCGAAATTTATAACCCCAACGAATACCGAAACTACATCGACACGGGCAAATTTGATTATTTATACGACAAAGTGGGGCTTTATGACACCCTGAAAGCCGTGGTGCAGGGTAGGGCCGGGGCGGGGGCCATTCCCCCCAACTGGCGGCAGTTGCAGGGCATCAATGGCCGGATGCTGCGGTTCTTGGAAAACCACGACGAGCAGCGCTTAGCTTCCCCCGATTTTGCCGGTCAGGCCGAAAAGGGCATTCCGCTGATGGCCGTCACCGCTACATTGGGCAGCGGCCCGGTCATGATCTACTTTGGGCAGGAAGTGGGCGAACGCGGGGCGGGCATACAAGGCTTCTCGGGCGAGGACGGGCGGACGAGCATGTTCGATTACTCCGGTGCGCCCGCCCATCAGCAATGGCTCAACGGCGGCAAGTACGACGGTGGGCAGCTCAGCCCCGGCCAACGCCAGTTGCGCGGGTTTTATACCAAGTTGCTCAACCTCTGCACCCAGCACGGGGCCATTCGCCAAGGCGGGCTGTACGATCTGCACGAGATCAACGCCACCGGAAAAAGCGAGGGCTACGACGACCGGCACCTGTACGCCTATTTGCGGTTCACCGAGACCGAGCAACTGTTGATAGTGGTGAATTTTGACGCAGTAAACGCCAAAAAGTTCAAGCTCAAAATCCCCGAAGCGGGCTTTGATGCCATTGGGTTGCCGTCCTATAAAAAATACCGGCTGGTTGATTTGTTGCAACAGCAGCCCAAGGTCGATTTCTTGGCCGCCGAAGCAGCAAAAATTACCGTCCCCTCAACGGGGATCGCGCTGGAACTGCCGCCCTTGGGGGTGGGGATTTACCGGATTGAACGGCGCTAGGTTAGCGCAACCGATCCATTGAACGCACCAAGCTTTCGTCCCGGCGGATAAAGCGAGTGGCTAAGGCATTGAACACGACTGCCACTGCGGGCATAAAAAAGCCAAAAAGGTATTGGCCACGTTGGGGTTCAACAATGGATTTTTCGCCCTGCAAGGACAAATAGGCACAAGCAATGAGCGTGATAGTGAGCAATAAAGTGTTGAACAGGTTGATCATCACCTGAGTCTTGCGATTTTTGTAGCTAAAAATGGAAATACCGGCCAACCCGATGCTCAACCCGGCCAATACTGCCAAATAAATCGTGGTCTGGGCCTGAGCCGTTTGTTGAGGCTTTTGGTAAACGAGTTGAAGGGCCGATAAAGTGGCTTTTTCGGAGGTTTTGGGGTTCTGTTTCTCCCAAAGCGGGAAAAATAGCATCAGGGTCATGGCCACCATGACCAAAAATAAAAATACGGATTGGATACGCTGGATCATAACAGGAATGTGTTGCGCTCTTTGATGAATAAGGCACAAAGCTAAAGAGAAGTTTCGGCTAATTTTAAACTTTCAATGGTAATTAACGTTAAGGTAATTGACAATCTGGCTGATTTGGCCAAAGCGTTGGCCATTCGCCGCGAAGTGTTTGTGCTGGAACAAAGCGTGCCCGAATCGGCCGAGCACGACGCGAACGAACCGATAGCCGTCCATTTCTTGGCCGAATTGGACGATCTCCCAGTTGGAGCAGCCCGATGGCGGTTCACTGATGACGGGGTCAAAATGGAGCGTTTTGCGGTGCTGGGGGCTAGCCGGGGCAAGGGAGTGGGCACAGCCCTGACGCGGGCCGTCCTTGATAACATTGCGGCACACCCCCAAAGTGCCGGCCAAACAAAGTACTTACACGCCCAGCTATTGGCTGTACCGCTGTATAAAAGGTTTGGTTTTCAGCAGATTGGTGAGTTGTTTGAAGAGTGTGGTATCGTGCACTGCAAAATGTTGCTC
>JBBQXF010000202.1:0-2967 GCA_038209965.1 Cytophagales bacterium | reverse complement strand
TTATGCGTTTCATCTTCATTTTTGTGGGGGCGGCGCTCATCCATGAGTTTCACTGGATCATGTACTTGTTCGGTGGCTTCCTGATTTTCACTGGGGTGCGGATGTTCTTCGACAAAGGAGAAGACGAAAAGATCGACCCGGCCAAACATCCGGTGGTCAAACTGGCGGCCAAGTATTTCAAGATCTATCCCCGCTATGTCAACAATCACTTTGTGGTAGTGAAGAAGGGCGTGCGCTATATCACGCCACTATTTTTGGTGGTATTGATCATCGAGTTTACCGACCTGATATTTGCCGTGGATTCGGTACCGGCCGTGTTTGCGGTTACCGCAGATCCCTATATTGTGTTCTTCTCCAATATTTTCGCCATCATGGGCTTGCGTTCCATGTTTTTCTTCCTTTCCAACATCGTCGGTATTTTCCGCTACCTGAAAACTGGATTGGCTTTTTTGCTGGTTTTTATTGGTTTCAAGATGATTGCCCACGATTGGCTCAAATCTATTGGCTTCGAGACGGTGTATTCACTGTACGTCATTTTGGGCATTTTGGGAATCAGCATCATTGCTTCGGTGCTGTTTAAGCCCACTGAAAAACCCGGCGAGATTGTTGAAACTCCGCTTGAACATGTAGAGAAGGAATTGAGCAAACGGTTGGATTAGTGTTTACAAGCCCGGCACACCCACTTCAAAGTCTTTCGCTGGGGTTTTGGCCAAGTGTTTGGTTTTCAGCGGAAAACTTTATTGTACTCACCCATAAGTAAGCCTCTTTGTGCACCGTTTCAAACTTTTCAGTAGTTTGGAATGGTGTTTTTTTGGCTCTACCACCAAACGTTTTGCGGGCTACCAAGCTTGGGCTCCTGACCAAGCCGACGCAGCCCCCAACCACGGGTATCAGCTCACTTCAACGCTTCCATAATGCCATCGTAAGCTGGTTTTCTTTGATAATCTAGGTCAAAGGGCAAGGGGAAATCGTTCTTTTTCAGGTAAGTCCGCACCCAACTGTCCGCATCGCTCACATTCCATTGGGTAATGCCATATTGCTGGGCTTTGGGCACAACGGTGCGATAAGT
Organism: Cytophagales bacterium; assembly: GCA_038209965.1. GTDB lineage: Bacteria > Bacteroidota > Bacteroidia > Cytophagales > Thermoflexibacteraceae > JALONO01. Next base: position 1,898 of record JBBQXF010000202.1, on the reverse strand, counting down.
ATTGACCACCATCCAATATTTCTGTTTTTGCGCGGCCAGTTGGGCCTCGGTGGGCTTGGCCAACGGCCCATTGGTGGGGTTGAGCGCGATGTCGAGTTCCGAAAGGTGGACGAGCAGGCCAGTTTGGGCATATTGCTCCATTACACTGCGGATACCAGCATCGGGCGTGTTGATATTGATGTGCATTTGCAAGCCCAGTCCGTCGATCGGGATGTTGCGCTGCCGCAGATCAGCCACCATTTTAAGAATGGCCGCTTGCTTCTTGGGGTTGCTTTCTTGGCCATAATCATTGTAAAAGAGCAGAACGGCCGGGTCGGCCTGTTTGGCATACTGAAATGCCCGGGCCACATAATCGGGGCCGAGTTTTCGCCGCCAGATGCTCCCTTGGTCAGTATTGTCGTTACGGGTGTTGCCATTGTTGCCAATGGCTTCGTTCACCACATCCCAACCGGCCAATTGGCCCTTGTAACGGGCCGCCACCGTTTGGATATGGGTTTTGAAAAGGGCCTCCCAAGCCAGGGAATCCCCCGAGAAACTCTTCAGCCAAGCGGGGATAGCCTCGTGCCACACCAACGTATGCCCGTGGACTCGCAGCTTGGCTTGTTGGGCAAACAAGACAATCTCGTCGGCCCGGCGGTAGTCAAAGCGGTCCAGTTCGGGGTGCACATTGTTCATTTTGAGCATGTTTTCCACGGTGATGCTGGCAAACTCACTCATCAATAAGCGTCGGTAGGTCAGGTTGTCCCTGAGCAGGGTAGGGTCAATGGCCGCTCCGTAGGGAAAAAGCGCCGCTGCTTTCAGGCTGGTAGCGGTTTGTACCGTGCCGGTTTTCTTGCAAGACGCTGCGCTGATGAACAGGAATGCAATCAGCCCGTAAAATAGGAGTGAGGTTTTCATTGGAATACTAAGTTGATCAAGGACTTCAAAACGTTCAATAAGGGATTTAAAGTACATCATTTACTGGTCATTGGGGGTACTTTGGCCAGAAAACGTTCTTAACGGATGTTTGTTCCAAACATTTACTTTGTTTTTTTGCTTTTAGGTGTTACCTTGTGGCTTTTAAGTTTGCCCAAGCGACCTTACATCTCACAGTTTATTTTTAATTTTGTGTGACGAGCGACCGCTCTATTTTTTTGGGATCATACGCCAACCATGAGTGACAAAACTTTCGCCGAACCGGCCTTGACATTAGCACCCATACCTTTGGCGGAAGATGCCAATGGGCCTTCGCGCAAAAAAGACCATATCGATATGGCCTTCCGCTCACAAGTGGGTGTGCCCCAGATTGATCAGCGTTTTAATTATGAACCGTTGCTGGCGGCCCACCCGTCCCAGACTGGAGCTTGGCCATTGTTTCCTTTTTTGGGCCATTCGCTCCGGGCCCCCATGTGGGTGTCGAGCATGACAGGCGGAACCCAACTGGCCCGCAAGATCAACCATCACCTGGCCCAAGCCTGTGGCGAGTTCGGTTTTGGGATGGGACTGGGCTCTTGTCGCTCCCTGTTATATTCCAACGAATATTTTGCCGATTTCAATGTCCGCCCCATCATGGGGCCAGACGTACCACTATATGCCAATTTGGGGATTGCCCAAGTAGAAAAACTGCTGGTGAAGGGCGATGTGCAGGCCGCCGAGGACATGGTGGATCGCTTGCAGGCCGATGGCCTCATCATCCACGTGAACCCAACGCAGGAATGGCTCCAGCCCGAGGGCGACGTGTTGCTCCGTCCACCGTTGGATACTATCGCCGATTTTCTTTCCCAATCCAATTTGAAGATCATTGTCAAAGAAGTAGGCCAGGGCATGGGGCCCGCCAGTTTGCGCGCCCTGCTCCAGCTACCCTTGGAAGCCATTGATTTTGCGGCCAGCGGCGGCACCAATTTCGCCCTGCTGGAACT
>JBBQXF010000201.1:0-3092 GCA_038209965.1 Cytophagales bacterium | reverse complement strand
CGGATGGCCCAAAAACGGCTGGACGGAGTCGCGGCCCATATAAGGGGCCACCGTAAGTGCATCAAACGATAGGGTTTCAAAAAAAGCCCGCGCATAAAGGGCTGAAGTATTGCCAATATCACCCCGCTTGGCATCGGCTATGGTAAAAATACCCGGCGGGATATACGCCAACGTTTTTTGTAAACTTTCCCAACCGGCCGGGCCGAGACTTTCGTAAAAAGCTAAATTGGGTTTATAGGCCACCGCAAAATCGGCCGTCGCGTCAATAATCTGTTTGTTAAATTCAAAGATCGGATCAGGACTGCCCCGCAAGTGTGCCGGGATCTTTTGCCAATCGGTATCTAGGCCCACGCACAAATACGATTGTTTTCGTTGGATGGCTTCCCAAAGTTGCTGCTTGGTCATGGCGAAAGGGAACTTTGGCGGAAAGGAAAGAAATAACTCCTAACTTTGCTACAAAGCCGGCCAAAGTAAGCCATAAATTTTTGGGCGGCAGTTGGTCTACCCTCATTAAAAGGGAGCGAGAATGTGCAATCAGCTATATAAAAAATTGTATCACCCAACCTTTTATTGTTCAAATGATTAAATTATTTTACACCATCTTTGCGCTACTTGCTGGTTGTGCCGCTTTGGCCCAAGATCCGCTCAACAATAACTATCCCCTGTTTGCCCCCCTGTTTGAGTTCCAGAGCAATCCTTACCGGGCTGCTTCGGGCGTACCGGGTGAGCTTTACTGGCAAAACCGGGCCGACTACACCATCGCAGCGGAGCTGGACGACCAAGCCAATCGGTTGAGCGGCACGGTAAATATCACATATACCAATAACAGCCCGCTGCCCCTCCCCTTCGTCTGGCTCCAGTTGGATCAAAACAAGTTCAAGGCCGATTCTCGCGGCACCAGAACCATGAACTTGGCCAGCCGCCGCTGGATGGGCGACCGCGACGGCGGGCTGGAAATCAAAACGGTGGCAATCAATGCGACTGCTGTCAAGTACTTTGTCAACGATACGCGGATGCAGGTTTGGCTTCCCACTCCAGTGGCCGCAAAAGGGGGACAAGTGACGCTCCAGATCGATTTTGGGTTCAAAATCCCCAGGTTTGGGGCCGACCGGATGGGCCAGTTTGCGGCCGAAGCCGGCACCGTTTATGAGTTGGCCCAATGGTATCCCCGCATGGCCGTATACGACGATATCAAGGGCTGGAACACAGAACCCTATTTGGGCGCTGGTGAATTTTATTTGGAATATGGTGATTTTGATTATAAAATTACTGCCCCTTACAATCACATTGTGGCTGGGTCAGGCGAGTTGGTCAATGCCAAGGAGGTATTGTCGCCCGAAGTGTACCAGCGCTACGAGGCTGCTAAAAAGAGCAATGAAACTGTAATGTTGCTGCGCCGGACTGAGATTGGCGAAGCCAAGATGTACGCCAAAACGAGTGGCAAGCTCACTTGGCACTTCAAATTGCAAAATTCCCGCGACATTGCCTGGGCATCTTCCAAATCCTTTATTTGGGACGCGGCCCGCATCAACCTGCCCAGTGGCAAAACTTCAGTGGCCATGTCGGTCTATCCGGCCGAAAGTTATGGCAATAAAAAATGGAGCCGATCCACCGAATATACCAAAGCTTCCATTGAACATTATTCGCGGATGTGGTACGAATATCCCTACCCGGCCGCAGTCAATGTGGCGGGCGTAGTGGGGGGGATGGAATACCCCGGGGTTTCATTCTGTGCCGCCGAGGCCGAAAAAGACGGGCTTTGGGGCGTGACCGACCACGAGTTTGGCCATAACTGGTTCCCGATGATAGTGGGCAGCAATGAGCGGCTTCACCCGTGGATGGACGAAGGGTTCAACACGTTCATCAATATTTACAGCACCAAGGAATTTAACAAGGGCGAATATTACCAAGAGGCGAACATGGCAAAATTTCTGGCGGCTTATTTTGCCAGCGAAACCCGCGAGAGCATCGAGACCTACCCCGATATTGTGCGCCCCAATAACTTGGCAATCACGGCCTACTATAAACCTGCCCTTGGCCTGTTTCTCCTGCGCGAATACATTTTGGGCCAAGAGAGATTTGACCGGGCGTTCAAGTATTACATCCAACAATGGGCCTACAAACACCCCACGCCAATCGATTTTTTCAATTGCATGGAAAATGCAGCGGGCGAAGAACTGGATTGGTTTTGGCGGGGCTGGTTCTACTCCAATGCCTTTCTGGACTTGGCCATTGATGGCGTCAGCTATTCTGATTCTGGCCCCGAACAAGGAGCCGACATCACCATTTTGAACAAGGGCGGGCTGCCCATGCCGCTCACCATTGAGATCACCGAGACCAACGGTCAGAAATCGCGGGTGGAACTACCCGTTGAGATTTGGATGCGGGGCAATGCCTGGAAGTTTCGCCACAACAGCACCAGCAAGATCAAGTCGGTGGTGATCGACCCAGATGGAATGTTGCCCGACATCAACTTGCTCAACAACAGCCTAGAGGGCGAGAAAGTAAAATAGTGTGCCGACCATTTGTTGAACCCATTCTTTTTGTGCTCATGAACTTAGACACCGAAACGCTACGCAAGATAGCCCACCTTTCCCGGTTGGAACTCGCCGAGGAAGACGAGCAGAAAATGAAGGACAGCCTGAGCAGCATCATCACTTGGGTGGAAAAGCTTTCCGAGCTGGACACTACCGGAGTGGCCCCGCTCACCCACTTGACCCAAGAGATCAATGCTTGGCGCGAAGATGTGGTGGCCAATATCCTCCCCCGTGAACAAGGGCTGCAAAATGCCCCCCTGCACGACGGGTTGTTTTTCCGGGTGCCCAAGGTGATTTAATAGCCCATCATGTAGATTGGGAGCTGCGCTGCGCTGGTCATTCCGATTGGGCTTTGTGGGCGGCTTCTTACTCGCTGCCGGTCATTGCTCAACCAGATTCGTCGCTATTCTGGCAGCCCATTTTAACAATTGCCCACGATAAAGCCCGGCCAAATGGTCGGGCTTTATCGTGGGCAATTGTTTGGCCAAGAGAAGATTACCAGCCTTGGTTTTGCTTTACGTTCGCGTTGGCATTGATCTCAACTAGTGGGATGGG
>JBBQXF010000200.1:0-3143 GCA_038209965.1 Cytophagales bacterium | reverse complement strand
GCCTTGGGATCATAAGCATCGCGCAGCCCATTGCCCAACAGGTTGAAGGCCAGCACCATGACACTGATGCACAAGCTGGGCAGCACGATCAGGTGCAGAGATCGGAAACTTTTGGTTTCCTCGAAGCCCTCTAGCAACATTCCGCCCCAAGAGGGGGTGGGCGGTACCACGCCCAGGCCAAGGAAGCTCAAGCCAGCTTCCAGCAAAATGGCCGAGGCAAAGTTGGATGTGGCCAGCACTATGATGGAGCCCAGCACATTGGGGAGGATGTGCCGGTAAATAATCCGCCAGTTGTTGAGGCCAAATGCCCGGGCGGCCTCCACATAAAGTTTGTGCTTGATGCTCATGATCTCCCCACGCACCACCCGGGCAATCTCAACCCAAGTGGTCAGCCCGACGGCTACGAACAGCACCCACGGCTCATTGGTGCCCATGGACATTCGGAAGGCGACTACCAACATGATACTGGGGATGGACCAAACGACGGTCATCAGCCATAGAATGGCAGCGTCGGTTTTCCCCCCAAAAAAACCACCAATGGCCCCCAAAGACACCCCAACAAGGAGCGAAATGACCACGGCGACAAAGCCAATGGACAGCGCAATGCGCGTACCGTACATGAGGCGGCTCATCATATCCCGGCCATCCCGGTCGGTCCCGAGGTAGAAAACGCGCTGGCTCACATGCTTGGCCTCAAATTCGCGTTTTAAACTAGCCACTGCAATTCTTTTAATCAATGGGGTTTCACTTTGCGAGGCAAGGGTGAGGTAGACGATAGTATCGCCCTGACGATAAAAATTGCGGGAATGGCCCCAAGCTGGCACTTGGGAGGGCAATGGGTACAACGGTTTTACCATCTCGATCAGGGCTTTCCGCTTGACGGAATCCGTTCGTCCGCCAGTGATCATATTGGCCTGACCGCGCATGCCGGCCGAGTAGAGTTGAAAAAAGACCGAATCGTCCCGAATGGTATAAGACCGAACCGCGTAGGGTTTGTAATTATGCTCCCACCCTTGCCACATATTGCCCAACAGGGTGCTTGGGAGGGGCAATTTATCTTGGGTATCTTTGAGAATGGTGGTTTGGAAAAACAGCCCCTTTTTCTGGATTTCTTGCATACTTTCGTTGGCATTGGGGGAATTATCGGGCATGATGACATAACCCAAAGCTGCGATGAGGTGGGCACAAATAATCACGAACAGGCCAGCCATTGCAGGCTTGTTGGCAAATAGTTTCTGAAGGGCTACACGCGAAGGAGACTGTTGAATATATTCCACGATGATCAGATTAACCAATAAAGCCACCTTGGGGTTTTACTTTTCGGCCTTTCCATTTATAGGTTCCAAAATTAGCCACGATCCCCATCAAAACCACATAAAACGAATACATCGGTTGCAAAACAAGAATTCCCCAAGCCAATGCCGCATACCCGACAAAGCGCAAACCTTCGCTCAGCAACCACCCCTCGGCGCAAAACTTTAGCAACCAAGCGGCAACGATCCAGCTTGGACGGACTGAATAGCCCGAAATTAAATAGAATATGGATATACCACAAACAAAATGATACATAAATACAATCAGGGCCGGTAAAGCAACTGCGGCTTTGCCGTGTTGCCGCCACTTGGAAGCCCAGCGCTTGCGCTGCTGAAAAAAATCTTGGCAGGACGGTTGAGCCAACGTGCGTACTATTGCCGAGGGGCTTTTCAAAAACTGGATTTGGTTTGGGTAGACGGCCGCGATTTTCTGGAGCAGAAACTCATCGTCTCCCGAGGCAATGTGGGCTGAGCCAGCGAATCCCCCCACTTCGTCAAAAACTGATTTTGGATAGGCCAAGTTGGCCCCATTGGCCATATTGGGATGACCCAGGGCCAAGGCCACCGCTCCCGAAACGGTCAAGCTGACCTGCTCCACCACTTGGAGTTGGGCAAAGAGGCCCACTGGCGGTAGCAATGTGATGGGCCCAACAATGATTTTTGGGTCATTTTGTTTATAAAACTGCCAGATGGTGGCCAGCCACTCTTTGCCCACCCGACAGTCGGCATCGGTCAGCACTATGAGCTCGCCGCTGGCAATGGCGATGGCACTGGAAACCGCCATTTTTTTCCCTACTTGAGCCGGGAGCGAGCGGAGCAACCGTAGCCGATACGCGGCGTGGCCCGCATATACCTCCACCAGATCGCGGGTCTGATCTTCGGAGTGGTCATCACTGACCACCACCTCAAAGGGCGCAAAAGTTTGCTGAGCCAGATCGGCCAGAAGATGCTCAATATTTGGGGCTTCGTTGCGCGCCGCAACAACCACGGTGATTTGCGGGAACGGTCCAGGCTGCACCTCGTGTCCGCCGGGTTGTGTGGGGTGAAAAACCGGGATGCGGTGCCACACCCACCTTGCGCCACACAAGCCAACAAAATACAGTGAGGCGAACAGCAACAACCAGCCTTCGGGATAAGCGAGAATGGTCACGATTGGGTGCGCATTTGGTATTTCAGCTCCAGCAGGGCGGCTGAGCTGCGCAGTACCCCAGCGATTTTATCCATGGGAGGGCCATCGCTGAGTACTTTGATGTGCCGGATAAACTTGCCCGTTCCGGTGAGCAGATCGCTCTGATCGGCCAAAAAGCGCCCATTGCAAATCCCCAACGTAACCTGATCTTCGCCCTTTAAAATAGTGAGGTAACAGTACATTTTGCCTTGGTAATAAAAAAAGGGCGTACCATAAGAGGTTCGCTCTTCCACTTGGGGCGAGATGGACAGGATCAATTGTTCCAAATTGATCAGCGGCTCCCAAAAATGTTCGGCAACCTTGGGCAAATAACTATCGAGCGCGCTCAGTGACAATGTTCCGGCAAGTTGGACTAGAACACGAAAATAATAAAAAAACCCACTGGATGTATGCCCAGTGGGTTAAATTCGGGATTGAACTTTAACTATTCCACTGCTTTGCCAGTCGAGTAGTTCACTTTCAGGGCGTTGGCCTCGCGCAATTGTTGCTTTACGTCCGACACAATGCCCATCTTAGCTTCCTTGTCCACTTTGAGCGACATGGTAATTTTATTGCGCTCCACTTCATCCAGTTTATCCTTTTCAGAGTAAACAAAATTGGGGACGGCCTTGGGGACAATCAAGGAATCATTGGCCTGAATC
>JBBQXF010000199.1:0-3785 GCA_038209965.1 Cytophagales bacterium | reverse complement strand
TGGATTTATATGCCCCCGCCGGGCAAGACGGACTATATTTCTCGGGTCGAAGCTGGCGATCGGGCCAATGTGGTGCGCCATTATGACGCCACCAATGCCGCCAAAGAACTGCGGACCGAAAAGGGAAAAGGGCTGTTTTATGATCGGGAGTGGTTCACCGATAAATCGTATGCCGTCTTTGATCGGCCTATTCTATGGTTCCCGGCCAAGTTTCAACTAGGTGACAGCATCCAGGAGGAACGGACTTACCAAAAATATGAAGTGGATGGAAAAGTCAACCAAGGAACTTTTAAGATTTGGCAAAAAATTGTGGCGGTGGAAACGGCTACCCTGACCAGTGGCGCGACCTACCCCAACTGCCTACGGATCGAGTCGATGACTTGGTGGACTTTTGCCGATGGGCGCAAGGCCCAGAGTATCAACGTTTACCACTATGCCCCCAAGATTGGCCCGGTCAAAGCTGCCGCCCGCTTTATCATTTCGGCCCCAGATGGCAAGGAACTGATCAACCGGCTGGTGGAGACCGAACTTAAAAAGTTTGAGCCAGTTGGGTAGTGGCACCCGATCAGAGATCGTCCGTTTGCGTACACCCCAGCACCCAGTACCGCACACCAAAAGAGGCTAATTAGCAGTTAATCGTTTGGTTATCAATCACTCGACCAATGTGGCAATGTGTTTGCGCAGTGCTCCAGTGCCCGCTAACCACCAAGCCGGCGCTTTCGCGAGAACTTAGCTGTAAAACCATGAAAAAATTGCCAGTAACTTTTGGGCTACTTTTATTGACTTTCTTAACCGCCTGTTACTTTGACCTCAGCGAGCTGACGGGCGATTGTGTGCGGGGGGCAGGGGCAATGGTCTCCGAGCAGCGCCAACTCCAAGATTTTGACCAGATCCAAACCTCGGGCAATATCGACGTGTATGTGAGCCAAGGCCCGGCCCACCAAGTGATTGTGAAGGCCGAGCCCAACCTCTTGCCCTTCATCCAGATCTCGGTCGTTGGCCGAACGCTTGAGATTGGCATTGGCCCGACCTGTTTGACCACTACGCGCGGGGTGCAGGTGTACGTTACTTTGCCCGAAGTGCTGGCATTATCGATCAGTGGATCGGGTAGCTTACGTACTGAAAACGAGATCATTGCCAATCATTTATCCCTGTCCGTAAATGGTGCTGGGACAATGAATGTACGCGCCACTGCCCAAAATCTGATCAGTGCGCTCAGTAGTAGTGGGAGCTTGACCGTCGGTGGGGCAGGTATTTCCCAAACTATCTTGGTCGGTGGTTCGGGCAGCTACGACGGCCGGAATTGGGCCGCCCAAACTGTCCAAGTGACCAATACAGGCAGCGGAGCCAGCCGGATAGCAGTGGCCGATCAGTTGGATGCGCGGATTACGGGCAGTGGATCGGTGTTTTACCGGGGCAACCCGCGCATCAGTAGCCAAATTACTGGGTCGGGCCGACTGATGCGCGAATAGCCAAGTGGATCATCAGGCCAACATTTCTTCCATTTTTTCCGCTTCCACGCTCACCGGGCCATTGAGCAGGGCAAAGCGGGTGGCATTGAATGCTGGCTCAACTTTGCCCTTTACCATATCGATGTATATGGGTTGGTTAATCACTTGATCCAATAAAATGCGGTAGCCCAAGCCCTGCACAAACTGCCGTTCCCGCACGGTGTAAACTTCATCGCGCTTGGGCAATTCGCGGTACAATTCAAAAATGTTGGGGTACATCGAGAAATCAGCGTCGATGCACACCACTTTGTCTCCGATTTGAAACATAAGTAAAGATAAATATAGTTGGGCGATTTGCGCCATTGGTAAATTGGTATTGCGCCATTGGCCGCCCGGGGACTGCTTTGATCCAACGCGGACTAGGCACAAATTCCACCACAAAGATAACAGTTTTACCCGTTTTATATTTTACTGCACTTTGGTGCCAAGCAGCGACTGAACTTCGGGCGAGTTGAGGTTGTCTTTGGTGAGCATGGTCACGCCTGTATCGATTTGTTTCTGCACCGGCTGTTTTTTCAGGATGGCCACGGCCGCTTTCACCGTTTCGTAGCCCATTTTGAACGGATCTTGCATGGCCAAACCCGCGATTTCGCCCGCAGTGATGGCATCGATCAGCGTCTGGTTATAGTCGAAACCCACAAATTTGATCTTACCAGCTTTGCCCGCCGTTTGCAGGGCGCGCAACATGCCCTGGGTGGCCGATTCGTTGGAGCAGAAAATACCCTCTAAATCCTGGAAGCGGTTGAGCAGGTTTTGTGATACTTGGAACGCCTTTTCCATGGTCGCTCCGGCATACTGGTTGTCTGAAACAATCTTGATGCCCGGGTATTCCTTGATTTTCGCGAGAAACCCGGCTTCGCGCTCCAAGGTGCTGGCCGATCCTTCGGCATAGCGGAGCATCAACACGTTGCCTTTGCCGCCCATCACCTCGGCCAATCGGGCTGCGCACAGTTCGCCGCCTTTTTTGTTGTTGGTCGCAATGTAACTCGAATAGTCGTCGGAGCCAAGGGCTGAGTCGAACACCACCACCGGGATGCCACGCTTAATGGCCGATTGAACCTGGGGAACCATGCTTTGCGCGTCCAGCGGGGCAATACCGATGATATCAACCCCTTGGCTGATAAAGTTCTGCACCACTTGGATCTGCATTTGGCGATCGTCTTCCTTCTGCGGGCCTTGCCAGAGGAGTTGCACGCTGTCTTCGGCCGCAGCTTTCAGGGCCCCGGCTTCCACCGTTTTCCAGTGGGTGTGGGTAGAGCCCTTGGGGATGAGCCCGATCTTGAATTTCTTCTGACTGTTCCCGCTTTCACTGCCCGCCGTTTGTTCTTGGCCACTTTTGCCACCACAGGCCGCCAGTACCACGGTGGCCAACAAATAAAACCATTGTTTTGTAAATCTGAGATTCATTTTCATGGAGAGAATATACCGGTTTGGGTATTTTTGGTGAAAAAAGAAAAAAAATAAAGCTACATGCCCGGTTTACCTTGAAGCCGCTGTTGCCCGGGGAACTTTATTGGCAAAGGACAATGATTTTTTGGGGCAAAGCACCGCCAAAAATACAATCGGTTATTGAATAATACTTAACTTTGCCACTTTAATCCCTATTTCATCCACGTCATGATAAAAGCCGACAACAAAGTATTCAATTTGATTGAGCGAGAACACCGGCGCCAACTGCACGGTCTCGAGCTGATTGCCTCGGAAAACTTCACTTCGCCCTATGTGATGCAGGCCCAAGGTAGTGTATTGACCAACAAATACGCCGAAGGACTGCCCGGCAAGCGTTATTATGGTGGTTGCGAGGTAGTGGATGAAGTAGAAAATTTGGCCATTGACCGCCTCAAAGAATTGTTCCGGGCCGAGTGGGCCAACGTGCAGCCCCATTCGGGCGCACAAGCCAACGCGGCCGTGATGCTGGCCGTGCTCAACCCCGGCGACAAAATCATGGGGTTTGATCTGGCGCATGGTGGACACCTCACCCACGGTTCCCCGGTGAATTTCTCCGGTAAACTGTACACCCCGTCTTTTTATGGGGTGGAAAAGGAAACTGGCCTCATCGACTGGGACAAAGTGGCGGCCAAAGCTTTGATTGAGAAACCCAAATTGCTGATTTGTGGGGCGTCGGCCTATTCCCGCGACTGGGACTACGCCCGCCTGCGCCAGATTGCCGATTCGGTAGGCGCATTGCTCTTGGCCGATATTTCGCACCCTTCCGGCCTCATTGCCCGGGGACTGCTCAAGGATCCAATGGGGCATTGCCATATTGTGACCACC
>JBBQXF010000198.1:0-3828 GCA_038209965.1 Cytophagales bacterium | reverse complement strand
AACCCACCCGTTGAACGGCGGCGAAATTTGGGTCGGTCGGTTTTACATCAAAATACGGTTGCAAATAGGCTTTACTGGCCAGTAAAAGTTGCTGTATGGCCCGGATATCGGCTTTGCGGGGTTGAATGGCGGCTTTGACCGCGTATGCCGCCCAGGCCCCAGCTGCTTGCCCGATCAGCATCACGCAGGGTTGCAGGCGGGAGGATCCATTGACCAAATTGCTGACCGAAATAGATTTTTCCGCCACCAGCAGTCCATCGACTTCCCGTGGGAGCATCACGCCCAGCGGTACAGTGAACGAGGGCACTTTGGGGAACTCGAAACCGGGGGCTTGCTTTTTGGGGCTGTGGTGGTGGTCCACGGGATAGTCGCCCACGGCCCCACCCGTGCGAAACAGCGGCAAGCCCTTGTATGGTTCCATCAACTGGACAATGTTGTAGCGGACTTCGCCCTTCATGCGCCGACTTTCGCGATGATAGGGGATAAAAGGCAGTTGGTCGGCAGTGGGGAACTCATCTTCGGCAATGCCCAAGTGCTTGTACCCCAATTGGGTCTGGATAAAATAGACAAAGGCCAACGTGTGCAGTTTGGCTTTGGCAAAGATTTTGGCGCGTTCGGCGGGCGATTGCTCGATCACGTTTGCGTAGTAGTCATTGCCATTGATCGGCCAATTGATCATGTACTTGTTGTTGGGCAGTTTGCCGTAGTCCAACATTTTTTGGGCGCTGTGCCCCACTGTGCCCTTGCTGCAATAATCGGCACAGGCACAGTCAAATTCTTTGGGATCATAGCCCGTGGGCTTGGCGATGGTTTTATCAGTGCCCGGCCCAAAATCCTTCAAAGTGACGGCATAGGTAAAATCTTGGATGAACGCATTGCTGATCTCCACCCCATACGGTTCTTGGGAATAGCTGCGGGCTTCCATCCCGATATCGTAGGGTACGCCAGCTTTGGCCAGCACGTCGCCCAGTTCGGTGGCATCAATGGTGACGGCTGCTTTTACCGTGAGCCGGTTGCCCGCCGCATTGGTGAAAATGGCCCCGGTCACTTGGTTCCCGGTCTTGGTGATTTCGCTCAATTCAAAGCCGTGCACCACCTCGAGATTGGTTTCTTTGGCGGCCATTTCTTGAAAAAACCGATTGCCAACCGCCGGTTCAAACAGCGTATTGCTCACCCAGCCCGTGGCGAGCTTGGCTGGGCCGCCGTAGTGGGCCTCCAACTTTTGCCGAAATTCTGCCCATAAGCCAGCGGGCAGGTCATGATTGCCATCAGTGGCCGATACGCCCGCTGCGGTCAACATTCCCCCCAGCCAGGGCGTGGGCTCCACGATGAGGGTTTGGGCCCCATTTCGGGCCGCTTGGATACCAGCACTCACCCCGCTGGCCCCACCACCGACCACCAGCACTTGCACCGTTTTATCGATGTTCGCCTGTCCCAGCACGGTTTGGGCCCACAAAAGGGCGCAAAACAACCAAGCAATCCTGTAAGTCTTTTTCATTATCATTAATTTGGCCCAAAAATAGAAATTAATCGCACTTGGCCATTCACCAACTGTCTTTGGCAATCGGTTTATTGCACCTTTTTTTTGCGCGTTGGCCAAGTAAAAACATTGATCCGATGCGTTCAAAAAACCATTAGCATTTCTTAGCAAGATTTAACAGGCATGTCCCAAGCTTAAATGCGTATATTTGCCCAAAATAAACACTAAACAGTGAAAAATCTTGCTATTGCTTGGCTCCTTGTTGGTATCGGCTTGCTGGGCCTGTCGGCCTGCGAAAAAGCCAAGGTGAAGGCCAAGGCCAGAGCCAAGTACGAGGGCCCGATCGTTATTTTTGGTAATGTTAAAACGATTTACAGCGAAAACGCGCTCCCCAAGATCAAGATCTTGGCCAATGAACAATTGGTGTTCCAAAACGGCGATGTCAGATATCCCAAAGGGTTGCACATGAGCATGTATGATCAACACGGCGTGCAGACGACCACTTTGCAAGGCGACTCGGGCAAATATGACAAGACCAAGCAGTTTTATGAGGCGTATGGCAATGTAGTGGTGACCAACTACCAAGAACAGCAGACTTTATACACCACCCAACTGGCGTGGGATCAGCCCAAGCGGGAGATCAAGACCGAAAAACCCGTTAAAATCGTGACCCTTTATGAGCGGTTGGAAGGGGTGGGCATGGTTTCGGACGAGGCGTTCAAGCGCTACCGCATCTACAAACCGACTGGCGTTTTCCCGTTGGAAAAGTAGGTGGGTAGTTGGGGACGGCCTAACTCGACTCCCCTACCCCGCTTTTTCTGCCATTAGTTGGGCAGCTCTTGTGCATCAATCAGGGCGTAATCCGACTTTACTAAACCTCAAAAGTTGATAAGTCTAATAGTCTGTATATTAAGTAATTAGTTATCAATTAATTAGAAAACGTCGTAATTAATAAGTGCTAAAAAATAACTATTTTATCACCAATTAGCGAATGCTTTGGTAATAAAATTATGCACCAAATGCAACTCCATCGGGCGTACATAACCTTAGTAATTTTCTATTTCGATTAACCTTTGAACCTTTTCGCGTCTTTTAAATGGTGACAAGGTTGACTTTTCACCATCATTCACTGTTTTCCGGCTCAATGTGCGCGCTACGGTGATGAAAGCGATTGGTCCGAGCTGGTGGAAAACCCAATGATCATTCTTTTGGCCTTTTAGCTGATCCTTTTCGGCCCACCCGCGCCAGTTTGGCCCGTTCAAGTCCATTCTAGCGACCAAAAATAGGCTACTTGTCAATAATAATTGGGTGAATGAGGCCATTTGGCCCGAGCCGCAAAGAAACCTTGGCCCGCCTTCGGACTTGTCAAGGTTTCTTTGTTAATTTACCGCTCACTGTTCCGGCCCAACTTAGGGCTGGGCAACAACAGAGGACATTCGCCACCCAAACCTTTGCACGCTTTATGATTGCCGACTACCGCCAATGGTTCAATGCCAACTTTACCCCAGAGAAATACCAAAAAATGATCGCCGATGTAAACCGTGAATTTGATTATCCGGTGGCTTTTAAAATCTGCGAAACCCCCATATTTATCTCCGGCCAGCTCAAAAACGAACTTGGCAAGGCCTGTGCCGAGATACTGGCCCAAATAAACGGGGATGATTATCAAGCCAATATGCACCGCGCGGTGCCTCCCCAGTTCGATGTGCCCTATGACACGGCCCAGCCCACTTTTCTGGCGGTCGATTTTGCGGTGGCGCGCAACCCCGAAAACCCTGAACTATTTTTGCCCCAACTCATTGAAATGCAGGGCTTTCCATCCCTTTATGGCTTTCAAGGATTTATAAGTCAAAAATACCGGCAGCATTACCAGTTGCCGCCCAATCTAAGCCACCTGTTTCCCAACGAACTGCAGGCAGACGAAAGCCGCTATTTTGAAAAGGTCAAAAATACCATTTTGGGTGGTTACGCACCAGAAAACACCATCTTGCTCGAGATTGAGCCCGAAAAACAAAAAACCTACATTGATTTTCTGTGCAGTGAACGGTATTTTGGGATCAAGTCGTTGTGCATCACCCGGTTGCGCAAGGATGGTCGCCAACTTTACTACGAAGAAGCTGGACGAAAAATTTGGGTGGAACGGATTTATAACCGCGTTATTTTTGACGAATTAATGCTGCGCCAAGACCTTGACCTGCATTTCGATTTCCGGGACGATCTAGAGGTGAGCTGGGCTGGGCATCCCAACTGGTTTTTCAAGATCAGCAAGTTCACGCTGCCCTTCCTCAAGAGCAAATATGCCCCAGAAACCTATTTCCTCAGCGAGATGAAAAGCATTCCCGACGATC
>JBBQXF010000197.1:0-4131 GCA_038209965.1 Cytophagales bacterium | reverse complement strand
ACAACGGTTGCCGCCCCCCCAAGCGTCGGCGCGTATAATCAATCAATTGGGTTACTGAAGCGATTTGTTTCGTAGAACAATTTAGTTTGTTACACGCTCATTTAACTTATAATGTTGGATTGCTGAATCCCCTGAGAACTGCCAAATTTGATGGAAGAGTTTTTCAGAAAAGGGATGCAACATTGGATTAATCAAAAACATTTACAAACGAAATGGCAAGATACACAGGCCCGAAGTCCAAAATTTCACGGCGATTTAAGGAACCGATTTTTGGACCAAGCAAGGCACTCAAAAACAAGAATTACCCTCCCGGTCAGCACGGAAGGAACAAGCGGAGCAAAGTGTCGGAATACGCAATTCAGTTGGCCGAGAAACAAAAAGCCAAATACTTGTACGGCGTATTGGAAAGACAGTTCCGCAAGACCTTCGAGACTGCTGCCCGTAAAGGCGGCGTGACTGGTGCAAATTTGTTGAAATTGTTGGAAGCTCGGTTGGATAATACTGTTTATCGTCTGGGTATCGCTCCTACACGTAGGGGTGCACGCCAGTTGGTATCACACAAACACATTACGGTAAATGGTGAGGTGGTCAACATCCCCTCCTACAGTCTTCGCCCTGGTGATGTCGTTGCAGTTCGTGAAAAGTCACAGTCACTTGAGGTGATTGTAGGTTCGGTCACTGGTCGCACAAACCGCTTTCCTTGGCTTGAATGGGAGGCATCATCAATGACTGGCAAGTTTGTCAATTTGCCTGAGCGCGATGAAATACCTGAGAATATTAAAGAACAACTCATCGTTGAACTTTACTCCAAGTAATCGTTTGTGTACCTATTAATTGTTCATCTTCGAACTGAAAACCAACAAAAGGAGCATCTATGTCAATTTTAGCATTTCAAATGCCCGACAAAGTGGTGATGGAGAAGGCCGATGATTTTCACGGCAGCTTCGAGTTCAAACCACTGGAAAAAGGCTACGGGGTGACGATAGGGAATGCCCTGCGCCGTATCCTCTTATCTTCACTGGAGGGCTATGCGATAATAGGTATAAAAATCCCTGGAGTGTTGCACGAATTCTCCGCTATCAAGGGAGTTGTGGAAGACGTAAGTGAAATTATCTTGAACCTGAAAATGGTTCGTTTTAAGCGCCTTACCGATTCGCCGGACACAAAGATTACGGTGCAGATTAGTGGTCAAGAAAAATTTAAGGCGGGGGATATCGGTAAATCTACTCCCAACTTTACTGTACTCAACCCTAATCACCTCATTTGCAATTTGGATCCTGCTATTTCTCTTGAACTGGAGCTATATTTGGACAAGGGGCGCGGGTATGTACCAGCAGAAGAGAACAAATTGGCTGACCAATCTTTTGGTTATATTCCGATTGACGCTATTTACACGCCAATCAAAAATGTCAAATATGCAGTAGAAAATACTCGGGTAGAACAAAAGACGGACTACGAAAGGTTGACTGTGGACATTGAGACAGATGGTTCGATCCATCCCGAGGAAGCGTTGAAAGGTGCAGCGACGATTTTGATCAAGCACTTTATGTTGTTCTCTGATCAAACGATGACTTTCGAGACCGTGAAACACGAAGAGGAAGAAACCGTTGATGAAGAGTATTTGCACATGCGCAAGCTGCTAAAGACCCCGTTGAGCGATCTTGATCTCTCGGTACGTGCCTACAACTGTTTGAAAGCGGCCGATATTAAGACATTGGGCGATTTGGTACAACTCGAAATTTCTGATATGATGAAGTTTAGAAACTTCGGCAAGAAATCACTGACCGAGTTGGAGCAATTGGTGGCTGAAAAGAGCCTCAATTTTGGCATGGAAGTAATGAAATATCGGTTGGACGAAGACTAAAATTCAATCATGAGACACGGAAAAAAGATTAACCATTTGGGTCGGACCTCATCGCACCGCAAAGCGATGCTTTCCAACATGGCCACTTCCCTTATCAAACATAAGAAGGTAACTACCACTGTGGCAAAGGCCAAAGCTTTGCGCGGTTATGTAGAGCCTCTGTTGACAAAATCAAAGACTGACAGTCTGCACTCTCGCCGGATGGTTTTTGCTTATTTGCAGGACAAAGAAGCAGTGCAAATTTTGTTTGATGAAATTGCCCGCAAGATAGCTGATCGCCCAGGTGGCTACACCCGCATCTTGCGCACTGACACCCGTTTGGGCGATGCTGCTCAGATGTGCTTTATTGAGTTGGTGGATTACAATTCATTTATTGATCCGACGGCCAAGGCCGATGCCAAGAAGACGCGCCGTAGCCGCCGTGGAAAAGGATTGACGAAAGCAACGCCAACCGAGGAAACTGCCGAAGTAGTTGCTCAACCTGAGGCATAACAAAACCTTTAATTCGATTTAAAAATGCTGTCCCGTTTATTGCGGGCAGCATTTTTGCTTTTTGCCGAATGATGTCTTTTTTGCTGACAAACAAAATTCTCTAATATTGGAAGTGCGTGGATCAAACCCGCTTCACGATGCCCGCACTGGCTTGCGCAGTGGGCAACAAAAGCAGATCGGCAATGTTGACATGAACTGGCCGGCTCAATGCAAAATAAATGACTTCGGCAACGTCGCGACCAGTAAGCGGCTGCATTCCTTTGTAAACATTTTTAGCCCTCTCTTCATCGCCTTTGAAGCGGATCAAGGAAAATTCCGTTTCGACCAGGCCGGGATTGATCGCCGTTACTTTGATCCCATAAGGGTTGAGATCCATCCGCATCCCTTTGGTGAGGGCATCGACGGCAAACTTGGAGGCGCAGTACACACTGCCGTTGGCATAGACCTCTTGGCCGGCCAATGAACCAATGTTGACCACATGACCGGATTGCCTCGCGACCATACCGGGGATTACCGCTTTGGATACATAAAGCAAGCCCTTTACATTAATGTCGATCATGGCATCCCAATCGGCAAGATCACCCTGATCGATGGGGCCTAGGCCGTGGGCATTGCCCGCATTGTTGATCAAAAAATCAATGGCCTGCCATTCAAGGGGCAGCCCCCCGATTTGGGCAGCTACTTCGGCTTGATCCCGCACGTCGAACACCAAGAGTTTGACATTTACTTTTTGGCTAAGTACCGCATTCATTTCTTCCAAGCGTTCGCTCCGTCGGCCGCACAAGATAAGATCGATGCCATTTTCGGCCAAGATATGGGCGGTTTCCTTCCCAATCCCAGCACTTGCTCCAGTTACCAACGCAATTTTTTTCATAGCAAAATTGTAAAAGAGTAGTGTTGTGAGCGATGCTCCGTGAGTAAATAAGTTAATAAAGCGGTTTAGGTGATTTTTTTCACCTTTTGGAAGCCAGTAGTGGCATCTATCATCCGGGACCAGTTTACTTGTTGGCCGTTTTCTTGCGATTTATAGTGCCAAACTCCGGCTATTTTGACCAACTGGCATTTGCCCAGATCATAACGGAGTGAAACAACGTAATCCCCATCGACCAAAGACTCCCCATTGACATCGGTCATCAGTAACGTCGGCCCTTCGGCGTGCCTACTGTTTTTTTCTTCTCGTTTCAAAAACCTTTTGAGTAGATTAAGCATCGTGTAGCGGGTTGTTAAAGTGGCTGCAAAGTAATATTTTTGTTGATAACATGGTTGCGTACCAAGATCTACCCTGCCAAATTGCCACTGCTATGAACATTGTCCAAGAAGCCCAACAACAAAGGCTGCTCCACATCACCCGTCGCCACTTCCTCCGCAACTGTACCTCGGGTCTTGGGGCAATCGCCCTGGGGACGATGTTTGGGTGCGGTTCTTCGGGCAAGCCTGCGGGCAAGCAGCCTAATGCGCTGGGCGATCCGCTCATGGCCAAATTGGCCCAATTTGCCCCCAAAGCCAAGCGGATCATCTACATGCACATGGCAGGCTCGCCTTCGCAACTGGAGCTGTTCGACTATAAGCCCGAATTGGAGAAATTAGATGGCCAAAGCTGCCCCCAATCATTCTTGGAAGGTAAGCGGTTTGCTTTTATTCAGGGAGTGCCCAAAATGCTGGGACCGCAAGCCAAGTTTGAGCAATATGGACAGTCGGGGGCGTGGCTATCTGAGCGGCTGCCACTGTTCCGACAAGTGGCCGATGAAGTATGCTTCCTCAAAGCCATGCACACC
>JBBQXF010000196.1:0-4427 GCA_038209965.1 Cytophagales bacterium | reverse complement strand
ATAGGGGCGGGGGCTGGCCCGCTGGGTCAATGCCATGATCTGGACGGTGCAACGCCGAAAATCGGCCTGCTGGATCAGGGCTTCAGCCATCCTGCCCCGGCCATCGGTAAAAAAAATCGCATCGCCCTTGCCCATGCGCATCACCTTGATACAGTGGCGCGATTCCTCTTCGGATAAATTCAAGGTGTCATTTGGCACGCAAGCGGCCAAGGTGGGCAGGTAAAAAAGCTGGGAAGCGGTCAACTGATCCTGAATTTTTTGCCTCAATATACGAAGAACTGCGTCAAACCAGATCGTTGAACCCAATTAAGTGCAGAAAATAGGCGGTTCAATTAGACATCATACCTATTCACGCAATTTTGGGAACAATTGGGCTTACCTTTTGTTCATTTGAAGATACGACATTACTTTGCGCAAACCATTGCTGCTTCTCATTTCACTCTATTGGTCACCATAGCTGTTTCTTATGTCACAAAAACTCCGTTTCATTGATCCCCAAGCATCCTCAGCCCGTTTTTTCCCTACGCTCCGCAAACGAGTAGATGCCTATTTTACCGATCATCAATTGTCAAAAAATGCCAATGGCCTGATGTGGTTCAAGATCGCGTTTTTTCTGGGCGGGATGATGCTATTTTATGGGTTGCTCATGTCCAACTTGTTCACCCCGTGGCAAATGCTCGGCCTCGCCATTGGGCTGGGGATGTTCTTGGCCTTTATCGGTTTCAATGTCACCCACGATGCCATCCACGGTTCGTTGTCGGACAATCCGGTGGTCAACCAAATTTTTTCACTGGTGTTTAATGTTATCGGGGCCAATGCTTACGTGTGGAGCATCACGCACAACGTGGTCCACCATACTTACACCAACATCCCCGGTCACGACGAAGACATTGAAGTGGCGCCGGGCCTAGTTCGCCTTTCACCCACCGAGGAATTGAAGCCCATCCACCGCTTTCAACATTTTTATGCTTTTGCCCTGTATGGTTTGGCTTCCCTTTCGTGGGTGTTTCGTAAAGATTACGTCAAATTTTTTAAAGATAAAATTGGGCATTACGATAATTCCAATCGTCCGGCCAAAGAAGTTTTTAACTTGTTTTTTTTCAAAGCGGTTTATTACACCGTGTTCATTGTGCTGCCCTTGGTTTTTCTCAACATCGCTTGGTGGCAGTTCATCATCGGTTTTGTGGCCATGCACATGGCCGAGGGGATAGTGTTGGGCCTCGTGTTCCAACTGGCCCACGTGGTGGAAGGTACGGCGTTCCCCTTGCCCAACGACGAAGGCAACATCGAAGATGCTTGGGCGGCTCACCAACTGCGCACTACGGCCAATTTCGCCCGGAAAAACCCAATTGTCAACTTTTTGTGCGGTGGACTTAATCTGCAGGTTGAGCACCATTTGTTTCCCAAGATTTGCCACATCCATTACGTTGCCCTTTCCGAGATAGTGAAGCAAACCGCTGAGGAATTCGATTTGCCCTACATCGAGAACGAGACTTTTGGTTCGGCCTTGGTATCTCACTACAATATGTTGAAGAAATTTGGTCATGATGACTATGTCCTCAGTTTGCAACCCAGTCTGGAAAAAGTCTATTAGTGGGCAGATGGCTACTGCTGGTTGCATCCCCAACTGAACACGGTGGCTGGTTAGGGAAAGTACATTGCAGGTATTTCAGCGCACAACACCCGGCCAACTACACAGTTGGCCGGGTGTTTCATCATTAGACATTAGCATTTTGTTTGCTGGAAATCAATAAATTACAGGTTTATTCAACTTTTTGGATTGCGGAAACCGGACGATCGTTCGTCGCGAACTTTCTTGTTAGTTGATGGATAAAAAATAATTACCAAGGCGGTTGATTGGCCAAAGTAACATTAACCGGTCGATTGCCAAATTATAAAAATGCTTTCATAAATCAAGTTTTGGATCATGAAAATGCACCCTTTATCCCGGCTGGCCCTTGTGGCTGGCTTCTTCGTGGGGACCGCGTGTGGCTCGGGCAAGTCCGCCAGCCAAACAGTGCCCAGCGTTGATGCCAAAAAAGTAATTGTGACCAGCCAAGCCCCCCAACCGGTGGGCCCCTACAGCCAAGCGGTGATCAAGGATGATGTCCTGTATGTGGCCGGGCAGATCGCCCTTGATCCCCAATCGGGCAACTTGGTCAACCAGTCGATTGAAACCGAGACCCGCCAAGTATTGGAAAATGTGAAAGCGGTGGTGACCGCCGCCGGGATGACGCTGGCCGACGTGATGACCGTAACAGTTTATTTGACTGATTTGCGCGATTTTAATGCCATGAATGGCATCTATGGCCAATATTTCAAAGTCAATCCACCAGCCCGCACGACCGTGCAAGTGGCCGCGCTCCCCCGCAATGCCCGGATCGAGGTCTCGGTTATTGCCGAAAAAGACTGAAACCGCAGGCGGGCAGATGAAACTTGCCTAGCTCGGGCAATTGGGTGCACTTTTACCGTTTGGGCAGCGACTTCGTTTTTGTGGTGGATCCGGGGTATTGGAATGAGGCCCCTCAACTGCCCAATTTTACTTCCTCCAACTTGGGCAGTATTAGCTTGAACAAACCCCAAGCCGCCAGAAAAAGAACACTGGCCAGCCCAAAAAGCAAACTGTAATCGCCGGTGTCTTGCAATACCCGGCCAATCACCGCGGAGGTCAGCGTTCCGCCAACGGCCCCGGACATTCCGGCCAAGCCCGCCATAGATGCGGTGGCAGTTTTTGGGTACAAATCCGAAACTATAGTGAAAATATTGGCTGACCAGCCTTGATAGGCCGCCGCAGCCAGCGCGACAAGGGCCACTGCGGCCCAGGCGGTGGGCATGAAAGTGGTGAAAGCCAACGGCAGCGCGCCCATGGCACACCCGAGCAGGGTGGCAGTCCGGGCAAAGTTCAGGCTACGTCCGCGGGCCAGCAGGGCCGAAGAGCACCAGCCGCCCGCTATGCTGCCCACATCGGCCACCAGAAAAATGACGATCAACGGCAAGCTCAATCCCTGGTTTGTCAGCCCGAATTTGACGTTGAGGAACTTGGGGATCCAAAACAACAAAAACCACCATACCGGATCGGTAATGAAACGGGCCAAGCACAAGGCCAAGGTCTGGCGATGGGGCAATATTTTCCACCAGCTCAAGGCGGGGGCCGGGGTTTCATGATCGGATTGGATATGGGCCAACTCAACGGCGGCCAAGCCCACCTTGAACTGCGGCTGCTGATACATGCCCCACCAAACCGCCAACCAGATGAAGCCCAGTGCGCCCGTGAGGATGAAGGCCCATTGCCAACCCAAATGAGTGGCAATCAAAGGGACGAGCAGCGGCGCAATGATGGCCCCAATGTTGGATCCAGAATTGAATATCCCTGTGGCCAAGGCCCGTTCCCGCCTCGGGAACCACTCGCCAACGGCTTTGACACTGGCTGGAAAGTTGGCCGCTTCGCCCAACCCGAGGGCAAACCGGGCCAAGGCAAAGCCAGCCACTGTGCGGGCCAGGGCATGGCCCATTCCGGCCAAGCTCCATGCTACAATGGCCACCGCAAAACCGATCCGCACGCCGATCTTGTCCAAGATACCGCCCGCAACGGCCAAACCTATGGCATAGGCCAATTGGAAAGCTTGCACGATCTGGCTATACCCGATTTCATCCCAACCGATTTCCTTTTGGAGGGTTGGGGCCAAAATGCCAATCACCTGGCGGTCGATGTAGTTGATAGTGGTAGCGAAAAACAGCAGGGCACAGATGCGCCAACGGTAATGGACAAATGGGTTCATATCAGTTTCAGACGAGTAACAAACAGCCCGCCACTGAACGGGCCCATTTCTTGGCCAGACAAGGAACTAATCGGGCCATTTTGCAATTCTACTACAATTAAGCAAATATGCCCGATGGGTTCGTTGCTGAATAAAATTTAGTATTTTTGCCCATTCCAAATCTAACACTGGCCATGATTAGCGTAACCGACAAAGCCAAAGATAAAATAGCCGAATTGCGGGGCCAAGCCGGCCATACCGATCAACACAACATTCGCGTCGCGGTGAAGGGTGGTGGGTGTTCCGGGTTGATGTATGATTTGCACTTTGATGACACCACGGTGGTCACCGATAAAGTTTTTGAGGACAAAGGGGTCAAAATCATGGTGGACAAGAAAAGTTTGCTCTATTTGGCCGGCACTGTGCTCGATTTCTCTGATGGCTTGAATGGCAAAGGTTTCCAGTTCATTAATCCCAACGCATCGCGCACTTGTGGGTGCGGGGAAAGTTTCTCGGTGTAGTATTGATTTTCCTTCCGAAACAGTCGTCCAGCAAAGACATTTGCTGGACGACTGTTTTTTTGTTACCCTGGCCTTGAATTGCACTTTTTCAATAGGATCCGGTGATCTACATCGGGTTGGCCCATCCCTTGTTTTTTTCCGATCAATG
>JBBQXF010000195.1:0-4470 GCA_038209965.1 Cytophagales bacterium | reverse complement strand
GGGCGCAATCGGCCTACCGAATTAACTATGCAGTGGATGACACCTATGACACCAACTTGGACAACTTCGTGTTTGAGCCCTGCGGCACCAACATTGAGGCCGATGATAATTTCATCCTCAACACCCACGGATTTTTTGGTTATTTTGAGGGAATGCGCCGCAACGATTATGAACTGACCGTGACCAAGCCCGCCGCCTTTTATGGGGCCTCGGCTTTGCGGCCCGTTGCCACCACGGCAACTGAGGATCGGTTTCTGGTCGAGAACTATGATCGCTTGGTGGACTCTCCGCTAATGTACAACCGGCCCGACACCACTATGATGCAAGTGGGCGGGGCCGAAATCATCGTATCGGTTTATTCGCCCAGCAAAAAGCTGACTTCCAAGTTTGTGGCTGACAATATCCGCGATATTTTGAACGCCCAGAAAAATTATTTGGGGGGCACGCTTCCCGTGGATCGGTACGCGTTCATCATCTATTTGTTCAAGGGAGCCAGTGGATCGGGCATGATGGGCGCTCTGGAACATTCCCATTCCTCCCTTTATTACCTGCCCGAAACCGACGGGGAGAACATTGCCCAGTTTATCCGGGATGTGGCTGCCCACGAATTTTTTCACATTGTGACCCCTCTCAACATCCATTCCGAAGAAATTCAATTTTTTGACTTCAATGCCCCCAAAATGTCCAAACACCTTTGGCTTTACGAAGGCGTGATCGAGTACTTCGCCGGGCATGTGCAGGTCAAGGAGGGGTTGATGGGCCTCCCCGACTACCTGGAAGTGCTGCGCGGCAAGATCAACGAAGCCAAGAGCTTCAACGATTCGCTGCCGTTTACTGTGATGAGCAAAGGCTGTTTGGATCGCTACAAGGATCAATATGGCAATGTGTACGCCAAAGGAGCGCTCATTGGCATGTGCCTAGACATCAATTTGCGCAAATTGTCGGCCGGAAAATACGGGGCACAAGATCTCATCGCCGATCTGGCCAAAGAATATGGCAAGGACAAACCATTCAAGGACGAAGAACTATTTGACAAAATAGTAAGCATGACTTATCCCGAAATCGGGAAGTTTTTTCAGCAATATGTCGAGGGCACCAACCCACTGCCCTTCGCCGAAGTGCTGGATCAGGTGGGGATAGTTTACGAGCGCACTGCCGAAATCGATACCTTGACCTTTGGCCACATTTATCCTACGGTAAATTTGGATGTCGATACCACCGCGGTTATCATTGCCGATATTGAAGAGCTGGAAAACGCCGACAAACTATCCTATAGAGTGGGGGATAAAATTATTTCCATTAACGGAATGACCGTTTCGGTGGACAACTATTTTGAGATTGTGGGGGCTATTCTGCAAAAAGGGAAACCCAACCAAGTGGTTAGCATGGTGGTGGAGCGCGAAAAGTCTGGCAACCAAAAAGCCAAGAAGCAGAAAGTAAAAGTGCAGTTGTATGCCACCAAATACATCGACCAACAGTTTTTGGCCCCCGTAAAAAACCCAACTGAGGCCCAATTGCGCTTGCGCCAAGCTTGGTTGGGAAAATAAACGTATGATCATCACCCAACTTGCCGGCGGCATGGGCAACCAAATGTTCCAATATGCCCTTGGCCGCTGCCTGTCGCTGAAGCATTCCACTTTGCTCAAGCTCGATCTGCACGCTCTATTGGATCGCCAGCCAACACCCGGCATGGTATTCCGCGACTATGATTTGGACATTTTCAACCTGCCCAGTCTTGCGAAAGCCCATCAGTGGGACTTGGCCAAAGCCCAACTCAACCGCCACTGGCGCTTAAACGCATTGCAAGATAAATTGGCCAAACTTGGACTTTCTCATTCCTTATCATTGGTCAAGGAAAAATCAAAATCTTTCAATGCCGAGGTGATGTCAACCCCAGACCAAGCGTTTCTCCAAGGTTTTTGGCAGAGCTACCGTTATTTTGCCCCAGTTGAGGCCATTATCCGCCAAGATTTCACTTTCAAAACGCCATTATTGGATGCGTCGGCCCAACTGACCGATGCCATCTGCCAAGGTCAGTCGATCTGTCTGAATGTGCGGCGGGCCGATTTTGTTGACAATGCTAAGTCAGCCAGTTTTCATGGCTTTGTCGGTGCTGACTACTACACCCGGGCCGTGGCGTACCTGCACGCGCAATTGGGTGATGCCGCCATATTCGTTTTCGCTGATGACGTGGCTTGGTGTCGGGCCAACCTGCGTTTCCCCCTCCGCACTACCTTTGTGGATCACACGCACAAGGGCCACAAATTTGGCAATTATCTCCATTTGATGACGTTATGCCAGCACTTTATCATCCCCAACAGTACTTTTGGTTGGTGGGCGGCTTGGCTGGCCAACCGGGCAAACGGGCAGGTGATCGTCCCCCAAGGGTGGTATGCCGATCCGGTGGCTAATGCTGACACCGTGGGCCTGCTCCCCGAGCATTGGCAACGAGTGTAATAATCAGCAATTCTCATAAGTCCGTTTGGACAGTGAGCCATAAAATTCCCAATTTGTCCATCCATTGGCGCACTTGCAAGGTAGGCTTGCCCGAAGACCCTGTTCAGTAAGTCCAATAGCCTCGGATCCAGCCAATGCAAGCTCAGCAATAATACAATGCTAGGTTGAGTCGCTGGGGCGCACCGTTTAGGACTTCCAAACCGACAACATTTTCCGAGTATTTTAATGAATTGGATAATTTTTAAATCAGAATACAACTAATTGCATGATCAATGACTGTAATTTAAACTGATACGCGCTTTAGTGTTTGATTGTGTTTGTGCGAACTACCAGAGCCATAAGCGCAACTGCTTGGCCACCAAGAATCCGGTTTTAGCGGAAAATGGCCTGAATTTGCCGTGAAATTTATAAATTGAAGAGCCAAATCATCAATTTATTTGGCATAAATAAAGCCAGATAGGCTTGAAGTGCAAATCGGCCAGTTCAAGCCGAGAATCAATAAAACTTCGTGTTTGATAAACCTGAATTTGCACATCGGCACTTGACAATACAGGCAAACCGCCGTTGGCCCGCCAGGGTGGCTGAACTACGGGACAAATCCCCCGGTCTTTTCCAAATGGTGACCCTGGACTGCCAAAAAGTGACCAGAAAGACTACCCTGAAGAAGTTCTTGGCGAAAAACCAAAAAAAAAATTCAGCACCCTATTGTATATCGTAAAAAACGTGTAATTTGACGCAAAATTAGATGGTCAAACATCAGAAGTTGATGGTCAAAGCCGCATTACCAGTGGTCAACTATCTAATAAACAGTAGTTTAAAAGTAGGCATGGTTTTTCTAAGTTATCTTGTGCACTAAGTAAGCAATTCAACAAAGCATGGTACACCAGCTCAGGTTTTTGCGCATCCAGTTTGACGGCCAGTTGGCGGCCCACGAGCTGCCCGCCTTCCGGGGGGCCGTGGCCCAAAAAGCGGGGCTGGAACATACCCTGTTCCACAACCACGCCGGGACGGGCTTCCGCTACAGCTACCCCCTGATCCAGTACAAACGGCTGGGCACCAACCCGCTGATCGTGTGCTTGGGCGAGGGCGTGGATGCCGTGCACCACTTCTTTGGCCAGCGCGACTGGACCCTGAACTTGGGGCGGCATACGCTGGAAATGAAAATCCAACGCCTTGACCTCCAGACCTACACCATGCAAGTGTGGGATCGGCCCACGACCTACCAACTGCACAACTGGGTGGCCCTGGATCAGGACAGCTACTCCGATTACCAGCGCGAACCCAGCTTGGCCAGCAAAATCCACCTGCTGGAAACCAAGCTCGTGGGCAACCTGATCAGTTTGGCCAAAGGGATCGGCTGGACCCTGCCACCGCGCGAAGAGCGACCCGTGCAATGCAAAATCACTGAGCTGGGCGAAGTGCGGCCGGTGAACGTCAAAGGCACCAAATTACTGGGGTTCAACCTCCAATTTAGCACCAACGTGTTCCTGCCCAACGATCTGGGACTGGGCAAGAGCGACAGCTTGGGGCATGGCGTAGTCCGACAACTCAAAAAAGAAGCTCAACCATAACCCAACCTAAACCGACCGATGCACACCATTACCTTCACCTGCGAAACGATCACGCCGATGTTCCTCTCTGGAGCAGATGGCACCACCCCTGAACTAAGACCGCCCTCGATCAAGGGCGCGCTAAGGTTTTGGTGGCGGGCGATGAATGGGCATTTGGATTTGAAAACCCTCAAAGAACAAGAATCGCTGATTTTTGGAGGGACAGATGGGGAAAGTGGTGGGAGGAGTAGGGTGATAATTCGGGCGAAACCCTTGAATATGCAGACCGAAGAGGCTGTGCTTGTACCACACAAGTCATTTATGAGACAAAAAGCCTTTAAAATCAAACAAAAATTTGAAATTACTTTGGGTCTAATTTCGAATACCGTATTCACCTTTGCGCAACTGCAAGCACTTTTTGAGCTAGTTTGTATCTTAGGGGGATTTGGTAAAAGGTCGAGAA
>JBBQXF010000194.1:0-4829 GCA_038209965.1 Cytophagales bacterium | reverse complement strand
GCCTTTGGTTTGGAGTTTCAGGTGTTGGACGACGACAAACACCCCGATGCCAAAAAAGGGAGCAATGGCAACCGGACTGTAGGATCGCTCTATGATCTGATCCCGGCCCACGGCAAGTCCGTCAAGCCAATTGGCCAATGGAACCACGCCCGGATCGTGGTCAATGGCAAGCAGGTGGAGCATTGGCTCAACGGCTACAAAGTGGTGGAATATGAACGTGGCGGCGAGGCTTTCCGCCAGGCAGTGGCGCAGAGCAAATATGCCGCCCCCAACTACAACCTGCACGGCCGCTTTGGCGAAGCTGCCCAAGGCCATTTGTTGTTACAGGATCATGGGGATGAGGTGCATTATCGTAACCTAAAAATCAGGCGGTTGGCCCTTGGCAAATAACGCTGGCGATAAAGGCACGGAAATTGTTATTTTCCCGATATTAAGCAAGGCTTTGATATTATGGCAACTACTACTTTTCCGATCCCTACGGGCAAGCTCTTTTTATTCATTTCATTTTTTTTCGTGGTCTTTGGTGCACAAGCCCAAGGCACGGCCAAAGCAGCCGGGGCAAATGCCAGCGATTGGATCCACGACCCGTTGAAAGTCCCCGACGTGTGGAAGTCCCTGATGAAAAACCCCATTGACTCCTCCCTTTGGATCGAATATTATGGCAAAAACTGGGATAAACTGGCCATCAAGGATTACGAGAAAATCAACCACTGGAAGCAGCAGTTGATGCTCCGCCAACTGATGTCCAATGAAGATTTGATCGGGTTTGTGATCCGGCCCGAATATCGCTCCGCCGACTTTTTTATCGATGAGATGGCTTTTGTGGAATTCCGCGACGCGATCAAGAACGCTAAAGAGGCGGCCAAAGCCAAGGGGGGCAAGCGGCCTGTAGTGATCCGGGCGCAAATCGCGGGCATGGAAGCCCTGATTTTGAGCGAAAACGATGAATTGCAGCGGCTCAAGACCAATCCCAGAGCCAATTTTGAGATGATTGAAAACATTTACGCCGAGATTTTTACCGAGTTCAAAGTTCAATACGTGTATTATCACCAAAAGCACTCTGATAAAAAATACCCGATCATCAAGTGGATCGAGGAAAAAGAGAACGATCTGCGGGCCATCAAGATGAAACAAGTGGATGAGCTGCGGCAGAAATACCAAAACTAAGGGGCACCATCCAAAAACCGGGCAGGCAACATTGATTGTTCTGCCCGTTTTTTGGTTCTTGGCCACTCCTGCCGGCCCACCCAGCCCAAAAATGACTAAAGTCACCTTATCCACTGCGCCAAGTCACCGAATAATTTGTAACAAATGATGAACTTTGGGAAAAATTAAACACCAATGTCATGAGCAAATTACTTGTACCGATCGACTTCTCCGAGTGCTCCCTCAATGCGCTGGATTTTGCCATTGCCATAGCAAAAAAAACTGGGGCGGAAGTGATGCTCTATCATGGCTACCACGTAATGACCGACACCGACTACGCCCCAGTGGCGATCGGGTACGTCGGAATACAGTTGGAAGAACAACAAAAATTGTGGGATAACCGAATGGCCGAACTGTGTCAGGATTTGGCCAAACAGGTGTATGACACCGGAAAACCCTTGAAAATACACCAAGTTGTAAAAATGGGTATTGCGGTGGATGATGTGGCCGATATGACCGACACTGATGAGTATAAAATGGTGGTCATGGGAACCAAAGGGGCCAGCGGGATTGAGAAATTTTTGTTTGGATCGGTCACTTCGGCTGTAGCGGATCGGGTCAAAGTGCCCGTTTTAGCCGTGCCCAAGGGAGTCAAATACAAAGGCTTTGACAATATCGTGTACGGAACCAATTTTGATGAACAAGATATTAAGGTGATTGATGGTTTGATTGATTTTGCCAATAATTTTGATTCCAAGATTACTTGCCTACACATCAATACCAACGCCGAAACCTTCACCAATGACAAAGTGGAGATGGGAGTGCTACGTGAAACTTATTGGTTTACCCCCGTGGATCGGCTGGATTTTGCCCTGCGCCGCGCTGACAGTGTGCAAAAGGGACTCGAGCATTACTTGCAGGAACACAACACTGATTTATTGGTCGTACTTCACCTAAACCGAGGTTTCTTGGAGCGAATTTTTGAGCGCAGTGTAAGCAAGGGCCTGACCTTCCACTCCGAAGTTCCTCTATTGATCCTGAAAAAATAATTGGCTATTTAACCCACAACTTTAGCCAATACTTCATCCGTGAAATATCAGTGGACCAAACCTTGACCAAATTCTTTTGGCCAAGGTTTGGTCCACTGATATTATTGAAATATGGGCCACCAAACAGGCAAATGTTGGGAGTTCATGAATAGTTTCGCTACTTTTGTTACAAGCCGAACGAATAAACGCATCACTTGTAATGCCATGAAACTTGTCTCACCTAAATGTAAGAATTGCAAATCGAGGGACGATTCGCTTTTTAGCGTGTGCCAAATATCTGAGATTGAACAAGTAAACTCCGCCAAAACAGCCAATTTATACAAGAAAGGCCAGTATATTTTTTACGAATATGCCCCTCCCATTGGCTTGTTCTGCATCAGTTCGGGAGCAGTAAAATTGAGCAAGTCGAGCAGTAATGGCAAAGAGCAGATTTTGCGGATTGCCCGGCCAGGCGATTTCTTGGGCTACCGGTCCTTAATCTCCAAATCTCGTTATACCCATTCGGCCATCGCGATTGAAGATGCCACCATCTGCCTTATCCCGAAAGCAGACTTTTTTGCCCTCATCCGCAACAACAACCAGTTTTACGATTCGCTGGTACAAACTATTTGTAAAGAAGCGGATGAGGTGGAAACCAAAATCGGTGACATTGCCTATAAGCCAGTGCGCGGCCGGATTGCCGAAGCATTGATGCTATTGGCCGGAGCTTGCAACGATGGCGACTATATTACCCTCACCCGCGAGGATCTGGCCAGTTTTGTAGGTACAGTTAAGGAAACTGCCATTCGTATCATTTCGGAACTCAAGGAAGAAAAAATAATTGAAATAGACAAACGAAGGATCCGGATCCTCAACCCTGAAAAACTGTTGGCCGTTTGCCATTTATATGATTAAGCCACAATCTTAGTTTGGGGCGAACTGGCTGTCCAAAAAAAAGCCCTTGGCAGTTTTGCCAAGGGCTTTTTACTTCGTGGCACATCGACTACTTTATTTGGTGCTCCGGTTGAGGATAAAATCTACCCGGGCCAATTTCTTTTGGGCCAGCACAAAATCCGTTGATTCCTTAAAATCAGTGGTGATGGTGCGATAAGCCAATGCGGCATTCGCAAAGTCTTTCTTAAGCTCGTGGGCCAATCCCAATTTAAGGAGATAAGTGGGGGTGAACGACTCGTTGGGGTGATGTTCAGCCGCTTTCTTATAATACACAATGGCCTCGTCCAAGTCGTTCTTTTCCATGTACGCATCACCGATCAGGCTGTAAGCCCGGGCTTGGATCAGCAAATCGTTGGCCGAAAAATCTTTGAGGTAGTTAATGGCTTCGTCATACTTGCCTTCCTGCAACTTGCTCACTCCGAGGTAGAAACTGGCAAGGCCAGCTCCTTGGGTGCCACCGTATTGCTTGGCTATTTTCTCAAAGCCAATGGTATTGATGCCATTATCGCCCTTGGATGCTTTGCCGAGCGAGTCTTTCTCGAAATAGAAGATCGCCGGAAAGAGTTCGGCCTGTGCTTTCTTGTTTTGCTCAGCCTTGTTCCATTGGTTGTACATCAAACCGCCAACCACCATCACAATACCAACCGTGACACCAATGATCAAATTTTGGTTTTGCTTCGCAAACTGCTCGGTTTTAGTGAGTTGATCTTGTAAGGCTTCAGGGTTTTCAAATAGCTCCTCAATGCCCGTTGTATCTTTTGCCATTTTATTAAATTGTCAATTTTGGGAGGGCAAAGTTATGCAACAAATTGAATTATGGAATGGTTTACCAGAGAAAACTCGATTGTTGTTGCGCAGTTGAAGCAAAACTTTAGCTAATTTTAACTTTCTACCGTGGCAGTTAGCCCAATCAAGCGGGGTTGGTGGTTGAGCAGCGGCAGCTCGATAAAGAAGGACGTGCCCAAACCATCTTCGGTCTCAAACCAGATCCGCCCCCCGGCATGTTCAATACCGCGCTTGGCCAAGGCCAGCCCAATGCCAGAGCCAGTGTATTTGGTGCTAAAGTTGGGCAGGAACACTTTGTGGCGGATGCTTTCGGCAATGCCGGTGCCATTGTCCGATACTTCGATCCGCACTTTGTCGGCCCCCACTCGTTGCAGGGACACCCGGATGTGGGGTGTGCGGTCGTTGGGCACTGCCTGGATACCATTGATGATCAGGTTGGTCAAGATGCGCCCGGTGAGGGCTTTATCGCCATTGACATAAAACTGGCCCGCTTCCTCGATCTCCAA
Source organism: Cytophagales bacterium (assembly GCA_038209965.1). GTDB lineage: Bacteria > Bacteroidota > Bacteroidia > Cytophagales > Thermoflexibacteraceae > JALONO01. Next base: position 409 of record JBBQXF010000194.1, on the reverse strand, counting down.
TTTTACTTCAGCTTGTCCGTCATTGGTGTAGAGCAGCACCGTTTGGCGAAGCACTTCGGTAATTTCAAATTCTTCGTTTTGGGGAATTGGCATTTTGGCAAAAGCCGAGAAAGAAGTGGCAATATCGCTCAAGATCTCCACTTGGTTGAGCAGGATCCCAATAGATTTATGGATCCGGGGGTTTTCGTCGCCGAGCACGCGCTGGATGTGCTGCATGGTCAGTTTCATGGGCGTGAGGGGATTTTTAATCTCATGCGCCACTTGCTGGGCCATTTCGCGCCAGGCCGACTCCTTCTCACTACGGGCCAAGGCATCCTTGCTGGCCTCGAGTTGGATCAGCATTTTGTTGTACGCATTGACCAGCAGCCCGATTTCATCATCGGATGGGTAGGAAATGGGCTCATTTTGC
>JBBQXF010000193.1:0-4864 GCA_038209965.1 Cytophagales bacterium | reverse complement strand
GATCTGGCCGCTCCGCTGCTCGACCACAAAAGGCACTTGCTGGTAGAAGGGCAGGTTGGCCTGCCAGCGTTCGTCGGTGTAGGAGCGGCGCAAGTTGCTGATCTCGATCAGGTGGAACAGTTGGAGCTCATTTTTGTCGCGTTTGACCGAGTCCTTGAAAAAGTCAAATTGGTGGTAGAGCCGGAAAGTGGTTTTGCTTTGCCGCCCGGTGGGCAGGGCGGTGGCGTTCTGTTGCACTTGCCCCGGGGCGAGCAGCCGGTAGCGCAGGCGGGTGTCTTCCAGTTCCAGTAGGTCGTTCAAGTTGCGGAGCGCATCAATCCCGGTGGCATTGAAAGTATAGCCCCCGTTTTCCCGCGCCGAATGTTCGTAGAGGTAAATCCCGGCCAGCAGCTTGTAGCGCTCTTTTCTGGAAAAATACCGGGTCTGGGCCCCATAGGTCTGGTTAGCCACGATGGCATCGTTGCGGTAGGCCACCCGGTTAAAAATCCGGTTGGCTTCCATCCGCCGAAAGTGCAGGGTGTAGCTCCAGTTGGGCCGGATGCTGCGAGAGTGGGCAATGCGGATGCGCGGGCGGCCCTTGCCCCCTTGCACATAGTCAATGTCGGTGAAGGGCGAATAGCTGTTGTAATGGGGCACTTGGGCCGGATCCAACTGGTACCAATCGTACACCAATGGGCCCAACCGGGTGCCAATCTGGGTAGGGAATTGGTAAAAAATCGGGGCCGCGGCTTGGCCATTCACCCCCAGATCCTGCCAGGTATTGCCATTGGCCTGCACGGCGTTGTAGCGGTGGCGGTTGTGGAGCAGCGTATCCGGGTTGCGCGCGCTGGCCCGGTTGCGGTAGAGTTCATCTTCAAAAAAAAAGAACACCGTGTTGGGGCCGTATTTGATCGAGTCGGTCTTGGCTTTTTTGGTCGTATCTGCCTCCCCGACCGGCGTGCCCAGATCTTGGGCGCGCAATGGATTGCGGGCGAGCAGGCAGGCAAACAGGCCAATGGCCAGCCAAAAAAATCTCTTTTGCGCCAATAATGTGTACACTGATCGTGGCTTGTTTTGATCAATAAATGGCAAAGGTATCAAAATTAACTTGCCCCTTGTTCGGCCCGGTTCATAAGGTTTGTTAATTGGCCACCGAGGGTATGGAGGGTTGGCGAGGTGGGGAATTTCACAGATGGGGCAAATTCCCCAAAAACAAAGCTGTGGGTTGCCCAACAAGCATTTATTTTTTGTGTCACTTTAAAAATTCACGGGTTATTTTTGGTCAAAATGGATCTTTAATGTGGGCACTCGGTGGCATAAGACCAACCGGAACTTGTTGAGCACACACTCAAGCGGAAAATATTTGTGTCGGATAGGCTGGTGGCCAGCTTCGCAATTTGGCGACTGTGGATATTGCGTGGGCATGAACGGAACGAGTGACAAACGGGAACAATTGTTAATTATCAATAATATAGGGCTTCATCCTATTGGATTTGTCCAGATTTGCCTAATTTTGCACCCAAATTCAAATTAGGCACCCGAACATGAAAGTAGAGGATAAATTACGCTATTCAGAGGCCGATTTAAGAGAGTTTGAAGTCTTGATCACCGCTAAACTAAAACAAGCCCGGGTGGATCTGGCGCACTTAAAAGAGTCCATTACCCGCAAAGGAATGGGCAGCGACGACCTCAACGCACTGAAATCATTGGAGGACGGGGCCGATTCCTTGGAAAAAGAACAATTGAACCAGCAGGCTGCCCGCACTCAAAAGTACGTTACCCAGTTGGAGAACGCCATTATCCGCATCAAGAATGGAACTTACGGGCTGTGCATTGACACGGGCAAATTGATCCCCAAAGAGCGATTGGCGATCGTGCCCCATACCCAGCATTCCATCGAGGCCAAGAAAAACAAGCGATAGCTCGATGCGCAGTTTAGACCACCCACCGGGCAACCTCTTCTGGCTGTTCGGTTTTTTTCTGATTTTTTTAGCGTGATGGAACCCATTTCCCCTTTCTTGACGGGCAATGTAGAAGCTTTGATCTTCTGCTCGCCCCAGCCCGTTACTGGGGCCGAAATCCAGCATTGCCTCACCGAACTGCTGGGCACTGAAGTCCCTATGGCGGATATTGAAGCCGCTCTGGCGCATCTGGTGGGCCATTACCGGGCCAGTGACCAGGCATTTCACATAGTGGCCACGGGCGGTGGCCACCAGTTCCTTACCAAGCCCAATTTCCAGCCGAGTGTCAATATATTGCTCAAGCAGACCGCCAAAAAGCGGCTCTCCAATGCGGCCTTGGAAACCATTGCCATCATTGCCTATAAACAGCCCGTGACCAAGGCCCAAGTGGAGCAGATTCGGGGGGTGGGCTGCGATTATGCCATCCAGAAATTATTGGAAAAAGAACTGATCGAGATCCGGGGCAAATCTGAAGCAGTGGGCCGGCCGTTGATCTACGGAACCACCCAGAGATTTATGGATTATTTTGGCCTCAATAACCTCAAAGACTTACCCTTGCCCAAAGATTTGCTGGATGAAGTGAACGAGATCGGGCCCGAAGCAGCGGATTAGTTGTCGCGTTTTACCCCAAACTTGCCGGCCCAGCCCCCGGGGCTAAACTGATCTGGTACGTTTTTAGGTCAATCCCCGTGGTTTTTTTGTAGGATTGGGTGGTTTTTTCAACGAAGGTTTCCACTGCCCCCCGGCGGATGAGGTTGAGGGTACAGCCCCCGAAGCCACCGCCCATCATGCGGGCCCCCGCCACTTGGGGATCATCTTTGGCCAAATCGACCAGCCGATCCAGTTCAACACAACTGACCTCATAATCCATTTGCAAGCCCTGGTGCGATTCGTAAAGCTTTTGGCCCACTTTCGCAAAATCACCGGCTTGCAAATGGTGGCAAGTGTCGGTCACCCGCTGGTTTTCGGCCACTACATAATGACAGCGCCGCAAAATGATCGGCGTAAACCGGTGGGCTTGCGCAGTGAGCATGTCAGGGGTCACATCGCGCAGGCTGGCAAGGTTGGGATAAACCGTTTGCAATAGCTGCACCCCAGCCTCGCACTGTTGCCGGCGGGTGTTGTATTGCGATGTGGCCAACGAATGGCGCACACCCGAGTCGCAGAGCAGCAGTTCGTAGTCGCCCAGCATCAGCGGGAAGTACGAATGGGCCAACGACCGGCAGTCCAACTGGATCACTTGGTCGGCCTGGCCAAAAATGCAGGCAAATTGATCCATGATGCCACATTTGATCCCCACAAATTCATTTTCGGCTTTTTGGGCCAACTGGGCCAGGACCAACGGCTCCAAGCCCAAGCCAAAAGCACTGTTCAAGGCCGTGGCCAGCCCGCATTCAATGGCCGCCGAGGACGACATGCCCGCGCCAGAGGGCACATTGCCGCCAAATACGCAGTTGAACGGAGGAACCTCAAAGCCCAAGCTCTGGATTTGCTGGACGACCCCGAGCAAGTAATTGGCCCAACGGAACGGCTTTTCTGCCGGGAAAATCCGAGAAATATCAAATTTATATTCAGTGTGAAAATTCCATGCGTAAACCCGGGAGCGATCAGTGACGCTCGGGGCAATGGCAAAAACCATTTCCTTGTCAATGGCGGCGGGCAGCACAAAACCTTCGTTGTAGTCGGTGTGTTCACCAATCAAGTTGATGCGGCCCGGTGCCCGGAACAACTGGGGCTGGCCCGGATAGGTACTACGGAAAGTCTCGTAAATCGTCTGGGTCAAAGACATGGAGGGCATGGAGTTTGACCGCTAAATTACAGGAAATTGCGGGGCCGGGAAAAACTTTCTGCTTGTTTGCTACTAATTTGCCAAAATAACCGCTCCCTTGATGAAGTCTGTGTTTGTTTTTTTGGGGCTGGCAATGGCCCTGCTCTACCCTCCCGCCAGTTGGGCGCAATACTGGCAACAGCGTGTGCGCTATGACATTGAAGCTGAACTGGACGATGAAAAGGACGTATTGATTGGCAAATCTTACCGGCTGGTTTACCACAACCAGTCGCCCAACACCCTGCGCGAACTTTATTTTCACCTGTACGCCAATGCCTTTCAGCCCGGTTCATATTACCACCATTTAAATTTACAAAACAATGTCCCGGTCAAGTTCGGCCGCAACGAAAAAGCTGGCTTGGGCACAGTCATCGATCGCTTGCGGGTCAACGGCGATTCGGTCAAGTCATCCTTGGACAATACTATTTTGCAAGTCAGCTTGAACCAGCCCTTGCGCCCCGGCGATTCGTTGATCGTGGAGATGAAGTTCCGCACCTATTTTGACGATGGGGGCTCTCTGCGCCGCCGGATGAAAATGTTCCGGGCCTACGGGGTGAAGCACTACAACGGCGTGCACTGGTATCCGGTGGTGAGTGTTTATGACCGCTACGGCTGGCACGCCGACCAACACTTGGACAAAGAATATTACGCTGATTTTGGGGTTTTCAACGTCGCCCTCACCTTGCCCCAAGAGTATATTGTGGAAGGGACAGGACTGTTGATCAATGAGTTGGAGGTGTTGCCCCCGGCCCTGCGCCAACAATTGGACTTGAAAAATTTTGCCCAGAAGCCATTGTACCAAGCCCCTTCGGTAATCATTCCCCGCGTGCCGGGCCAGACCAAGACCTGGCGGTTCAGGGCCGAACAGGTGCATAATTTTGCTTTCACCGCCGACCCAACCTATCGCATAGGCGAGATCAAGTGGAGCGGTAAACGGATCGTGGTGCTGGCCCGTGAGCCGCACGCCGGAAAATGGCAGGAAACGCCCCAGTTTGTCGGTTTATTGGTCAAAATGTATTCCGAAAAATTTGGCGAACTTGCTTACCCAAAACTGGTGGTGGCCGATGCTGCCGACGGAACCGAATACGGCATGATG
>JBBQXF010000192.1:0-4999 GCA_038209965.1 Cytophagales bacterium | reverse complement strand
AGTGATCCAACATCAATTGGTGCAAGACCAGATTGGCCGGGCCGACTGGATGGTTCCCGTGGGCTTTTGTCACGTCGGTGTGCCCCCCCAACAGCCGGATGGGCTGCCCCTCAGCGTTGTGGATGGCTTTTACTCGGCAGTTTACCCAGATCAGTTGGCCATTTTTATGCAAATACCGAACGGCCCGGTCATTGGGCTGGCCCGATTGGGGCTCGGCCAGCTCGGCGACCAGTGGGCGATCAGCCGGGAAAATCATCGGTTGCCAAGCGCGGCCACTGGCGTGCGCCTCGGCCAAATCATACCCCAGCAACTGCCAATATTTGGGATTGAACCATACGTTTTCGGGCTTTTCCAAATCCCAGTACCAAAGCCCATCGGGGGCATGTTCTTGGATAAAATCAAATAGGGCCCCATCTGATTTTATCCACTCATACAATTCTTTCCTTAGGTAATCCATTGATCATGGCTTGTTGAAGTGAAGGAGGGATTATTGGCAGTAGATGAACCAGCAATATAAGCGGTTGGTTTTGGTTAATTCAATTCTACCGGGATTAAAATGATTTATGCCAATGATTGAACTGGATCTTAATCATTTACCATCCCGATGAGTGGAAAAATAGTTGTGGCGAGTGCCCAAATGATGTTACACCAACCATTTAAAATCCCGGGGGGAGGCAACGATGATAGACCAGCGGCCAATTCCGGCGTAAAATCCTGAAAGGGTGTCATCCGTTCAGGATTTTTTTGGGTCATGGCTACCTTGTTCTCGATTACAATGACAGCTAGCCACGCTTTGCGGAGCGTGAGTGACCGAACAAAATCTTCGCGCCCTCACCGGTTTTTGTCGTCCCCAACTGATTTTCAACGCAACCCCACATAAAGCCACTGCATCACCAGCCCGCTCAGCCAGCCCCCATACGTGCCCAGCGCGTAGCCGAGCACCGCCAGCAGCACGCCCACCGGGGCAAGGGCCGGGTGAAACGCCGAGGCCACAATGGGGGCCGAGGCCGCTCCGCCGATATTGGCTTGGCTGCCCACTGCCACAAAGAAATAGGGGGCCTTGATCAGCCACGCCACCAAGAGCAGCACCCCGATATGGACCAACATCCAGATCACCCCGATCAGGAAAAAAATGAGGTTGTCAAAAATGGCCAAGATGTCCATTTGCATCCCAATGGTGGTGACCAAGACATAAATGAACACGCTGCCGATCCGCGAAGCCCCCACGCCCTCCAGTTCCCGGGCCCGCGTGAAGGAGAGCAGCAGGCCCGCAGTGGTGGCAATGAGCACAACCCAAAAGAACCCGGAAATAATGGATCCCAAATAAATGCTTTCCCAAAAGGCCCGGTTGTCTTCCAGCCGGGGCACGATAAGATCGGCGCACCAGTGCGCAAACCCGGTGCAGACAAAGGCAGCGGCCAAGACCATCATGGTGTCTTGGGTGGTGGGGATCCGCAATATTCCTTCGCGGAATTTCTCGATCTGATTTTTTACTTGATCGATGGCTGAGGAATCGGCCCGGAGCCAGCGGTCGATCTGCGCCGAGCGGCCCGCCCCGAACAGCAAAAAAGCAGTCCAGATATTGGCCACGAACACATCGACGGCGATCAGGGCGGAGAACAGCCGATCACTGACTTGGAACACCTCTTTCATGGCTGTTTGGTTGGCACTGCCCCCGATCCAACTGCCCGTGATAGTGACCAGGCCCCGCCAGAGCTCGTCTTGGCCCGTAGGTTCCAAAATGCTCGGATCCAGCAGGGCCACGAGCAGCATCGCGATGGGCCCACCAATGACCACGCCCACCGTTCCAGCCAAAAAAACGATGAGTGCCTTGGGGCCCAGCCGCACAATGGCCCGAAAATCAATGCTGATGGTGAGCAGAACCAAACTGGCGGGCAGCAGGTAGCGGGAGGCCATTTTGTACAGCCCCGAGGCCTCGCCCGAGATGACCCCGAAAGTGTTGAGCAACGAAGGCAGGAAATAGCACAGCAGCAAACTGGGCACGAAGGTGTAGAAGTTTTTCCAAAAAGCCGACCGGAGCGAGGAGGTGTAAAATACCAAGGCCAAAATGCCCAACAGGAGGCCAAGCACAACGGCATCGTTGGTGATCAGGGGTAAAATTTTCGGTTCCACTACGGGTTTCGTCTAGGTAAAAGTGTGGTGGTAAAGATAGGGGAAAAATGGGAACGCACCAGCAAAATGGGCCGCACCCTACCAGTCCCCGCGCGCCCTACCCCTTCCGCACCGTGCGCTGTTCGATCCGTTTTTCGTAGTTGGCCCCTTGGAAAATCCGCTGGACATAAATGCCCGGGGTGTGGATTTGGTTGGGATCGAGCGTGCCGGCGGGCACCAGTTCTTCCACCTCGGCGATGGTGATAGTAGCGGCGGTGGCCATCATCGGGTTGAAATTGCGGGCAGTCCCCTTGTAAACCAAGTTGCCCATGGTATCGCCCTTCCAAGCTTTGACAAAGGCGAAATCGGCCCGGAGCCACTGCTCGAGCAGGTACATTTTGCCATCAAACTCCCGTACTTCCTTGCCCGTGGCCACTTCGGTGCCCACGCCCGCTGGGGTGTAAAACGCGGGGATGCCCGCCCCGCCCGCCCGGATGCGCTCGGCCAATGTGCCTTGCGGGAGCAGTTCCACTTCCAGCTCGCCCGCCAGCAGTTGCCGCTCAAACTCGGCGTTTTCGCCCACGTAGGATGACACCATTTTCTTGACTTGGCGGGTCTGGAGCAGCCGGCCAAGGCCAAAATCGTCCACTCCGGCATTGTTGGAAATGCAGGTCAGGTATTTGGCCCCGTGCTGGAGAATGGCCGCAATGCTGTTTTCGGGGATGCCGCACAGCCCAAAGCCGCCCAGCATGAGGGTCATCCCGTCTTGCAGTCCGGCAATGGCCTCGATGGCATTGTTGACAACTTTGTTCATGGTTTGAGAATGATTGGGGGCCAAAAGTACGGTTTGATTGGGCAATATATCAAGAATAATCTAATTGGGGAATTATAGGATGTGGCCCGTTTGATTTCCAATGATTTCCCACATTTGGTTGGTTTACCAAGCTTAAAGCGATGCTAGCGATTTTATGAGCAAGTACTTTGATTTTCAATGATTTATGCTTCCAGTCAGGAAAAGTCCGTTTTGGTGCAACCCGTCCAGTTGGCGCTGGCCACTTTGGGCAAAATCACCGGATACCCTTGACATCCAGCAGTTTCATATACGCATCGCGCCGCTTGGTCAACGAATCGTTCAGGGCCTTGAAAATGGCCTCCATATCACTGTTGTGGCTCATGTAATAGCGGTAGCTTTGGCGGTAGGCGGTACTGTCCACGCCATTTTTGCGCAGGATTTCGCGCTCGTACAGATCATAACGGGACAGCGCATCCTGAAAGCTCAGGCCCGAAACCGTTACGACCGACTCGGCCAAGGTGACATCGGTCAAAATACTGGTCACCTGCTCCTGGGTGAGCAGTTTGGCCGGGGCGGTGCGCGCCGGCTCGTCGCTCCCGGTGCAGGCCGTCCAAAGGCCCAAGCTGACAATGGCAATCAAAACCCTGTTCATGGGCCAAAAATAAGCAGGATCGGGGTCAATCCTCAACCCCCAATTTGATTCCAGTCAGACTTAACATAAATTAAGTTCGCCAACTTGGGGTAATTTTGCCCTTGCTTGACCCAAAACAAAGCCCAAATAGCTCACATGACCAGACCTGTCCGCGTCCGTTTTGCCCCCAGCCCAACCGGGCCGCTCCACATTGGTGGCGTGCGCACTGCTTTATACAACTACCTGTTTGCCCGCCAACACCGCGGCACCATGATCCTCCGGATCGAGGACACCGACCAAACCCGCTTCGTGCCCGGGGCCGAAGACTACATCCGGCGCTCGCTCGAGTGGTGCGGCATCGAGCTGGACGAAAGCCCGTGGGTGGGCGGGCCGCACGCCCCCTACCGCCAGTCGGAGCGCAAGCCCATTTACAAGGACTACGCGCTGCAACTCGTGGCCAATGGCCACGCTTATTATGCCTTTGACACCGCCGAGGAACTGGAGGCCATGCGCGAGCGGGCCAAAGTCGAAAAAGCCGATTATTTTGGCTACAACAGTATCTCCCGTTTGCAAATGAAAAACTCGCTCACCTTGGCCCCCGCCGAAGTGGCCGATCGACTGGCCGCGGGCGGACCGTACAACATCCGCCTCAAAGTGCCCGCCACTGGCGAAGTGGTCTTGCACGACCTCGTGCGCGGACTGGTGAGCGTGCAGGCCAACACCATTGACGACAAAGTACTGCTCAAGTCCGATGGAATGCCAACCTACCACTTGGCCAACGTAGTGGATGATTACCTGATGCAGATTTCACACGTGATCCGGGGCGAAGAATGGCTCCCTTCGGCCCCACTGCACGTGTTGCTCTACCGCTTTTTGGGTTGGGAAAACGCAATGCCCCAATTTGCCCACTTGCCATTGCTGCTCAAGCCCGAGGGCGAGGGCAAACTCAGCAAACGCGACGGCGATCGGTTGGGCTTCCCGGTATTCCCGCTTTCGTGGGACGGGGCAGCGGCCCTGAGCGAGGAAGACGGCGAAGAGGCCCCCACGACCTCCCCGACCGCGGCCTCCGGCTTCCGTGAGGCTGGTTATCTCCCCGCCGCTTTGATCAATTTTCTGGCCCTGCTGGGCTGGCACCCGGAAACTGACCAAGAAATTTTTGAAATAAGTGAATTAATTACCCATTTTTCGTTGGATCGGGTCAACAAATCCGGGGCGCGTTTTGACATCCTGAAAGCCAAGTGGTTCAATCAACAGTACCTTAAAGCAACCCCCGAACCAGTGCTGGCCCTAGCATTGGTGGCCGAGTTGCACGGCCACGGGGTGGATTGCCCGCCCGAAAAGGCCGCGAAAATCTGTGGCCTGATGAAAGAGCGGATCACCTTTGTCAAAGATATCTGGACGGATGCCCCCTTCTTGTTTGCGGCCCCGGCCAGCTACGATGAAACGGTGGTGGCCAACAAGTG
>JBBQXF010000191.1:0-5024 GCA_038209965.1 Cytophagales bacterium | reverse complement strand
GCCCCCCAAAGAGTTTGTCCCGATTACTTTTGGGAAAAAGAGCGATTGCTTTTTGCAAAACGGGCAGTAAATGAGGGGAAACCAAAAAGTTGCCCGCCTGCCCAACATCGGCCAGACGGGCAACTTTTTTGCCTGAAACTTTGCCCATCAGGGGCGCAGGTAGCCAGCCTTGCGGGGAATGGTCAATATTTCTTTTTGCCGCCCATCAATGTACCGCACGCGGCCATCTTCGCCCAGCCAAGCATTCTCTTCCAGCATCACCCGCAGTTCTTTGCCGTTCCACTCGGAGGGCTTCACTTTGGCATTGAGCTCGATGGCATAGGCGGTGTTGGGCCGGAGCTGATAATCGCCCGTGCCGGGCACGCTCACCTGATTGTCCCACATTCCAATGGCCGGGCCGGCCGCGTGGCCATGACAACCCACCGGGTGCGAGTAGATCTGGGGAACAATGCCCTCGGCTTTCGCTTGATCAATGGTGGCCTTGAGTACTTCGTTGCCGGTGCGCCCGATTTTGAAATGGCTGGTCAAAATATCTTGGAGCCGATTGCCCACCGCCAAGGCTTTTTTGAGGTGTTCCGGCACGTCGGTTTCGCCCGGCTTGAGCACGTAGGCCAACTGCTGGGTGTCGGTGTGCAGCCCCAAATAATCGATGCCAAAGTCAATGTGCACCAGATCGCCGGGCATGATCACGGTTTTGCCATCGGGACGGGCGGCAAATGACCGCTGGGCCTCGTCGTTGGTGGGGTCGGGCCGCTGCACATCCACGGTGGGGTGAAACCACGACTGGAGCCGCAGTTCTGCCACGCGCTCGCGGTACCACCACACCACATCATCGGTGGTGGTGATGCCCGGCAGGATCACCTTCTCCGACAATCCTTCGGCGATGATGTGGTGGGCCAAGCGGCAAGCCACTTCATAAATCGCAATTTCCGCCGGTGTGCGGGTTTCTAGCCACTGGACGGCGAGTTTTTCGCCCGGGACAAGGCTGGCTTGGTAGGCCGGGGGCAAATAGCGCAGCAGGTTCTGGTGTTCGGTGTGGCTCAGGCCGTCGGCATGGGCATACGTTTCGGAAACATTCAGGGCGATTTTTTTCGGTTTGCGCTCCTCGATCAATTGTACGAGGCGTTTCCACTGGTCAGGTTCTTGGTCGGGGTTCCACGCCGCTTTGAAAGTGCTGCCCACCGGGTAGCGGGCCACGGCCAACATTTCCAAGCCTTCCGGCCCGCCCCGGTCAAAAATAAACAAAATGGTTTTGCGCCGGGCCGAAAGCCAACTGGCGGGCAGCATGGTTTTCATGACCGGATCTTCATTGTATTCCTCGGCAATGAGGAGCCACAAATCGATGCCATTGTCGCGCATGAGCTTGGGCAGCACAGTTTGGAACCGCTCGGCCAACAGGTGATCCTCGGCCAAGGCCCGCTCGCGCAGGGAGGGGATTGCGGGCTGGTTGGTTTGGGCCAACGCCGAGCTGGTCAAGAGACAGATCAGCCACCCGAAGTAGATTTTTTTCATGGATAAATGGGATTTACAGTTGAGAATTGAGCAAAGCTAGGGAAAATCGGGTGAATGATGCCCTACCTTTGGCCCTTTCGCTGTATTCCCGATATGCCCAATCCCAAACTCGCGCTCAAAGCACTGCTGGACGAAAAAGTGGCCCTCTATCAACAGCCGGGTTTTATTTACCAAGACCCAGTGCAGATTCCCCACCGTTTCGTCCACCAACCCGACATTGAAATCATGGCTTTTTTTGCGGCCATGTTGGCGTGGGGCCAGCGCATCACGATCATCAACAAATGCAGTGAATTGATCAGCCTCTTTGGTGGGCAGCCGCATCGGTTTATGCTCGATCACACCACCGAAGATCTCAAACAATTGACGCACTTTTGCCACCGCACTTTCAACGGTACCGATTTGTTGTATTTTGTCCATTTTTTTCGGCATTACTACGAAAGAAACGAGTCGTTGGAGACCGCATTTGCCCAATTTCTGCGCCCCCAAGATCCAACGGTGGAACCAGCCCTGGCCGGTTTTCACACCCAGTTCTTTGGCCTGCCCGAGGCTCCCCCGCGCACCCGCAAGCACGTGGCCACTCCTGCCCGGCACTCGGCCTGCAAGCGGCTCAATATGTTCTTGCGGTGGATGGTGCGCCCGGCGGTGGGCGGGGTGGACTTTGGGCTGTGGACCAGCATCCGCCCGGCGCAACTGGTGTGCCCGCTCGATGTGCACGTGGAGCGGGTGGCGCGGCGGCTGGGCCTGCTCACCCGCAAGGCCAGCGACTGGGAGGCCGCCCTGGAACTGACGGCCCACCTGCGCGGCTTTGATGCCCGGGATCCGGTCAAGTACGACTTTGCCCTGTTTGGCCTCGGGCTGGAAGAGAGCGGCAAACTGGTGGTGGGCCAAGGCTGATGGCAAAATCAGCGGCCCCGTGCCGGCAGTTGCGTTTATCGCCCCAATGAGCGGGATAAACGCCAAAGCTTCACTGGCAGGCCCACTTGTGCCCCGCCAGTGGGGCTTTGGCGCGATGAACACCGCAACAACCGGTGAATCATGGTATTTTGGCTAGCTTTATTGCGTTTACCACCCGGCATATCGAAATAAACGCAACTGCTAAGATAAAAGCCACTAAAATCGTCCCCAAACAAGAAAACAGGATAAAAGCCGGTTTCCCCGCCATCACGTTTGTTGGTTTGCCAAAGACTTTGACGGGGGCAACCTTTGCGGGGCAACCATTGACGGGGGCAACCATTGCCAAATAAAAAAATCCCTTAAATAATTTGGAGGTTTGAAAAGAGATTTTTATCGTTGAAGCAATAAATTTTATGGGTCGATGTCAGGGTTACATAGCGCTAAGTTGACCAGCAATTTGGGTAGACGGCCTGAAATTCAGCCGCTTAAAGGAGGAGATGGGGTAGCGAAGTTTTCGCTGGTCGCTACAGAACCCTACAAGTATAACGTAGGAAGTGGGTAACCAGAAGCTTAACGGTTCGCCGTTGATGTGGCATTACCTAGTAGTGGAGCGTTTTATCAGGTTGAGCAAACCAGACGGGGCAGCCGCAGATAAAGCGGAAATAAACGCAAGGGTTGCGTTTACACGGATGTTATCGGCAACCCTATGACGACATTCATACAACAAAAACAATAAGTATATTTGACAACAAAAAATATTAATATGACATTACAAACTGACACTTTAGAAATAGAAAGAGAAGAAGAACAAGAAAACGAAGTCCTTGTTGAATATGACATTACGACTTATCCTTCCGACTTTACTTTAAGCGGCTTGGCTCAAATGTGGAAAGACAAAGACATAACTATTCCTGATTATCAAAGAGAGTTTGTCTGGTCAATGAAACAATCTTCATTACTAATTGAATCGTTTTTAATTGGCTTGCCTGTCCCTCCTGTTTTCTTTTACATAGACGAGCAAAACAAAAATTTGGTAGTTGACGGACAACAAAGATTGCTAAGTGTGTTTTTCTTTCTTGAAGGCTATTTTGGACAAGAGAATGAAAAGGGTAAAAGGCAAATATTTAGACTTACTGGATTAAATGAAAAAAACCCATTTCACAACAAACGTTTTGTTGACCTTGAAGAAAAAGATAGACGCAAACTTGAAACATCTGTTTTAAGAGCAATTAATATTAGGCAATTAGCACCTAAAGACCAAAGCACAAGTGTTTATCACATTTTTGAAAGACTAAATACAGGTGGGACACCATTAAAACCTCAAGAAATTAGAAATTGTGTTTTTAGAGGTGATTTTTTAAATAAACTCAGAGAACTAAATGAAAATTCTGATTGGAGAAATATCATTGGAAAAAAACTCATTGACAAACATCAAAATGATGTTGAATTAATTTTAAGAGCATTTGGTCTTTGCAACCATGTTGACGAATATGAGAAGCCTATGAAAGAGTTTTTAAGCAAAGTTTCTCGGAAATACCAAAATTCGACAACTGGAAAAGTTGATAAATTTGTAAAAGACTTTGAGAAAGCAACCAAAATTATCAATGCTAAACTTAGACCAAAACCTTTTTCAGTTCGTGGTCCTTTGAACACATCGTTATTCGATTCTATATTTTGCACTATAATTAATAACGTAAATAATTTACCTCAAAACCTTAGTGATAAATATGAGAGTTTATTGATTGACCCCAAATTTATTGACTATACTACTTTAGCAACAACAGATGCCAAAATCGTAAAAGAAAGATTTGCCTATGTCAAGAATCATTTAATTGGTAAGTAATGTCATATCAAAACAGATTCGTTTCAACAGACAATCTAATTGCACATCTAAACCCTTTTGTTAATACAATTACAGATGCGGCAATTAAAGCGAACTATGCTGGTTTTTTATCAGTTAGTGCCGTTACTGTTTATGAATTAGCCATTAAAGACATATTCATTGAATTTGCTCAGAAAAAAAATAATGTTTTCGGAAATTTTATTGAAAAATATTTTTCAAGTATTAATGGTAGAATAAAAATTGACGACTTAAAAGGTCAACATATTAAACCATTCGGAATAAAGTATCTTGACAAGTTTGAAGTAAAATTAAAATCAAGAGAAAAAATCGTATTTAATGCGACAAGAAAAAATGTTAGGGCAGACTACTCCAATTTAATAATCTGTCGCCATAAATATGTTCACGGTGGCTCACCAACATTGACATTTCAGGAAGTGTTAGACAGTTATCAAATTGGAAAAGACGTTATACATTCGCTATATGAAACGATGCAACGATAGAAGGGCAGCCGATAACAGCACCTACCCAAAAGGCGGGGTTTCGTGTTCCAAAGACAGTTTAGTGGTTAATGGAAGTTTAGTTTTTCAAATCAATTTTTGTGGTAAAAGTCCCGCCCTTCGGGTAGCTGCAAACCGTTATGCCCAATGCTATGACGACCGTGCTAACCATCAACGGTGGACAAAAAACTAACGACAACTCAAAACCGACAAGAATAAATTGTAACTTTGGAAAATGGATTTAAAAGAGAAAAATAAATATAAAACAGAGTTCAAAA
>JBBQXF010000190.1:0-5172 GCA_038209965.1 Cytophagales bacterium | reverse complement strand
GGACCCGTTCATATTCGTCAAATTCTTGGGCGTTGAGTTTGGGGAGCAATGCTTGCCGCCGCCGCTGGGCAAACGCCGAAAGGCCATGCTGGGTGCGGGTACCGCCCAACACCTGCCGAATCGATGGGTTGGTGTTGGTTTCGCCCTGCTTCACTTTTTGAAAAACCTGGGCATTGGCCGGTTTTTCTTTTTGTTCGATCCATTGGATCAAATCGGCCATTTTGACCTTGTCCGAATCGGCATACACCCGCAGCAGCGGCAGATCATCGGGGCGATCATAATCTTGGGTGTTGTTGAAAAAAGCCAAATACTTGTAATATTCTTCGTGGCGGATCGGATCATAGGGATGGCTGTGGCACTGGATACAAGCAAAACTGGTGCCCTGCCACACATCCCAGGTGGTGTTCACCCGGTCAAGGATTTCGGCCGTGCGGAATTCTTCATCGTCCGTTCCGCCTTCGTCATTGTTCATCGTATTGCGGTGGAAGGCCGTTGCCACCAACTGCTCCTCGGTGGGGTTGGGCAGCAGATCGCCGGCCAGTTGCTCGGTGGTAAACTGGTCAAAAGGTTTATCGGCATTGAAAGCCCGGATCACATAGTCGCGGAATTGCCAAATGCTCCGGTATTGATCCTTTTCGTAACCCTTGGAATCGGCATAGCGGGCCATGTCCAGCCACATTCCGGCCCAGCGCTCACCATACGCAGGTGAGGCCAGCAGGCTATCCACCACTTTTTCGTAGGCATTTGGCGATTGATCGGTCAAAAACCGGTTGACTTGCGCTGGGGTGGGGGGTAGGCCGATGAGATCAAGGCTCACCCGGCGGATCAAAGTCCGGCGGTCGGCTTGCGCTGCGGGGGAGAGTTTTTGTTCGGCCAGCTTTTCGGCCACAAAATGATCGATTGGGTTTTGGGCCCAATCTTGGCCCGCCGACGGGATTTTCGGCAACTGGGGTGGAACATAGGCCCAGTGGTCTTCCCATTTGGCCCCTTCCTCAATCCAGCGTTTCAACAGCTCGATCTGCTCGCTGGGCAAGGGCTGGCCCTCGAGGGGCATCCGTATCTCGGGGTCGTGCGAAGTGATCCGGTGCATCATCTCGCTGGCCGCCGGGTCGCCCGGGACGATCGCCGCCCGGCCCGATTTGCCTTTGGCGTAGGCATCTTCGGGAAACAAAAAGCTGACCCCGCCTGATTTTTTGACCCCACCGTGGCAAGCAATGCAATTTTTATTGATAATTGGGCGAATGTCGTGATTGTAGCTCACTTTGGGCGATATCGCTCCCCAAACCAGATAAGTAGCTAGGCCGCCAATTGATAAAAGCGATCCCCATTGCCAAGTTTTTGTGCGCATTGTGCTGAATGAATACAAATCAGTTGTTTTGAAGGAAAGTTAACTCATTTGGCCAAAACTTGCAAATCAATTCCCCAAAATCTTGCAAAATGACCGGGCTGGTTTCTCGGTGGTTTTATTCGGTCAAAAACAAATAATCATAATGCACCAAAGGCCGCTGGCGCTGTTTGCCCAGTCGTTCTTGGGCTTTGTCCGAGCTGTATTGGGCAATGCCCAGCCCCACCGATTGGCCCGTTTGGGTAAAAATCCCTACCACATCGCCTTTGTCGAACCGGCCCACTAGCCCCACAATGCCCACTGGCAATAGGCTGGTGGCTGATCCGGCCCGCAATGCTTGGGCGGCGCCATCGTTGATAATGATCTCGCCCTTGACGGCAATATCGGCATGGGCGATCCATTTTTTGCGGCCCGGGGCAGTTTTGTGGGGCACAAACCGACTGCCCGGCGGAGAGCCGCCCAGCAGGGCCAAAATAATGCCCTCCTGCTGGCCATTGGCAATGTGGACGGCAATGCCCAGCCTAGCCACTTTGCGGGCAATGTTGGTCTTGGTCAACATGCCCCCCCGCCCAAATTCGGACTTTTCGGTGGAGATTACCCGCGACAAACTCTGTTTTAGATCCGTGATCTCCGAGATCAGCACGGCCCCTGGCTGGCTGGGTGGGGCAGTGAAAATACCGTCCACATTGGACAAAATAAACAACGCTTCGACATCCATCATGGCCGCCACTAAACCCGACAGCTCGTCGTTGTCGGTGAACATCAGCTCGGTGACTGACACCACGTCGTTTTCATTGATCACCGGGATAATTCCGTTTTGCAGCAGGGCGGTCAAACAATTTTTCATGTTCAGGTAGTGCTGCCGATCGCGGAAATCCTCGCGCGTGACCAGCACTTGGGCGCAAGTAAGATCATGCTGGGCCAATAGTTCGTTGTAAGTCTGGATCAGTTTCACTTGCCCCACGGCGGCCAGCACTTGCCGGCGGGCTACCGGGTCATACTTTTCGGGCAATTGGATCGCGCTGCGCCCCGAGGCAACTGCCCCCGATGAAACCAAGATCACTTCCACTCCTTGCCCTATAACTGTGGCCACCTGCTGGATCAAATGGGCCATCCGGGTGATGTCGGGTTTCCCATCGGGCTGGGTGAGTACATTTGAGCCAATCTTGACAATTATCTTTTTGTACTTCATCTTTTTTTATCAATCTACTGAAATCGCTTCAATTGTTCAAAAACCCAACTTTTGCCCCATTCGGCTTTTTCTTCTTCGTTCCAGAGTTCGGGATAAAAAATATTCTTTTGGAAACGAGGCGGCAAATATTTTTGCCAATTGGTGCCGCCCGTGGCCTCGATAATGGCCGGTTCGCGGTATAAATAGCGCATGGCCGAACTGAAGTGGGCCAAGCGCCAGTCCACGTTTACCAGGGCATCGAACGTGCGCAAGGCTTCGATTGCCTCCGTCGATTCGGGGAAGTTTTTGCGGTAAAGCCACCACAGGTTGAGGTCACGGTATGAGTAGGCCAAGCGGATCAATTGTTCCGAATATTTTTTCTCAAACTGCTTGAGCGTCAGGGTTTTTTTACCAGTGGCCAACTCGGTGGCCCCCCGTTTCCAGTAAATTTGTTCATACATTTCCTCGATCGTGGTGTGGGTGTCGATCTGGGCACGGAAATCATGGTTGACCAAGTGCTTGAGCTCGGCCGCGCATATCTCGATCATCCGATATTGGGCCGACTGGAACCCGCTCGAGGGCAGGAGCGACATGCGGAAGTTCAAGAACTGCTCGGCTTCCATTCCATCGATCATGACCGTAAATGAACTGATCAGTTGCCGAAAATATCGAATGAGCCGCTTCATCCGCATCAAGAACACCGCCTCGGTCAAATCGACTTCCTGGGTCAATTGCTGGATTTCCCACAGCACCAAATTAAAATATAGCTCAGTGATTTGGTGGTAGGTGATAAATATTTTCTCATCTGGGAAGTCGGTTTTGGGGCTTTGCAAGCTCAGTAAGGTGTCCAAATGGATATAGTCCCAGTAAGTGGTATAGTTGGCGTACAGTAGGCCGTCGAGATAAGACGACAAATCCTGTCCCATCACTTCGTACTTCTGTTCCAATTTTTCCAATTGGGCCAAGATTTTGGGCGGTACATCGGGGCGTTCCATGCAGAGAGCTGGGTTGGTAGGGCTAAAACAGTGAAATAGTCAGTTGGCTTCAAGCAAAAACAGATTGGTAAATCAAGCGACAAAAATTTATTCCTCTCGCCAATGACTTCACAAAACAACCGTATATTGAGCGCAATTTAAACCGCATTAGTCAAAAACCCACATGGTCAATTTAAGCCCCATTCCCGCCCGGCCCCGGACTGCCTACGCTTGGTTCGTGGTGGTCGTCTTGATGATTGCCTATATTTTTTCATTCATTGATCGCTACATTGTCAATTTGTTGGTGGAACCGATGAAGCGTGACCTCGGCCTGAGCGATACCAAAGTCAGCTTGTTGTTGGGGGCCAGTTTTGCCATGTTCTATGCCACCCTCGGCTTGCCCATTGGGCGCTTGGCCGACCGGCACAACCGCAAAAATATCATCACGGTGGGGATTGTCCTGTGGAGTTTGATGACCGCTGCCTGTGGCATGGCCAAAAATTATGGCCAATTGTTCTTGGCCCGTATCGGGGTGGGGGTGGGAGAGGCGGCCCTTTCCCCTTCGGCCTATTCCATGATTGCCGATTACTTTCCCAAAGAACGGCTGGCCACCGCCCTCAGTGTTTACTCGATTGGGATCTATTTGGGCACTGGTTTGGCTTATATCATCGGTGGCCGGATCTTGGAGGCTGTGGCTCCGTTGGGTACAGTGGTTTTGCCGGTCATTGGGCAAATATTCTCGTGGCAACTGGTTTTTTTCTACGTCGGTTTGCCCGGTTTGCTCATTGCGGGGCTAGTTTTTTTATTGCGCGAGCCGGTGCGCCGCAATTTTGCGCACGCGGATCTTTCAGTGGCGGCCCAACCCACTTTTGGCGAGTCGGTGCGTTATTTGAGCAAAGATCGTGGGTTGTTCTGGTGGTTTTTGGCTGGGTCGGCGTTGTTTACGGTGGTGAGCTACGGGGCCGGCACGTGGATGCCAACCTACCTCACCCGGATCCAGCACTTGACCCCCAAGGCCTCCAGTGATTTTGTGGGCCTCATTTCCATGTTGTGCGCCCCCGTGGGCTTGGTGGTGGGCGGGCGCATTGCCGACTATCTCTCGGGCCAGGGCGTGCGCGGCGCGAAACTGCGCTTTTGTTTTTGGTCGGCTGTCGTATGGATTCCGATCAGCCTAGCCTACAATGCCATGCCCACGCCCGCCTTGACCCAATTTGCCCTGGTCTTTTTTATCTTGGTGATGAGTTCCAATATTGGGGTTTCCGTCGCGGCGGTGCAGGAGATGGTGCCGGCCCAGTTGCGCAGTTTTGCCTCGGCGCTGTTGCTGTTCGCCCAAAATGCGGTGGGCCTTGGCCTAGGGCCCACTTCCCCGGCGTTGCTCAACGATCTGGTTTTTCACGACGATTTGGCCTTGGGCAAGTCCTTGGCCATCACGGCCTTGGTAGCATTGCTGGGTTCGGCCTTCTGTTTTTACCAAGCATGGCAACGGGTCGCGGCCAAATAGGGCTGGAGTTGGGCACCGGATAACGCGGTGGATCAGCGGGCAAAAAACCGAGGTTTGGCCACTGACAGCTCAATTAACAGCTATTTATAACCCTCCAAAATTTCCATCATTTGCTCGCAGGTGGCCAATGGCGAAATGTGCTTGAGCGACTGGACAGTGGCCAAGTGGGCCTCTTCCGAAA
>JBBQXF010000189.1:0-5303 GCA_038209965.1 Cytophagales bacterium | reverse complement strand
GGGTGTCGGCTGAGGCCACTTCATCATTGGCCCGCAAGCGTTGAAGGGACTGAAACTGGGTGACCCTTACATTTTTGCCAAAAGTTTGGGTGGCCCCGATGTTCAATGAGGTTTCTTTGTTGAGTTTGAGCCGGTACATGGCGCCCAGTTTGTAGGTCACCCCACCAAAGTTGAGCCGGTCGAGCAGTTCCACACTGTAGCTCTGGTTGTTGTCCAGCAGTTTGGAGCGGGATTCGGTGCGGATCACCCCAAAGTTGAAGGCTGCTTCGGCCCCGAGGTACAAGCCTTTGTAGACCTCAACCCCGCTGGAGAAATACGCTTGACTAACACTGCCCACGCCCCGAAAGGTGTATTCGACGAAGGAGGGGGTGTTGGGCAGGCGCTGTTCGCGCACAAGGGTATAATTGACGATGGAAAGTGGCCTGAGCCCAACTCCCGCCGTCCATTTCTTGGTGATGGGAAAAGCGAAGGCCAGATAGGCCAAGTTGCCACCGGAATGTTGCCGGGTCTGTTGGGAGTTGGCCACCGTTTTGCGTTCGCCAAAGAAAGAGGCTTCAAAAGACACCACCCGGTTGCGGGCCATCAGGGCCGGATTGATGCTGTTGATGTAGACAGGGCTGGAAACGGCCACCCCCAGCCCACCCATGCCCAAACTGTACACCGATCCGGCAGGGGCCAGCTCGCCCAAGCCAAAACGAGAATAGGGGGAATTGCCGGTTTGGGCGGTCCCCGCCAACGAATACGCAATGCTGAACATCAACCCCAAAAAATACTTTAATCTTAGATACATTGTTTTGTTTTTAAGCCCGGGGGCAGGTTTCCAGAAAGGCGTAGCAGCTATTCTGCGGCCATTTCCCGGTTCAAATTGTAAGACAAGACAGCGTTTAAGCCTGTCACCACTAGTGTTTGACTTACAAAAGTGTGGTGTTTTATCTTCTTTGCAAAAAAAGCGGCATCGCCCCCACACAACAATACTTTCAGATCTGGTCCCAATTGCTGGTAGCGGTCGATCATGCCCGCTATCTCAGCGCTCATTCCGTTGATCACCCCACTGAGGATCGATTCGGCCGTCGACCCGCCCACCAAGGCTATTTCACCCTCTTGGGGTGCAAGCTCGGGGAGTTTGGCCGTAAAGTGGTGCAACGCCCTGAACCGCATCTGCAAGCCGGGAGAAATGCCCCCGCCGTGGTAGTTGCCCGCCCGGTCGACAAAGTCGTAGGTGAGGCAGGTGCCCGCGTCCATGACCAGCAATGGCTGGCCACCAAACTGCAAATGCGCCCCAATGGCCGCCGCCAACCGATCCATGCCCAAGGTTAGGGGAGTCTTGTACAAGTTGCCGACTGGGATGGGCAAGTGCGGACTCATTTGCCACAACACCGGCCCCGCTGTTTGGCCTTGTAACCAAGTTAGGCCCCCGCCGCGCACATCCGATACGATCACATGATCGGGCGCAAGTGCTTTTACTTGGTCAAGAACTTCTTCGTCGGTCAAATGCTCCTTGAAGTTCAGGAGCCTTTGGCCTTCAAAAAGACCCACCTTGGCGTAGGTGTTGCCCCGGTCAATGGCAAGGTTGAGCATTGGGACTAAATACGAAATTGCTGAAGTTGTGTGGGATAGCCCCGATTTTTAATTTTTTTTAACACAGTACAGGCTAGGTCATGAGGTAGATGCCCGAATGAGGCAAAAGGTTGCGCCGCGTCATTTTATGGCCCAGTTTCGCCCTCGCCCCAACTGGATCCCGATTGCTTTAGCTTTGGCAGTGGCGAAATTATACGGGGCGGGGCATAAAACCAAGATGATTGGCCGGCTCGGCCCCAAATCCCCCCAAAAAGTGATATAATTTCCTGAAAATGAAGACCAATACTTGCAAATCAGTCTAGGCTAAGTGTATTTTTGCACGATACTATTTTTATACTCTCTAAACGTATTTCCATCTTGAAAAAAATAGGCATTCTGCATGGCAAGGAAAGAACTTTCCCCCAGGCATTTGTGGAACGGGTGAACGAAAAGACCAAGAAGAAGGACTTTATTGCCGAGTCAGTCATGATTGATAGGGTAGCCCAAGGTGAAGCAACGGATTATGCAGTCATCATCGATCGGATTTCCCAAGATGTTCCCTTTTACAAGGCGTACCTCAAAAACGCGGCCCTCAATGGCACTGCAGTAATCAACAATCCTTTTTGGTGGAGTGCCGACGAAAAGTTTTTCAACAATTGCATCGCGACCAAAGTGGGCGTGCCCGTCCCCAAAACGGTGTTGTTGCCTTCGCACAAGCTGCCCCCCGATACCAACGAACAATCGTTCAGCAACTTGTTTGGCCATTACAACTGGAACGAAGCGTGGGAAAGCATCGGGTTTCCTGCCTACATGAAGCCCCACTCTGGCGGCGGCTGGAAAAGCGTTTATAAACTGAACAACTTGGGCGAATTCTACGCCAAGCACCCCGAAACGGGCGAGTTGGTCATGCTGTTGCAAGAAGAAATCCAGTTCACCGATTATTTCCGCTGCTACTGCATTGGCCAAACCGACGTGCGGATCATGCCCTACGAGCCGCGCAACCCGCACCACCTGCGCTACGTGGCCGAAACCCACGCCCAAGGTCCCGAAGGCAAAAAACTGTTGGCCACCGTGCACGATTACGTGCTGCGCCTGAACAAAGCCCTCGGCTATGATTTCAATACCGCTGAATTTGCCGTGCGCGATGGCATTCCCTATGCCATTGATTTTTGCAATCCTGCCCCCGATGCCGATGTGCATTCAGTGGGCCAAGAAAACTTTGAGTGGGTGGTGGAAGCGGCAGCCAATATGGCCATTGCCAAGGCCAAAGCCTTCAAGCCCGGGGTCATGAACTTGACTTGGGGCGATTTTATGAACCAATCGGTGCAGCACTTGGGCCTTGGCCTGCCCGCTGCCGCCGAAGCCAAAAGCGAAATACTAGCCGAAAAACCCAAGAAGACCACTAAAAAAGCTTCTTAGGTTTTGGTGAAAGCTGGCTCGATAGTCATGGCCAAGTGCGCACTTGGCCATGATTTTGCCTTCGGCGGCCAGCCGATGCCCGATGCTCAACCAACGGCCCGCAAGCCCCACAATCCCAACTGATTATTGCCCAGTTTTACTTTTCCCCCTCCAACCCATGCTGCTGCCCAAAAACCAAATCTTGGACAAATGGCAAACCCAACAGAAGATCCGTCGGATTGCCTATGAAGTATATGAAAATAATTTTGACGAAACCGAAATTGTTTTTGCGGGCATCTATGACCGGGGCTATCAGTTTGCCCAGTTGCTCATGGCCGAGTTTGTCCAAATCTCCCCGATCAAGGCCAGTCTGGTCAAAATCAGCATCGACAAGGCCAACCCCATGCAAAGCGAAGTGGAATTGGATTGTGCCCCCGATTTCTTGGCCGACAAAACCATTGTGATGACCGATGATGTGCTCTATTCGGGCCGCACTTTTTCCTACAGCCTCAAACCTATCTTGGACATTCCGATCCACAAGCTCCAAACGGCGGTTATTGTGGACCGTGGCCACCAGCAGTTTCCCATTGCCGCCGACTATGTGGGCTATTCCCTCTCGACCACCATCCGCCAACACATCGAAGTGGTGCTGGACGATGAAGCAACATTTGGGGTTTACCTGTCCTAGCCTTTTGGCGAAATTTTGGGCAAAAATACCAAGTACACCACCCACCAGGGCGAGACATAGCCCCCCACCCCCATGAGCAGGTAAGTGCCCGTGTGGAACAGCACCCCGGCCGACAAGCCCCACCACCGCCAGCGCGGGAACAGCAACACCAGCCCAAAACTCCACTGGAACAGCCAAGTCCCGGCCGGCAACATCCAACACAGCCATTCCTGTTCGGCCACTTGCTGCCCCAGCCCAGTGGGGTGCAACAGCAACTGCGCCCGGAAACTGGACGCCGAGGCCCAAGCCCCACCCGAGAGGAGCAGCTTTTCCAGGGCCGCCAAAAAATAGGCCCCAGCCACCCCCAGTTGCATCAGCCGCAGCGGATAGGCGGCGGGCCGCACCGCCAGCAATACCGGGAAAAGCGCCACGGCATAGCCCCAAGTGGCAAACCCATGATCCACTTTCTCAAAGGACAGTGAGTACGCTTGGGCGATGAAGAACCAGAGGGCCACCAAGGCCGCGCTGGTGACGGGCCAAACCCGCACCAACACCAAGCCCAACCCGATGAAATAAATGACAAAGGCCGCATCGATCTGCCAAGGACTGGGGAAGCCCCACCCCCACCAGTCCAGCAAAAGCACTGGGCGATAAAATTCGGAGTAGTTCGCGGCCGCCCGCAGCGCCGCCCACCACGGGAAGGTGAACCAACCAGTGGCCAAGTAAAACGCTATCCGCAGGCGGTCAAGGGCTGGCCCGGCAATTTCGCCGTGCCACCAAGCCGCCCACCGGGCCTGCCTTTTTGGCTGCGCCAACAGCGACTGGGCAATGCCAATGAATCCCACCACCAACGCCCACCTTACCAACAATTGGTCAATTTTCTGGATAAAAAATGAGGGGGCAAACCGCTGCCGCTCCACCACCAAGCGAGGGTAGAACCACTCGGCCAGTTGCGCGAACCAATCGCTCCCCGTACCTGCCAAATAGGCCTGGGCTTCGTCCCGCAGCCATAGCCAATGGAGCACAGCGGGCAGCAGGGCCAAAAGCAGCAGCAGCAAGTTATTTTTCCATTGGTACATTGGCTTGGCAGTTTGAAAATCTGATTGTGGGTTCTGTCAAGGTTGAGCGGCCATTTCCAGTAGCTGGCCCCCTCAATCACGCGATTGCGGCCCGGATCGGCAAAGGGCCGGTGGCATTCCCCAGTGCCCCACTTGCACAAAATAGAAAATTGATTTGATGTAAAATACTGGTATTTCTCTCAAATTTAGGAAAAATCAGCAAAAAGGAACTTCCCCAAGAAAAAATAAACACATTTCAAGCCACCTTTCTGGGCGATGCCAATGACTTTTTTTGACATTTTTCTTTATTTTCGTTGCGAGTTCATTCCAAACCACGAAACGCGATGCCCAAACCCATTATTTTCTTGGCCTTTGCCAACGACAGAGTCGATACTGCCAGGTACTTGCGCGACCTGCCCGCCGAACTGGCCGGGATCCGGGATGCCCTCCAAAAAGCCAAGAGGACCGGGCTCTGCGAAGTAGTGGAGCTGGCCAACGTGACCGTCAAGCAACTGCTCGACACTTTCCAAGAGTACGGCGACCGGATCGCGGTGTTCCACTACGGCGGCCATGCCGACGGCTACCAACTGCTGTTTGAACCCCAGGCGGCGGTCGCCGGCACC
>JBBQXF010000188.1:0-5332 GCA_038209965.1 Cytophagales bacterium | reverse complement strand
CAATGCCCAGGGCGGAGTTGATGTCGGTGCCTTGATAGAACACCTTGCGGCTGTCGGCCTGGCCATCGCCATCGGTATCTTGGAGGATCACGATCCGGTCGCCCAATGAATCATAAGGATTGCTCAGGTTCAATTTCATGCGGTAGTTGTAGCCTTCGCAAACCCATACGCGCCCTTTGGCATCGACATCGATGTTGGTGGGGTTGCGCAGCATTGGCTCGGCGGCAAAAAGAGTGGTCTGTAAACCATCGGCCGTTTGGAGGTCTGCCAGTTCGCGCTCGGCGCGGTGCTTCTCCTCCTCGGGCAGTTGATCATAGTCGACTTTGGCCATGGATTGGCCCGCCGGCCCGCCCTCCTTTTTGGGTTGACAGCCTTGGGCAAGGGTGAACAGGGCCACCACGGCCCCGAGAAATACATGTTTCGTTTTCATGCGATGGTTTTGACAGTGATTTGCGCTTTAAAGATAAGCCAATCTACTCAAAAAAATCCGCGTGAAGAAAGTTGCGGGCGGAGAACCGTTTTGGCCATTGGCATGCGCGGTATGGAATGATCCAATCCCCAGTGCCCATTGCGCCGCTAAAGGTGAGAGGGGGTTGCTTTGGTTACTCAAAAACGGCGTGGGGAATAAGCACAAATGACTTGCCCACTATCAATCTTCACTTTTTCGGGCCATTTCGGATTTGATTGGTCAAAAATAGGGAAAATAAACTTTTTTAGCGAGAGTATTTACAACTTTTTTATTTTTGTTTTGTTTAGCTTTACTCCTCACCATGGTTGCCAAAAAGAGAATTTAAAATGAACAGATAGTTAATTTTTAAAAATCGGCATTCATGATTCGTTCATTCACCTAATCATCACATTTTGTTAATATTAGCTTGCCAAAACTTCATTCAAAAATGCTAATATTTGCCCATAATTTTAAATGAAAAAGTTTCCTGTTCAGTAACCCTATGTAGTACACGCTTACTGTTTTTACTATCACTTTGTTCCAAAAGGGCAAGGGTTTTATTTTATTGCTTATTTCAAATAAAAATTAACCATTCTACCTGTCTATTATGTCAAACTATTTACACATCTTACCAAGACTGGGCAGATCGTTGGCCAAGTCCGTAACAGCTTTACTGTTTCTGGGGGTCGCCCTAGGCCAGGTACAAGTGGCATTGGCCCAAGATCGGATTTTGACCGGAACCATCACATCCAAAGAGGATAACGATCCGTTGCCCGGGGTGAACGTATTGCTGAAAGGGACTTCTACGGGCACCATCAGTGATGGGCAAGGCCGCTTCCGTTTGTCGGTGCCTACTTCGGCCAATGGCGCATTGCGGCTCGTATTTTCTTATGTCGGGTTGGCCCAGCAAGAAATCGAGGTGGGCAACCAATCAGAGATCAAGGTGGTAATGGCCAACGATTTGCTCCAACTGAACGAGGTGGTGGTAACGGCCCTTGGGGTAGAGCGGGAGAAAAAAGCACTGGGCTATTCGGTACAAGAAGTACAGGGCAGCCAACTGGTGCAGGCCCGGGAAACCAATTTGGTCAATTCGCTCAGCGGCAAAATTGCGGGGGTAACCGTCGTGGGCAGCCCCTCGGGCGTGGGTGGCTCGTCGCGCATTACCATCCGGGGCGATAAATCGTTGAACTTGGGCAACAATCAGCCGCTTTTCGTAGTGGATGGGGTGCCCATCAGCAATGATTTCAATGGTAACACCGGTAGGGGCATGACAAGTGCCGATTATGGCAACGGTGCTGCGGTAGTGAACCCGGACGATATCGAGACCATCTCGGTGTTGAAAGGGGCCAACGCCGCCGCGCTTTATGGTGCGCGGGCCAACAACGGCGTGATCCTGATCACTACCAAATCTGGCAAGGGAACCAAGGGCATTGGCGTGTCCGTAAACACCAACGTGACCTTTGATTCGCCCTTGCGCTTGCCCAACTACCAAAATGTTTATGGCCAAGGTTTGAACGGGGAATTCGGTTTTGCCGATGGCAACGGTGGCGGCCTCCGCGATGGGGTAGATGAAGCTTGGGGGCCACGCATGGATGGTCAAGCGATTGCCCAGTTCTCCTCACCCACCTCCAACGGCCTACGGGGCGGCGACATCGGCGATCCCCGGGCCGGTGCGGCCCAACGCCAGGCTGATCTGGCCACGCGGGGGAGCATCACCCCAACCCCGTTCCTCAATTATGCCGACA
This sequence comes from Cytophagales bacterium, assembly GCA_038209965.1. GTDB lineage: Bacteria > Bacteroidota > Bacteroidia > Cytophagales > Thermoflexibacteraceae > JALONO01. The sequence continues at coordinate 3,139 of JBBQXF010000188.1, read as the reverse complement.
ACGTGCGCGACTTTTTCCAGCTTGGGCAAACCTACAACAATAACGTAGCGGTTTCGGGCGGTAATGAGTTTGGGGATTTCCGGGTGTCGTACACCAACTTGGACCAACGCGGCATTGTACCCAATACGGACCTGAAGCGCAACACTTTGGCTTTCAGCGGGGGATACAAATTGAGCAAGAAACTACAGGTGCGCACGGCCATCAACTACATCAAGGGAAACAGCGGCAACCGCCCCTCGGTGCAGTACGGCACGGAGAACATCATGTATTTGTTCAACTGTTGGCTGCCCCGCTCCATTGATTTGGCCGCGCACAAAGACTACTGGCAAGCGGGCCGCGAGGGCACGCAGCAGTTCGGGTGGAACTATAATTACCATGACAACCCCTATTTCCAATTGTACGAGAACACCAATTCGCAAACCTACGACCGGATGTTTGGCAACCTGTTGGTGCGCTACGAGTTCACCGATTGGTTGAGTTTGCAGGTGCGGGCCGGTACCGACCTCAACAACGAGCGCCGCACCCGCAAACGGGCATTTAGCACCCAACGTTTCCCGTTTGGCACTTACCGGGTGGAGGATTTGACGTTTGAAGAGCGCAACACCGATTTCTTGCTCAACCTCAACAAATCATTGGGCGACGATTGGGTGATCAACGCGAACTTGGGCGGCAACTTGATGCGCCAGCGCCGGAGCGATCTGGACGTGAGTGCACCGCAATTGCTCATCCCCGGCATTTACAATTTCAGCAACACAAGGGTGGAACTGCAAACGGATGAGTTCCGCTCTGAGCGCCGCATCAACAGTTTGTACGGATCGGCTCAAATTGCTTACCGGAACTCGATCTTTTTGGATTTGACGGCCCGTAATGATTGGTCGTCCACACTGCCCGTGGGCAACAACTCCTACTTTTATCCTTCGGCTTCTTTGAGCGCAGTGGTGAGCGACATGATAGAGTTGCCCCAAGTGATCTCTTTTGCCAAACTGCGGGCTGGTGTGGCCCAAGTGGGCAACGATACCGGGCCTTTCCAGCTCAGCCAACCGTATTTCAATGGCGCGCCTTTTGGCACGGATCGCACTTTTAGCGAGAGTGGTCAATTGGCCAATCCAACCTTAAAGCCCGAAATCAGCACTTCCATTGAATTGGGAACGGATCTGCGCTTCTTCAATGGTCGGATCGGGCTTGATTTCGCCTATTACAACATCACCAGCCGCAACCAAATTTTGGCCATTCCCCTCACCAACACCAGTGGCTACACCAGCCGGGTGCTCAACGCGGGCAAAATCAAAAACTGGGGCTACGAGGCTACGTTGAATCTCAAGCCGATTGTGAACGAGACCGGCTTCAATTGGGATGTGGACATCAACTTTTCGGCCAACCGCAGCAAAGTGGTGGAACTGGCCGACGGGATTGGCAATTTTGTGATGGCCAGCCGTTATGTGAACATTGAGGCCCGCGTGGATCAACGAATGGGTTCCATGTATGGCATTGGCTATGAACGGGTTACAGACGAGAGCAGCCCTTTCTTTGGCCAAGTGATCAACGACACCCGTGGCCGGCCCATAGCCAACCCAAATCGGATCTTGCTGGGCAACTACAATCCCGACTGGCTCGCCGGTGTTTACAACACTTTCCGCTACAAAGGTTTACTGGTGGGTTTCTTGTTTGACATCCGCTACGGGGGCGTAATGTACTCGCACACCCAAACCGTTGGCCGCGAGGGTGGGATGATCTCCGAAACCCTAGAAGGCCGGGCCAATGGCTACGACCTCACCCAGCCCGGCAACGGGGTAGTGGCCCCCGGCGTGATCCGCAATGCCGACGGTAGCTTCCGGCCCAACGAAGTGCGCCTTTCGGCCCGCGAGTGGCACTCGGCCATTACCAACGGGCGGCGCATTTTGGAGGACATGACCTATAACGCCACCTTCGCCAAGTTGCGGGAGTTCAAAATCGGCTACACTATTTCCAATAAAGCCTTGGGCCGCCTGCCCTTCCGCGATGTTAACCTGTCGATCGTGGGCCGCAATGTGGCCCTGTGGACTGCCGTGCCGCACGTTGACCCCGAAACTTCCACTGTTTCTGGTGACCAAATTGTGCCGGGCGTGGAAGATGTGGCCATTCCGTCCACCCGCAGCATCGGTTTTAACCTTAGTTTCCGTTTTTAACTTGACCTTGAACCATGAAAAACCTAAAGATATTTTCTTTTTTGCTCGTATTGCTGGTCAGTATTGGCTGTACCCGGCAGTTTGAAGAAATCAACACCAACCCCAACGTGCCGTTGGTCGTGCCGCCCAACCTGTTGCTTCCCGGCATGATCCGCGATGCTTGCAACGATGTGGAAAGTACCACTTGGGGCATCAGCAACTTGACAATGCAGTACAACGCCAAGATCCAGTTTGTGAACGAAGATCGCTACCTCTGGGGCGAGCAAAACACGATTTGGAACGGGATGTACACCCGCCTACGGGATGTGAACAATCTTATCAATACGGCGCGGGCCGGCAATCAGCGGCGGTATGAGGCCGTTGGGTTGATCCTCAAGTCGTGGATGTTTTCTTTGCTGACCGACAGCTACGGGGACGTGCCCTATTCTGAAGCCACCAAGGCCAAGACCGATGGCATCAACTTTCCCAAGTATGATCCCCAAGAGCAAATCTATGCCGGTATCTTGGCCGATCTGGCGCGGGCCAACGAACTGATCGTTCAAGGCAACGAGGCACTGAATGGCGATATTCTCTTTGCGGGCAATGCCGCCCGTTGGCAGCGCTTGGCCAACTCGCTGCGCTTGCGCTATCTGCTCCGTATTTCGGATCGGCGCAATGTGGCCGCCGACATGCAGGCCATTGTGGGCAATCCTGCCCAGAACCCGTTGTTTATCAGCAATGCCGACAATGCCGCCCTGAACTACCTGCCCGCTTTCCCCAACCAGTTTCCGCGCCATACCAGCCGGGTAGGTTCGTTTGATGAGATCCGCAGCAGTGAAACGATGGTCAATACCTTATTGCGCCTCAACGACTCGCGGCTCACGGTGTTTTCGCGGCCCACTTCCGCTACCCAGGGCACTGCGACCCCGGTTTATGTGGGCGTGCCCAACGGGCTGAACGACGTGGATGCGCTTCGCTTCAATGGCGGGTCCAAT
>JBBQXF010000187.1:0-5474 GCA_038209965.1 Cytophagales bacterium | reverse complement strand
AGAGTTGCGGGAGTATCAAAATGAACACAAAGCACTTCTGAACGCCTTGCAAAAAATTGTCGACCTCGAGGCCCAATTACAGAAAAAATCTATTTGAATGGCCTAGGTCAACATCCAGTTTTCAAAGTTGAGCCGCTGGCCCTCCTCAAAATCAGCCATAAAATTGCATTCATAAGCGGGTAAATATTCCCGTCCATCGGCAATGAGCAAAATAGTGTGCTCGCGTTCGTGCCGATTTAGTTTGATCGCCACCTTGGTTTTGTCCGCCAGCAATTCTTCCAGATTATTGTCTTTGATGGTTTCTCCATCGATGGTCAACAGCCGGTCTTTCAGACTCAAAACCAGATCGGCCGGGGAGTTGGGCGCGATCAGCGTGACCAAACACTTATCCGCTTGCAGGGTGGCCCGAAAGCCAAAAGACCGTTCACTTGTTTTTTCGGCAGGGGTGATGATTAACTCACAAGCTACGGTCGCCAAAGCTTGCTGGAGCCGGTCGGTCAGATCGGTGGCCCCAAGGATGCAACTGTTGAAATAATCGGACATGTCGCCGCCCGCCACTTCCTCCACCAGATGGATGTAATCAGCGAGGGAATAGCCTTGGCCGGTTTGTCCGTACTGTTTCCAGAGCTGGCGCATCACATCATCAAGCGATTTTTGGTGGTTGGTCAGCCCCCGGATCTCTAGGTCCAAAATCAGGCTGGCCACTGCGCCCTCGGTGTAGATGGAAACTTTGCGGCGGGGAACGCCCGCTACATAGCCGTCGAGCCAGAGGTCAAATGATGATTCAGCCACCGAGAGGTTCAAGCGACCATAATTTTCAAAATGCTTGGTGAACAATTTACTCAATTCCTTAAAATATTGGCTCATTTCCCACACCCCGCTGCGGGCCAGCAGATAGTCGCCATAATAGGTAGTGAGCCCTTCGGCCACAAAGCCAGTGCGGAAATAATTCTCTTGGGTAAAATCGTAGGGGGTGAGCTCGACCGGGCGGATCCGGCAAATGTTCCAGAAATGGAAAAGTTCGTGCGAAGCTACCCCGATCAGATCATGGTAAAAATACGTTTGTTCAAATAGGCCATCAGGCCCAAGCACCATCACGGTGGAATTTCGGTGCTCGACTCCGTGGTAAACTTGCCAAGCTGGAATGAGATAGATAAAATGGTAGTCGGTGATGGGGAAATCCTCGGGCTGTCCACCAAAAATGTCAATTTGTTTTTTGGTAAACAACCGAAAATCGGTCAGCAACCGCTCCCAGTCGGGATTGACCTTGCCATAAAACCATAAGTGAAATGTGGCGGCACTATTGCCCACTTGGTAAGTTTGGTGCTGCAACTGGCTGGCGGTGGCCAAAATGGGACAATCGGCCAATTCATAGAAGTCATTGGCATAGCATATATTGTCTCGTCGCTCAAGCCCGGTAACTACTTGGTAATCGGCTGGAAGTAGTAAATTTATTTCGTAAGGCTCGCCCAGCCGGCCCTCTACGTAAAGGCACGCATTGACTGGATTGAGGTAAAGCAGTACTTCATCCAGCCAACTGCCGCCCGCATCGAGCTGCTGGGCATAGTAGTTATAGTTGACCACAATTGTCGTCTGCCCGTTGGTGTCCACTTGCCAGCGATCTTTGCGGATCTTGCGAAAGGGGAGGGGGCTGCCATCCGAGCCATATACCCCAAAATATTGAATGTTTTTGGCAAAATGCTGCAATTCATAGCGCCCAGGCCGCCAAGCGGGTAATTGCAAAACAATTTGTGGGGTATTGACTTGGCCAATTTCCCAACGGAAATCGATAAAATGTTGCTGGGGCTGCTGGTACGAAATCGTGTATTTCATGCCTAGGGGATCTCCATGTATTTGTGGGTCTGCAAAGATATTTGCCATTTTGGGTTCGCCTTGACATAATCAATAATCAGGGGCAGCATCTGGGCCGAGCGGCCCCACTCGGGCTGGAGCAGTAATCGGCATCCCGGCTTGAGCTGGGACGCAAATTGCTCGGCAAAGTCAAAATCACTTTTGTGGTAAACGATGATTTTCAACTCATCGGCTCTGGTAAAAATGCTGGCATGGGGCGGTTTGAACTTTTTGGGCGAAAAACATACCCAGTCCCAAGTGCCCGTGAGCGGGTATACCCCCGAAGTCTCGATGTGGGTGCGAAAACCTGCCTGCCGGAGTTGCGTCGTGAGCGGGGCCAGATCGTGCATGGCCGGTTCGCCACCCGTGATCACGGCCACCCGCGCCGGGAAATGGGCCGCAATGGCCACCATATCGGCCACTGCAATGGCAGGGTGCTTGTTCACATCCCATGATTCCTTGACATCGCACCAAACACAGCCGACATCACAGCCGCCCAAGCGGATAAAATAAGCCGCATGGCCTTGCCAAGCGCCTTCGCCTTGGATCGTATAAAAGGCTTCCATTAGTGGCAATGCCGCCGTGCACTCCACCGAATGGGGATTTTCCGTTGTCATGGGGCAAAGATACGGGGGAATTTCCCCTTTTTTAAGCCGATCTCCCGCGACGGGTTGCCAAGCAGTGGGTTCTGCACCACTAATAAATTGAGAATCAACCATTTCGGCTTTTAGCCAATGAACGCCCACTCTTTCGGGTGTTCATTGGCTGCCTGGGGCGAAGTTCGCTGAAGAGTGCGAAAAATGGGGAATGAACGCCCACTCTTTCGGGTGTTCATTGGCTGCCGTGGTCAATTTTACTAGGATGGCAAATGGTTTTGCAATAGGCGTTTGGTAATGGTCGTTATTCATAAATTGGTGCACCAAAATTGGCCAAATGCCATTGCTCGCCCCAACCATTTATTTGCTGGCCAAATCTGATTTTTTCAGACTGGACAGATATTCTACCAAATCCACGATTTCGGCCTGTGACATGGCGAAGCGGGGCATGAGGGAGACACTCATTTTGGCTTTTTCGCTGATGTCCGACTTGGCGTATTTGCTGGTGCGGCCCCCCATCATTTTGACCTCAATGGCATCGGCCGTTTCACTGGCAATGATCCCGGCGGCCATGCTGCCATCTTTCAGGCGCACCGTAAAACCTTCGTAACCAAAGCTGATGCCCGCGTTGGGGTTTAAGATGGAATTATAGAGGCCCTCCTTGCCCAATTTGCTGCCGATTTCGCTCAGGCCAGGGCCAAAATTGATCCCTTCAGCCCCCACTTGGTGGCAACTTTGGCAATACTTGGTGAAAACCATTTTCCCTTGGGCGACATTTCCGCTCAGTTTCACCAGCTCAAACACGGGTGGCAGGGGCTTGCCCTCCGGATCTTGGATTTTCAGCGCGGTCTGGGCCACTTTGCGGAGATCGGCCCGCCACACGCCCAGCAGCGCTTCGGCCATGGCCGCTTCAATTTGGGGATCCAATTTCTTGCTCTCGATCGCTTTGGCGGCCATTTCCTCGCTGTTCCAACCTTGGGCAAATTTCTTGGCGGCCAATTTGCGCAGCTCCAGATCATATTTTTTGTCTTGATATACCTTCGTCAGCAGGGCTTTGGTCTCCGGCTTATCGATATGGCCCAACACCGTGATGGCATTGGTGGCCGCCGCTTTGTCCTTGCCGGTGAGGGCTTGGGCAAACAGCCCCTGGCCCCCCAAGTTGACCAGCAACCGGGCGGCATCGGCCCCAAGGCTGCTGTCCGGCATGGCCATGGCCATTTGGAACAGTTCACCGTTTTGGTCGGTCATTTTGTAGCGGGCCACCATATCCAAATAATCCACCGAGCCTTTCAAGCCGGGAATGGCTTTTTTCAGCGCGGCACTCACCGCTGGGATGCGTTGCATATTGTCGCCCTCGATGTGGCGAAGGGCCATTAGCATCAATTTGTCTTTGTCGGCCACGGGTGCGTTCAACAGTTTGACCAACACTTCGTTCTTCTCGGGTGATTTGTGGAAATCAAAGGCGCGGAAATAGCGCAGCTCGGTCAGTTGCTGGTCGGCCATGATCAGGTTGGCCAGCAGTGGCAAAGCTGCTTTGGATCGGCTGCGCCAGACCAGATCGCGCCCAGCGGGCGTGTTCCAACCTTCCCCCACTTTGGTTTTCCAAGCGGCGAAATAATCATCGGCCCGGACATCGGCCCCAATGCCCAAGGCTTCCAAATACCAGCGATCTTGGCCATCGTATTGGGCGGCCAGATCGGCCCAAATGGCCGGGGCCTCGGGGCTTTTGCTAAACCGCAGCACAATGGCCACTTCGCGGCGCACCTGTGGGTCGGCATCCTTGGCCAGTTGTTTCAAATAGGGCACCAAATCCAAGCTGGTTTGCCGGGCGGCCCGCAGGGCGGTCATGCGGAGGTTGGCATCGGCACTTTTCAGCCCAGCCGCCACGTACTGGGCTTCTTTGCCCTTGATTTTGGTGAGCAGCCACAGGGCGCGGGCCTGTTGGCGCGGGCTGCCCGTTTCCCACAGTTTCAACAGGGCGGGCTCGGCTTGGCCCTGCCATTGGTGCAATACCGTCCAAGCTGCATGGCGGGTGGCCAAGTTGGGGCTTTGCAGCGCGATTACTGCGCCCTCGGGGGTAGTGAGGTCGGTTTTGGGGATCAAATACTTGGCGGCATCTTTGGGGGCAATGCGGAAAATACGGCCCCGGTTGAGATCGCCGGCTTGGTGGCCACCCACGCCCGGATCGTACCAATCGGCCACCAGCAATGAACCATCGGGGGCCACGCACACATCGGCGGGGCGGAACCATTGGTCACGGGTATTTTTTACCACATCCACTATTTGGGCCGAGTAGCCCGCACCACTGTTTTTGACTGGGTAGGCCCGCACTACGTTGGGCCCAGCATCGCAGTGGATCAGCTGGTTGCGGAACACCTCGGGCAGCAGTTCCCCTTCATACACGATCAGGCCCGTGGGCGAACCCGCACCCGTTTGCAGCAAGTTGGGGATCGATCCCGGGTCGTTCTGGTGCCAGTGGCGTTTGGGGATTTCACTTTCTTGGTTGGTGCGGCGGCTGCTCCAGCCAGCTCCGGTCATCTCGTCGGAAAAGCCATAATTGCCATATTCCATCACGTAGTTGATCCGTACGCCCTTATTGCCGTCATCATCGTTGTCGCTTTGCCACAGGGCACCGTAACTGTCCACTGCTACTTCATAATTGTTGCGAAAGTTGTGGCCCAAAGCTTCCACCCGGCTCCCGTCCAGATCGGCCCGGAATACCATTCCTTGCCGGAAGGGGGCGCCTTTGGTCTCCAGCGGATAGCCGTTGATGTCGGTGATCAGCTTGCCGTCTTTGTCCTGCAAGCGTTCGCCCGCGTTGCCAAAGTTGAAGTAGAGCTTGCCATCGGGCCCAAAAACGAAGGTGTGCATCCCGTGGTCATGTTGTTCCCCCGCGATCCCTTGGTAAAGAATTTCTTTTTTATCGGGCACGTCGTCCCCGTTTTCATCGGTGAACACGTACACGTTTGGGCTGCAGGATACGATTACTTTATTGCCCAGCACTACAATGCCCAGGGCGGAGTTGAT
>JBBQXF010000186.1:0-5503 GCA_038209965.1 Cytophagales bacterium | reverse complement strand
AGGCGGCGGTGATCCCACATGGCGGCATAGAGTACCAAGGCATTGGATGGATCCATTGCCAAGTCCGCGCAGCCGGTATTTTCATCCACATAAAGTACTTTTTGCCAATTTTTACCACCATCTGTGCTTCGATAAACACCGCGCTCGGGATTTGGGCCGTGCAAGGCCCCTTGAGCGGCCACGTACACCATGTCAGGGTTTTGGGGATGGATCCGGATCCACGCAACGTGGCGGGTAAGTTCCAGCCCCAAGTGCGTCCAAGTTTTACCTGCATCGGTACTTTTGTACACTCCATCGCCATAAGAGGTCATTACGCCGCGCGGGGCATGTTCGCCCATGCCCACATACACGATGTTGGGATCGCTGTCGGCCACTGCCACGGCCCCGACCGAGCCGGTTTTGAAATATCCATCCGAGACATTGAACCAGCCTTGGCCCGCATCTTCGGTTTTCCACAATCCACCGCTACAAGTGCCCATGTAATACACCTGCGGATCGCTCAGATCGCCGCAGGCCGTAACCGAGCGACCACCCCGAAACGGGCCAATATTGCGCCACTTGAGCGGCTTGAAATAGGTGGACAATTCAACCGTAGGGGAACTGGCCAACGGAATTTTTTGGGCTTGAACGAAAACTGAAACCGACAAAAACAAAAATCCCAACAGTGCTTTTTTCATTGTTTATAACGAGTAAACTAAGCGGTTGATTGAAGTTGATAAGATAGTAAAAATTGGGCAGGTTTAATTGGTCAGCTTTTCTTACTTCCCCAACAACCTTTCCATCAGCCAGTTGGTAATGGCTTCATTCTCCTCTGGGTAAGTCCAATGACCGGTTTCTTGGTACAATTTCAATTCTTTGGGCGCAGCGATCGAGTTATAGGCCGCAAACATGGAAGTGGGTGGGCAGGTTTCGTCATTGAACCCCATGGAGTAGATACAGGGCACTTTGAGGGTGCGGGCAAAATTGACCACGTCATAATAAGCGGCGGTCTTGATTTTGGCTTCCGTGTGGTGGTGCAAGTTGTTTTTGTCAAAAATATGGGGCCAGCCACCCGCCCGGCCCTTGAGGTAGCCCACCATATCGGCCATGGCGGGGTAAGTGGGAGCGGCCCATTTGACCCGGGGATCGAGGGCGGCCGTCACGATGGACAGGGCCCCGCCTTGGCTGCCGCCCGCCACGGCCAACCGCTGGCCGTCAAATTGGGGCAGGCTCACCAAAAAATCATTGGCCCGGACGCACCCCATGAACACCCGTTTGTAGTAGTACAGATCCCGGTTGTCGAGGTTGTGGGCCCAGTATTGGTTGGCCAAGCCGGCACCCAGATCGCCGTAAACCGCTGGATCCAGGGTGAGGGGGATGCCGTGGATGCCAATCTCGAGCGTGATCACCCCGCGCTCGGCCGTGCGCACATCACCGGCATACGGGCGGATGCCCGCGCCCGGCACCCGCAGCAGCGCGGGATATTTGCCCTCTTTCTTGGGCACGCACAAGATCCCATACTGGCGGACTGTGCCCCCTTCCCGAAAATTTTGAAGGTTGAGGTGATATACATTGACCGTTTCAGTGCACCGATCGGGCAGCAAAGTGAGCTTGGCATCCAGCGGAACCTTGGCCAGATCAGCCTTGGCCTTGGCCCAAAACTGGGCAAAATCAGTGGGCAGCTCCACGGCGGGCTGGATTTTTTCCGGGTCAAAAGCAGCCGTGGCCAAATTGCGGTATTCTTTGCCGTCCACCTTGGCCACTATTGTGCAGCGCAAAAAACCCGGGGTGGTCATTGTGCCACCCTCGAGTTTGCCGCTGCCATCTTTCAGCAGGAGGCTATCTTGTTTGGTTTCAAACTTTTCGGGGCCAGTCAAATAGCTGATCTTGGTGTTCTTGAGCAAGTTGCCATTTTTGAGCACTGCCACCGAAAAAGTGACTTTTTCGCCCACTTTATAAACCCAGTCGTCATGATCAGGGGCCACCACCACTTTTATCATCCGCTCGGCGGGCTGGGCCACGGCGAGATTGGTCAAAAGTACAAAAAAACAAAGTTGGAAATATCTTTTCATGAGAGCAATGAAGAACGTCAAACGGAAAGGCTGTTCGCCAAAGATACATAAAGTCTGCACGCGGGTTGGTGGAACTGAACTTTTTGTCCCGCCCCAATGCTTATTATCCGGGGCCCGAAGCTAGGGCCAACATGGCTTTCTGCCCGAAATGCCCCAAATTTGCCGACCTGAACACCTAAAACCAGCCGCCGAGTATGACCAAGAAGTTCAAACGCCACCTCATCACGGCAGCCCTCCCCTACGCCAACGGCCCTTTGCACATTGGGCACTTGGCTGGGGCGTACTTGCCCGCCGACACCTACGTCCGTTACCTGCGCCTCAAGGGCGAGGATGTGGCTTTTGTGTGTGGGAGCGATGAATACGGGGCGGCCATTACCATGCGGGCCAAAAAGGAAAATACCACGCCACGCCAAATCATTGACAAGTACCACACCCAAATCAAGGACACTTTCGCCCGGTTTGGGATGTCGTTCGATATTTACCACCGTACCTCGGCCCCGATCCACACCGAAACCGCCCAAGCGATTTTCACCCGGCTCAATGATCAGGGCAAATTTGTGGTACAAGAATCGGAACAATATTTTGACGAAAAGGCCCAGCAGTTTTTGGCCGATCGGTACATCATCGGCACCTGCCCCAAGTGCGGCCACGACCGGGCCTTCGGCGACCAGTGCGAAAAGTGCGGCAGCACGTTGAGCCCCACCGACCTGATCAATCCCCGCTCGACCCTGACCGACACCCCTCCAGTGCTGAAACGCACCAAACACTGGTATTTGCCCTTGGATCAATACGAAGACTGGCTGCGCGAGTGGATAGTGAACGAGAAACAGGGGGTGTGGAAAACCAACGTTTATGGCCAGTGCAAATCTTGGATCGAAGGTGGGCTGCAGGCCCGGGCAATGACCCGCGACCTGGATTGGGGCATCCCGGTGCCATTGCCGCCCGAGGAAGCCGCCGGCAAAGTGCTCTATGTCTGGCTCGATGCGCCCATTGGCTACATTTCGGCCACCCGCGAATGGGCCCGCCAACAGGACAAAAACTGGGAAGATTACTGGAAAAGCCCCGATACGCGCTTGATCCATTTTGTGGGCAAAGACAATATTGTGTTCCACTGCATCATTTTCCCGATTGTGCTCAAGGCCCACGGAGAATTTATCCTCCCCGACAACGTGCCCGCCAACGAGTTTTTAAACTTGGAGGGCGATAAAATTTCTACTTCGCGCAATTGGGCGGTTTGGCTCCACGAATACATGGACGAATTTCCGGGCCGTAACGATGAGCTGCGGTACGTGTTGAGCAGCATCGCCCCCGAAACCGGTGACAGCGAATTTACTTGGAAAGATTACCAAACCCGGATCAATAGCGAGTTGGTGGCTATTTTGGGCAATTTGGTAAACCGGGTGGCCGTGCTGATCCATAAATTTTATGAAGGCAAAGTGCCCAGTTCGGCGGCCCAGTTAGAGTTCACCCACGCGGGCCTGCGCGAGGCAGTGGGCAAAACCTACGATGCCCTCGACCAGCATTTGGGCAATTTCAAGTTCAAGGCGGGCTTGTTTGAGGTGATCGATCTGGCCCGCACCGGCAACAAATATTTGACCGATACCGAGCCGTGGAAAACCATTAAGACCGAGCCGGAGAAAGCCGCCGAAGCCTTGAGCAATGCCCTGCTGTTGGCGACGCATTTGGGGGTGTGCCTCCAGCCGTTTTTGCCCGAGACCGCCACCAAGATTTTACGGATGTTCAACCTGCCCCAAACTCATTACCGTTGGGACGAGGAAGTGGTCATAGCGGGCGGACAATCGATCAACCAACCCTTTTTGTTGTTTCAGAAAGTGGAGGATGCCGACATCCAGAAGCAGATCGACAAATTGCACCAAAGCAAATTGGCCCAAACCCCGGCCGCCCCACTCAAGGCAGAGATTGTTTACGATGACTTCTCGAAGTTGGACATCCGGGTGGCCGAAGTATTGGCCTGCGAAAAAGTGCCCAAAGCCAACAAGCTGTTAAAATTCACTTTGGACACCGGGCTGGATCAGCGCACGGTGGTGAGCGGCATTGCCGAATATTTCAACCCGGCTGATCTGGTGGGGCAGCGGGTATTGGTGGTGGTCAACTTGGCTCCCCGCGAGCTGCGGGGCATTGTGTCGCAGGGCATGATCTTGACCGCCAAAGACCGGGATGGCAAACTCGTGCTGGTGCAACCGGCCCAAGAAGTGGCCAATGGCAGCGGGGTGAGCTAGCCATTGCGGGTGTCGTTGGCCGTGTCAGTATTGGTGGCGGAAAATTTTACATCATCCTGAGCGGGATCACCGCCGCGATCCTCCCGATATTCGGCCGACTGCAAAATAGCTTGAATTTCATGGACAATTACATCCAACTGTTTGGTGGTTTGATCCAAGGCGGCCACCAGTTCAAACTCGTGTTGCTGGAGGGGGGTCATCATCAGCAGGCGGGTAAGGCCCAGAATGGAAGCAACCGGAGCGCGCAGTTTATGGGCATTGACAAACCCATATTCCACCAGTTTCTCGTTTTGGTTCAATAGGGCGGCAGTCCGGCTTTGCACCTTTTCGTCCAGTTCGTCAGCATATCGGTGAAGTTCTTCGTTTTTTCGGGATATTTCGGCCAAAGCTTGGGCTAGAACTTGGTTGGATAGCTCAACTTGCTGGTTCACGGCCCGCATCTGACTGGTCTGGGCGTTGATTTGTTGTTTTTGGGCCACCAGCGCAGCATTTTTACGGGCCAAGACCCGGTTGGTCTTGAGTTTGCGTTGATTGTGGGCCACCAGCAACAAGGAGAAGAGGAGCAAGAAGATAATTCCCGCCGTAAAAAGCTGGCGGTTCAAGTTTTGGCGGGCCAAGCTTTCCCGCTCCCGGAGCTGAAGCTTTTCCATTTCGCGCTGCCTGCGTTCCACTTGAAAGCCCGCATTTACCTTGGCCACTTCCTCGGCATTGCGCAAGCGTTGCAGGCTATCGCGCAGGTCGATCGCGCTTTTTTGGCTGGCAAAGGCTTTGCCCGTTTCCCCGATCGCAAAGTAGCCATCGGCCAAGGCGAGGTTGGCCTTGGCCAGGTTGGCCAAGGCCCGCACAGATTTAAGCTTTTGGCTGGCCGCGAGTGCCCGCTGGGCATAGACAAGGCCCGGTTTTGGCTGCCCACGCACCAAGTACAAGCGGCTCAAATTAATCAATACATTGGAAATCAAATAGCTGTCATTCGTTTGCTGCGAAAATTTCAACGCCTCAAAATAGTTGGTGAGCGCCCCTTGAAACTGTCGCTGCCGAACGGCCAGATCGCCCAAACTGGACAAGATGAGGGCCAGCACCGCGCTGTCATTGGCTTGCCGGGCCAAAGCCAAGGCCTGGCGGTAATTTTCCGTGGCCTCGTCAATGTTCCCAATCGACTGGTTCAGGTGACCAAGCGCATTGAAGGTATTGGCCATTTCGAGCTTATTATCA
>JBBQXF010000185.1:0-5633 GCA_038209965.1 Cytophagales bacterium | reverse complement strand
GGTAATAGTCGAGGGCAATGGTGCTATACCCGACTTGATCCTGCAAATATTTGAGGCGGCCCTGGCGGCTTTCAATCTCTTCGCGGATCACACGGAGTTGGGCCTCCACTTCCAGCACTTCGGTCACGTTTTTGGCTTGGCGGAGCAACTCCACGTAGCGGCGTTCCACTTCGCGCTTGGTGCGCAGGCGGGCCATGATGTCCACATACTCCTCCGTCACGTCTTGGGCGGTCACATTGTTGGAGTTGATGTAGCTCCCAATTTTGAGCAATTCGGCCAGCAAGATGTCGAAATTTTTGCTCGGCACCCGGATCACCAAATGGCTCTCGACCTGATACCCGCCGTTGTTTTCGTTGGCTTCGCTCACGTAGCCTTGGTGGTTCTTCACGGCCGCGCCAATATCGGCTGTGGCTTTTTTGTAGTCCAATACCCTGTAACGGACATTGGCATTTTTGATGATCTGCGTGGGCACTTTGATTGCCGCCGCTGTGTCGGGCCGGTCTTGGCGCACTTGCTTGAAATCCTCGCCCCGGCGTGGCAAGTCTTCGCCCGATTGGCCATTGCCCGCGCCGCCCGCTTCGGGCTGCTCTTCGGCGGGCCTGGTTTGCGCCTGATCAAAACCTTGGGGCGCGGCGTTGGTGGTTTCGGGCTGATTGGATCCACTTCCGTGGCAGCCCACCAATAAACTGGCTAGCAAGCCGATCAAAATCGTTACTTTAAAAAATGACATTTTCATGGTCGGTATTTTCGGTAAGGATGCCACAGGCGGGCCAATTCCATAACGTAGGGAAAAAATAAATGAGGGGGACTTTGGCCAACCCTTGGATTGTCGCCTCAATGTAGTACCTTTTGCACAACAAGTTCCTAGCCGATGATTCGACTCCTGATCGTGGACGATCACCCGATGGTGCTGGAAGGCATCAAAACCTTGCTCCAGCCTGTTTCCGACTTTAGCGTGGTGGGCATGGCCAGCAATGCAAATGCGGCATTGGCCCTGCTCAAAGCCCAGCCAGTGGACGTGGCACTGCTGGACATCAACCTGCCCGAGATTGATGGGATAGCCCTGTGCCGCCAGATCCGCCGCGATTTTCCGACAGTCAAAGTGTTGGGCCTGAGCACATTCAAAGAACGGAGCTATATTTCCAAGATGATTGAGGCGGGAGCCTTGGGCTATGTGCTCAAAAGCGTGGATCGGGACACCCTGCTGCTGGCCATTGGGCAAGTGGCCGAAGGCAAATTCTACCTCGACCATGAACTGGCCCAAATGCTGGCGCAAGGCGACACGGCTCCGAGCTTGCCCTTGCTCACCCGCCGCGAAAAAGAAGTACTGGCCCACATTGCCGAAGGGCTGACCAATACAGAAATTGCCGAGCGGCTTTTCGTCAGCCCGCTCACCGTGGACAGCCACCGGAAAAACCTGCTGGCCAAACTGGGGGCCAGAAATACGGCGGCCCTGATCAAATTGGCGGTGGAAAGAGGGCTGCTTTAGCTTTTGCGTCCAATGTCGTTTTGTTCCCCTATTTTTTCAAAATAATGCTTCTGTCAACCTGCCCAACCCAATTGGGTTTTTCGCCCACCAATAAAGGGATCGCAAATTATTTGATCTCCAGCTCAATATAGACCGAAGTGCCCTTGCCGGGGGCCGACTGGAGGTCGAGTTTGCCACCCAAGTAATCGACGCGGGAGCGAATGTTGGCCCACCCAATGCCCGGGGCCCGATCAAGCTGGGCTGGGTCAAAACCTTGGCCATCATCTTCCACGGTGAGGCTCAATCGCGGGCCGTCGCGCAGCAACTGCACCATCACCTCGCGGGCGCGGCCATGCTTCACCGTGTTGTTGAGCAGTTCTTGCACAATACGGAACAGCACGGTTTCGGTGGTGGCCGGCAAGCGTTCGTCCAGGCCGATGGCTTGATAGCTGATCCGCAAGCTGGCTGCTTGGGCCAGATTGGCACAAAAATCTTGCAGGGCATCTTTGAGGCCAAAGCGCACCAACGCTTCGGGCATCATGTCGCGGGCCACTCGGCGAAGTTCGCCAATGGAAGCATCGAGCATCTCGATGGCCCTCAGCAAGCCTTGGGCCGACTCCTCGGGCAATAGTTGAGCACCTTTGGTCATGGTATGATGGGTAAAAAATGAAGCGAGTGAAAGTTTGACCCCAGAGAGCATCCCACCCAAACCGTCATGGAGATCCTTGGCCAATCGGCCCCGCTCCTCTTCTTGCCCGCGCAGCACCGCATCGACGGCCAAAAGCTGTTTCTCCTGCTCCAGCTCGCGCACGTGTTGGGCCAGTAGGGCTTGGGTTTGGCTGGCGATCAATTGTTTTTGGTGAAAATAGCGCAACAACAACAGCCCAATAACCAACAATCCGATAATAATGACCGCCGCCAAATAGTTGAGCTGGTTTTGTAGGCGATTGGCCTTCTCCAATTGGGCTATTTGGGCCGTTTGCCGCTCCGATTCATACTTTGCTTCGGCCAAATTGATGCTGGCCCGGCCCTTTTCGTTGAAAACCGAATCATTCATGCTTTCAAATTGCTTGCGGTATTGCAAAGCCAAGGGCCATTGCTGCATTCGTTCCTCCAATTCTGCCGCTTGCAAATACAGATCGCGCAATTCTTGCTTGGCTCCCAAGGCATTGGCCAATGTAAGGGCCTTGGCCAACGCTTCCCGGGCTTGAACGGGCCGCTGCGTGGCGGCATAAACCGCCGCCAACCCTTTCCAAGCGGTGAGTTGATAGGGTGGATTTTCTTGGCTTTGGGCCATCTTTAGGGCAGTTTGCCAACTATCGGCGGCCTTGGCAAATGCTCCTTGCGCCAACCAAACCTCGGCTTGGCCTAAAATACCGTCAAGTTGAATGACGTAATCGTCGGTTTTTTGGCCTATTTTTTCTACTTCACCATACAATGACTGTGCTTGGGCATAATTTCCCAGATTTTGCTCCGCAATGGCCAAGTTGATCGTCGAAGAGGCAATTCCATAATCATTGCTCAGCTCGCGAGCGATCACGAGGGCGGTCTGAGCGTAGGTCTTCCCCCGTGCATACGCTTTCTGGTCGACAAATACCGAAGCCAAGTTATTGTTCAAAATGCGCAAAAGGGGCCGATCATTGATCAATTCGGCCAATTGACGGGCTTTCAAGTAGTTCTCAGTGGCCAAGGGGTAATCCCCCAAGTATTCCCACTCGTTTGCCAGGTTGTTGTAGGCTACGGCCCGGTCGCGGGGGGTGCCTGCTTGGAGATAAATCGCCAAGGCTTCCTTACACAGGGCGAGGGCTTCCCGGTAGCGGCCTTGGTTGTTGAGCACCACTATTTGATAGCCCACATAAGCGGCCATTCCCCGGCGAAAATCGATCTGCACTGCTAATTGGCGGGAGCGTTGGTAAAAAAAAGTGGCCGAATCGGGGTTGTTCAGCTCAAAATACTCGCCATAGCGCAAATAAGACCACACTTTGTTGGTGTCACCGTCAGCCAAAGTGTACAACACCCGGCGCAGACTGTCCTGGGCCGGAGTTTGCGCCAAAGGGGCCAGCAAAGGCCAAAGCCCACCCAACAGTGCAAACCAATACTTTCTCAAGGCAAATGTGGTTGAGTGGAAATGACAAAATGAAAGTGTGATCCCTATGCAATGCTTTGTGGGCCGAAGTTTCCAAAATGATTTCACATCTGCAACTATGTACCCAAAAATCCCCTTTTCGGGGGAGACCAAAAATCCCCTTTTTCGGGGATTGTGCAATATATCATTTCTAAACAACTTTGCAACAGCGTTGAGGAGCGTGGTTTTTTCAATTATAATTACTTGTTCATCCAACATTTTTCACTAAATCTTTTTTTAACATGAAAATGCTACTTTTATTTTTGGCCATTGGTTGCTTAAGTTATCGGTCAATCGACGTGTTGACTGACCTAGATGCCACGCAATCGGATATGGAGAATGCTGTTTTGGGGGTAGCCAAAAGGAACTTGAAAGTGCCAAATTGGTATGAGCATAACCTGGCCAGTTTTACCAAAAAAGCCAAGGTGTTGCCCGAGGGTGCCCACGCTGCAACAGTAAAAGCAATGGGTAGCATTGTCAAAACTTACGTCATGTCCGAAGCTTTCAAAACCCGGTGGCGGGCCGAAAACAGCAATGTGCCCGATCCGGCCCCACTGCGCCGGCAATTGGAAGAGGATCGCAAGCTCTCGGCCCAAGCCAATGAAATGAACAAGGAGGCTTTGAAGCAGCAGAAGCAAATGATGGCCAATAAGCAACTATGGGAAATGATGCAAAAAAACATGACTAAGGAACAATTGGCTGATTACGAAAAAAGCATAAAAGACATGGAAAATGCTGGTGGGGGCGATGCCGCCAGAGATTTGGCCGAGCGGGAAGAGCAACTCAAGCAAGCCGAACTACAATATGCGGCAGTCAAAAATCCCAATCTCATGGTCAAAGACCGTTTGAAAAAATTCATTGACCTCGCCGCGACCATTGATTTCAAAGCCCAGCTCACCACCAAGTACAACCAGAAAGTATTTGTCAACCCGGAATACGAGAAAAAGGGCTACCTCTGGAAATTGCTGTTTCGGGCCGGGCCTATCGCCACCAACACCGCCCGGGACTTCGCTCAAGCGTGGCTGACCGAGTTAAAGTAGGGCCGGCGGTCATTTTGATCCAAGTTGAAATGATTGCGAGATTTTGCTGGCGGCGTAGTTTTTGAAGGTTGCAACAGTACGCCCAAGCGAAATTGGTCTCCAATGAGTATAAAATGAACTGCTGGAAATCAAGTCAATTTATCGTGAAAATATCAATTATTATCTAACCTTTGGATAAATTTGAGTGCCCATTATCTTCCCCTATTTCACTCTCACTCTCTTAAATTTTGTTTTAAAAAACCACAAATGCCAGTTGATCTAAAGGGTAAACCAATCTATGAGTTTTTGACCACTAACCCGCTGATCCAGCGGCTGCGGTTCCAATTTGGCAAGTTTCAGATCACGCCAACCATATTTGAAAAAGATATCGCCGCATTGTTTGTGCCCAAGTTTATGTACAACCATCCCGAAATCATTCTCAAGGGAAAGGTGAGCAGTGGCGCGGCTGCCACTTATGACATGGCGTATGACTCATTGGCCTTACCCGCTGGGTTTGACCTGACCAACCTGCGCAGCCAATCGAAATTGGTTCATGAATGTATCCACATTTATTTGGACAACCTCAACATGGGCAGCTTTTCCAACTACTTGAACGAGGCCGTGGCCTACACGGCCGAGGGTGTTTTTGGCACCTTGGCTGGCCTACTCCCAGAGACCACGGCCAACTCGAGCAATACTCAAATCTTTCAGATCAGTTATGCACTTGGTAGCGAAATTGTTAACAATGGCATGTTGGCCGTGAGCCAAACTTGGCAGGACAAGATGATTGAGACCGTCAAATTAAGTGCACACTATGGCTGGGGCAATCGTCCCGGGCAAACCATTTCCAACCGGCGGGATCGCGGTTTAATGAACAACTTGATGCGGTGATAATCCGCCAATCCCGTGCAATCAAAAAATTCTATCAAACAAAATAAAAAATAGGCAGCCATGACTGTTTGCTCTATTAAATCACCAGACTTGGGGAGGTTTTTCCATTTTTCCCCCCTCCTACTGTGCA
>JBBQXF010000184.1:0-5666 GCA_038209965.1 Cytophagales bacterium | reverse complement strand
GGTCAGTTTCACCACTACCAAATCGTTCTGGGCAAAAGTGAACGTGTTTAGTCGTGCGCCCCGGCGGTCGTAGTATTCGCGGCGCACCCGCAGGAAGTTGTCCTCTTCCACATAAGTGCCAGAGGTGTTCAACCCTTCCATTTCCCAGAAATAATAGAGTGGGCCACCCGCTACGTCAATTTTGACTTTTTTGCCCGCCACTTCTTTGCCCAGCGTTAGGCTGGCCCCGTTGAGGTCAGCCACTTTTTTGCCATCAGCGTAGATCGTGGCCGTACCCGGCGAGACATTGGCTTTTTTGGCCAATTTGCCCAGGGCCAAGAGGCTGAACGCTGCTTCTTGGGTATTGTAGTAGCGGCTTTGCCGGAGTTGCTGGCTCAGGTGGCGGGCCATGATCCCGATTTGGTTGCTTTGGGGATCGGCCTCGATGAGCGCATTGAGGGCAATGGCCTCATCGCGGATGAACGAGTAAAAACTGCCCCCCAGCGCAGTCTGGGAGCGTTCGCCCGTGAACCCGGCGGGCAACAGGCGCTGGTAAGAGGGCCGGTCGCCGATGAGCAGGTAAGTGGCCGCGAGCAGGTATTTGGAATCCAATGCCAGCAATTGTTGGTTGCTCTTGTAGTAGTTCATGGTGGAGGCATCTGGGCGGCCCGCAATGCCCAACACATAGAGCGAATAAAAGGTCTCTTTGGGGGCAATCCGGCGGAGTTTGCGCACGTCGGTGGCATCAAAATAATAGTATTCTTCGGTGCTTTTCTTCTTCACCTTGCTCACCAAATAGCCCATTAGGTTGTCCAAAAAGCCAGCGTCCACATCGTAGCCGGCTTTCCGGGCCTCGATCAAGAAATGGGCGGCGTACACGCTGCCCCACCAAGTTTCCTCGGTGCCACCTTGCCAATAGCTCAGGCCACCATTGTAGAGTTGCATGGTTTGGAGCCGGCGGATGGCTTCTTGGACATTTGCCGTGGTATTGCGGATGCTCATTGTGTTGCCATTCGAGACAATGGGCATCAGTTCGGCCAAATACAATTGGGGGAAAGCGGTTGAGATGGTTTGTTCCACACAGCCGTGGGGATAGCGGACGAGATAAGCCATTTCACGGCTCAACTCTACTACTGGCGAGCGGCTCACGACCAGCTTGGCCTCCACCGAGGAGGTCAAGTAGTCTTTGGCCAAGTCCAAGGTGGTCGATTTGCCCGCCTCAATCATTCCCGAGCCACTGGATTTGAGCAGCGAGGTGCTGGGCCGCACGGTGAGATCGACCGTTTCGGTGAATTTTTCGCCCAGGGCGTTGACTTCAATCTTCACCACTGCGGTGCCGATCTGGTTCTTGGCTTTGGCCCGGAACAGCACTTGTTGCTCGCCATTGGCCGCCACAGCCACGGTTTGAGCCGCATCGCCAGTCAGTTCCAAAGCCCCGGTCACGGTGATTTTGGCCGCTACCTCGGCATTTTTGGCGGTGGTGTTGGTGAGGGTGACTGGCACCAACACTTCGTCGCCGGGTGACATGAACAGCGGCAGGGAGGTGCTAACCACCATCGGATCGGCGATTTTCATGTGGGCCTCGGCCGAGCCAAAAGCCCCATCTTTGACCGCCACGGCCATGATCCGCACTTCGCCCGAGAATTGGGGCAGGTTGACGGTGTAGCGGGCGGTGCCATTGGCATCTGTTTTCAGCGTTCCGCTCCAGAAAGCCAGCGGTTTAATCCGCTTGTTGGCCAATGGGTTGAGGCGTTTGCCCATGTTATAGCCGTCGGCCCCGTAGTTGCGCGACATTGGTTTGAGTTCGGGGAACAGGCGCGGGTAGAGGTCGAAGCTGCTCACTTCCAACGCTCGCTGTTGGAAAAAGAAGCCATAGGGATCGGGCGTGGTGTAGTTTTTGAGGATCAAAATGCCTTCGTCCACTACCGCCACGGTTACTTCCACGTCAGACTGGGCGCGGTCAGTTTGCACCACTATTTCCTGCTTGGCATTGGCCCGGCTGTTTTGTGGGGCTTTGATCGCCAGTTTGATCTGGTGCTCCGTGCCGTCCACGCGCAGGTTGCGGTATCCGTGGGCCACTGTGAGGGGGATGGCCGAATTGTCCATCGCTTTGATCAGGGTGGCCGCCACGTAGACATTGGGCAAATATTCTTTTTTGATTGGTAATTTGAGGGTGGCAGTCTTGTTGTCGGTTTCCAGCACAAAATGGTCAAAAACCTTGTTGCGTTCCACTGTCACCAGCAGGCGGCCCTTGAATGGGGTTTTGAACAACAGTTCGGCCACGTCGCCAGTGTTATAGCTGTCTTTGTTTAATTCAATGTCCACTTGGCCTTCGCGATCCACCTCAAAGCTGGTGCTCTGGGCCGCGCCCCACTCATAGGCGGAGAACGTGCGGCCCACGTAAGAACTGCCGTCGGTATTTTCGGGCATGAGCCGCACTTCATATTGCCCCGCAATGTTGGGCACGAACGGAAAAGATGAATTTCGGCCTGAGATCGTGACGGTTTTGTCAACCATGATATTCTCTTTCTTTTGCGACACGTAGCGATAATTGTTGGAGTACGTATCGCGTTCCAGCACATTTTGCCATTCATAGCGCACCACTTGGAGCCGTGCTTTGGCATTGCTGGCCACTTGGCCTTTGTGGTTGACGGCGATCAATGGGAGGTTGATGCTGCCGCGCAGATCGACATAATAGTCAAACTTGCCAATCCCAAACAGTGCGGGCTGGGTCAAGATATCCAAACGGTTGAGCCGGTTGACGGCCCGGCCCGATTCGTCAAACACGGTACTGTAAATTTTCCCTTCCAACAGCCCCACATTTTTATACGTATTGGGGATTTCGATATCCACTGTAAACCGGCCCTCTGCATCCGTAGTGCCGTTGTGAAGTTCGCTTTCAAAACTGATGTCGCTGCGCCCGGTGAGACTGAACATAAAATCTGGCAAATCTTTGAAGAACACCTCTTTGCGGGTCAATGACAGTTCAGTTTCCCACTTGCGGTTGCGGGCGGGCGGGCCGAACATATTGAGGGCTTGGGCCGAAAATTTAACCGTACCACCGATATTTACCACTTCTTTGTCCAAGCTGGCATTGACCTTGATGCGGTCGGGCACAAACTCCTCCACGTTGATGTTTTTGGAGTTGAGGAGCACGTCGTTGGCCGAGTATATTTCCACGGTATAGGCCCCAGTAACAGTTGAGGTGGGAATCTTGACACTGGCTTCAAAAGTGCCTTGGGCCGACAAAACCCCTTTTTTGTTCAAAAAAGCTTTGCCATTTGGCAGTATGACCTTTAGCTTGATTGGCAAACCCTTGACCGTGTTCCAAGCCTGATCGCGCACAACGGTTTTGATGTACATCGTTTCATCGGGGCGATACAAGTCGCGGTCGCCATAGATGAAAGCTTGTAGGCCCGTTTCGTTTTCGCGCAGGCCGCCCACTTCATACCGGCTGGTGCTCACCGAGGTTTGGGTGAAGTGCATGTAATTGAAGTCTTCTCCCTGCAAGGCAGTGATCATGCCCACGCGGAAACCGGGTGCTTTTTTGTCAATGTCAACAAAGCGGGCAACCCCACTGCCGTCGGTTTTGAGGGTATAAACATCTTGGTTGTTGGTGCTCACCAGCGTGACATCGATCCCCGAGAGCGGTTGGGCGGTGAGAATGGAATTGGCAAACACCAGCACTTCGTCGCTCGCCTGCTTGGCGATCAGGCCCACATCTGAGAGGGACACGACTTTGCTGGCCCGCACCCATTGGTCGGTCAGTGACTGCACCTGAACCACATAAATCCCTTTGAACGGCCGGTTGTCCGGGATGTTGAGGTTGAACAGGTAAGCCCCCTCGGCTTTTTTCAAGTCGGTGGTGATGTAATCTTTTTCGTAGATCAAATCGCCAAAATTATCAAAGTCGCCGTAGAAATAGCCGCCGTCATAGTACTCCTCTTCGTATTGCGAGGAGTTCAGCTCGCCCGATTCGCGCAGGTAAGCCAATAAATTATTTTGATACACTTTATAAACCTTGATATTCACCTTGGGAATGCTCAAAATCCGCATTCCGATGTTTTTGTTGCCTTTGTTGCTCAGGTAAATGGCTTTTTTGGCCGTAAACTGAATGGTGGGCTGCACCTCGCCAAAAGCTAGGGTATGCTCGGAATCAGATTTGAGCGAGCCGCCAAAAATGCCTTTCAAATTGCGGTTCACGGTCAATTTATAGGCTTGCTCGGTGCTGAACTGGCCGCTCACCTTGAATCCATATTCCAATGCTTCGACCGTAAAGTTGATGGCCGGTGTGAACGAAATCAACTTCTTGAGGTCGTCGATCTTGGATCCGACGGTCTGGTTGGTGTAAACGTGGATAAACGGCTCGTCGGTGTCATATTCCGCTTCCGCCGAGAGGATCCGGAAATCGTTCTTGTCGGGGATGGCGGTTTCAAAGGTCAATTCCTTGGCCGAATATTCGCTGCCCGGGGTTTTGAGGCCCGACCCAAGTTTGAGCACTACCGATTTGGCATCGAAGCTGCGCGAAGCTTCCTGGGGCACGGCCAACTGGATCACTTGGGCGGTTTCCGAGCCATTTACCCGAAAGTTGGCGGCCGTACCGTCAATGTTGATCTTGGTCAATTTGGCTACTTCCTCGGGATTGACCGGGTAGTTAAAGTTAAGGTTGAGCCGTACTTCGGGCTGGTTCTGCTGGTTCATCACCCAAAACACATCGGCCCCGGCAAAGTTGAGGTAGGGAGTGTGGAAAGTGAAATTGGCTTCGTCCCCAAACGACAACTTCTCGCTCGATGCTTTCAGGATCTTGTCGGATAGTTTGGCCTTGTAGTCAGTGCTGGGCTTGAACCCGGCCTCGGGCGAAAACACCAGTTCATTGCTGGCCGACCAGCGGTACTTCCCCCTCACGGCGGGCGTAAATTCAATGTACGGCGTTTCGGACCATTTGTCGACCGCCGAATCCGCCACGATATTTTTGTCAAATGTAAAAATCAGGTTTTGCCGGACTTCAATCTCTTCAGCAAAGTTTTTTTGCGATAGGCCAATCGCATTGCGGCCAAATTTGCCACAGGCCACGGCCAGCAGCACCGCCCCGGCCACAAAGGCCGCCCGAATCATCAGTTTCATACGTTTAGTGTCAATGTTTAGGTTTGTTATTTGTTTGGTGTAAGCCTACTCGGAACTTGGGCGTGGAAGTAAAGTCGGATCCACTGACCGAGTGCTGGTCGGCAAAAAGCAAAAAATCCAGCACCCATTCCTGATGGATAATTTGGGTGAAAAGTTAGTCATTTTCGGGCAAAAAAGAAATCCCAAGGGTCAAATCTGCATATCATTTTATTCTTGTCCTATTTTTGCCGAATCAAATTTTCATTTCCCCCGAATGGACACCTTTTTGCTCAAGCAAGTCCGCCTGCTGGATGCGAGTTCGCCCTTGCATGGATCAGTACGAAACTTGTTGATAACCAACGGTTTCATTACCCAGATGAGTGAAGCTCCGATTGATTGCCCCGCCGCCCGGATCATTGAGGGCCGGGGCGAGCTGTGCCTATCGCCGGGGTGGTTCGATCTGCGGGCCGGCTTTGGTGAACCGGGCCAAGAGCACAAAGAAGACTTGGCCTCGGGTTGTGCTGCCGCTGCAGTGGGCGGTTTCACGGGTGTGGGCCTCTTGCCCCATACCCCCCCGCCCCTCC
>JBBQXF010000183.1:0-5719 GCA_038209965.1 Cytophagales bacterium | reverse complement strand
TATTGCCGCTTTATCGGTGACTGCCCCGTCTGGTTTGTCCAACACGATAAAACGCTCCACGATGCTACTCGGCCATACTGCCCTTCCAATGGATTGCTCAACTTCTGGTTGCATTTTCTGCCTTGACCTTACAGCGTTCAGTAGTGACCAGCGAAAACTTTGCCACTTCAATTTCTCCTTCAAGCGCTTGAGTTTCAGGCGGTTTACTAAAATTGATTGTCAACTTAACTCTCACATTGAGGCACAAAATTTATTGATTCAAAGATAAAAATTTCTTTTCAAACCTCCAAATTATTTAAGGAATTTTTTTGTTTGGCAATGGTTGCTCCCGTCAAAGGTTGCCCCGCAATGGTTGCCCCCGTCAAAGCCGTTGGTAAACGAATAAACGCGATGGTGGAAAAATTGACTTCTATCCGGTTTTCTTCTTTACGGACGATCTTGGTGGCTTTGATCGGGGCAGTTGCTTTTATTTCGATATACCGAGTCATAAACGCCTAAAGCCAGCTAGAAACCAAGATTCACTGGTTATCCGCTGTCAGCCAACACCAATGCTAGTGCGGGTTACGAGCTTTCAATGATGTACTTCACCCGCCACTTTTATGGCCTTTGTTCCTAACCGGTAAGTTAATAAAAATGCTTACCTTTAGGTTCAATATTTAATCATCAAAAACACAAAAAATAAAATAAACCAAGAAGTAATGCAAGATTTGAGGAATTTCTTTCGCCAAGCTGCCAGAAATCCCGAAAATTACCGGATGAAGCCCGCTGACTTTACCCGCAAAAGGAAACTGCACTTTTCCAAACTCATTGGATTGATGTTGTCGCTTTTGAAAAAAGTCATTGCCGGGCAAGCTGAACCAAGTTTTTACCGAGGGCGCATCTTATACCAGATCAGCTTTCGGTCAAGCCCAAAAAAGACTAAAAATGGCTTTTATTTCATGGGCCTTATTCGCCCCGCTCGATCAAGAGCAGTTTTTGGGCATAGAGCTGATTGCGCTTCCAAGCCCGGCGCTCCAGGCGAAATTTCTTGGCATTGCCCTTGGCCGATTTGGGATCGGTGAGCATAGTTAGGTCAGGCCGGCCAGCATCTTGCCAGCAGGTGAGCCAAAAACTGGCCACCGCTTGGGCAGCATCGCGCATCCGTCGGGCCACGGCCCCCTCTACCCCGGGATGGTACAGCCGGGCAAAGGCATCAGAATAGTTGCGGTAAGTGCGCCCGCCAAACTGGTTGCTCGTAAATTTGGCCTCCGGGGCAATCTGTTGGCTCACTCTTTTTTCCAGTTCCAACGCCGGTTTGACCAACACAAAAGACCCCCGTACTGCATTCCACACACTGTGCAACGGATCGGCCAGGTAGCGGGGCCGGTTTTGGCGCAGGTCATATTCCCCAATAAACAGTTCGGGCAATTTGGATTCCCAGAACGAATGGATGCCCCGTTGGCCGGTCAGTTGGCCATCGTAGTTGAGGGTGGCGTGAAATGGCACGTGGGCATCGGCCACATAATGGCCCAAATCTGCCGAGTAAAACAAAATACTGTCCCGATCGGCCCGGCGCATGGCCTCGGTGAGCCGCTGGCGCACAAAATCCACCCGCCAGGGCAGATATCCGTATTTGATCAACGTATCTGCCGAATATTTGCCAGCGGCCTCACTCCAGCGTTCGGGCATGGTCCAGGCCGCACTGTCGCCATAATAATCGACATCGATAAAATGCCGGGGGGCCTCATCGGGATCATTATTGCGCCGTTTATCGGGCCGCACAGCGTTGTCCACCAGTTCTTTTTGGTTGGCAAAATAAAAAGCCTGCATGGATTTGGGCAAGCTGTAAATGGCCAGTTGGTGGATGATTCGGTGAGCAAAAAAGCCCCAAGCTTGGGAGGTGTGGGAGAATAAAATTATCGCTAAAAAAATAAGTATCCTTCTTTTCATTTGGTAAGCCGGTTGAATTTCTGCAAAGGTAGGGCTAGTTGCCACTGATCGTCGCAGTCACTGGTCAATTATCGAGCTGTTCCGACCAACTGCAATGGCATGATGGATCGATCTCAGTCTGGCAGTTGACCAAGGGTCAATACTGCGCCCCCGATTGCCCGGAAGCGTTCATCGGCCCGATAACCCACCACACCGGCGATATCTTGGCCGGAGCACAGTACCCAGATCCGGTCTTTGAGGTTGCGGGGGACTTTGTGGTCGTTCAAAAAATCACTGATTTTCTTTTTGCCCCGCATCCCGGTGGGCACAAACCAATCGCCCGCTCGCCAAGGGCGCAGCATCAAGGGAAACCGCAGCTGGTCGTAGGCCAACTGGATGAAGGCCGGGTCTGGGGGCAGCGGGGCAGCCAACCGGCAAATTTCCAGCTGGATCAGCCCAGATGCGCGGATGGTGAGTCGGCCCGGTTCGGCCAGTGCCTCTTGGCCGATGCTGAAGGGTTGCCCGACCGGCTGATCGCGACTGACAATCACCAATGCCTGCCGATCTATGACCAGCCAGTGGCTGGCCGACAAAAATTCCTTGCCCGCCGCTTGGTTCAATTGGGCAATGATGAGCTTGGTTTGGGTGTAGTTAAAGCCAAATTCTTGGAGCAAATAAAATAGTTTAATTGTGGGTTCAGGCACAAGTTTCAACTTGGCGAATGAGAGGTAAAAAACGTCACCGATTTGCGTCAATACTTGCGCCCGGAATTCTTGTAGGGCCAGGGCAAACACCCGCTCCACAGCGGCAATCTTCTCGATCGATTGGCCGAAGGTTTCCTCTAAGTGTGGATTGAGCTGCCGGAGCACCGGAACTACCCGGTGACGGATCAAATTGCGGGCATACTTGTCGGAGGCATTGGAACTGTCCTCGCGCCACGCCAGAGCATGTTCATGGGCGAATTGCGCAATCTCGGCGCGGGTCAGGCACAGCAGGGGGCGGGCCAAGTGGCCGTTGAGCGGCCGGATTCCGTGCAGCCCAGCAATGCCCGTGCCCTTGGTCAAGTTATAGAGCACCGTTTCCAGTTCGTCGTTTTGGTGGTGGGCCGTCACGATCCTAGCGCACCCTAGGGCTTGGCGCGCTTGCTCGAACCAAGCATAGCGCAACTGGCGGGCCGCCATTTGGAGGGAAATTTTTTCGGTTTTGGCCACTTGAGCTGCCGCTAGCTGTTTCACTAGGCACTTCACCCCGAGTTCCAAGGCCAATTGTTGCACAAAAGCTTCGTCGCCGTCTGATTCCGCGCCCCGTAGCCCAAAGTTGACGTGGGCAATGGCAAACGGCTGGCCCAACCGATGGAACAGGTGCGCCAGCACTACCGAGTCCAGCCCCCCGCTCACCGCCAGCAGTAGCCGATCGGTAGGTGCAAACAATTGGTGCTGGGCAATAAAGCCGTTTAATTTGATGATGACCGACAAAATAAAGCTGGGTTGGGCTAAATGACTACAAAAGTGCTTGTCACTCCAAAAATACTGCGCTATGGGTTATTGATGGCTCACCACTCTATTTTTTGGTTTACCAAAATATTTTTTTCTACCAAAAAGCCGCTTAATGATCAGGTATTGATCATTAAGCGGCTTTTGCCCACTTTATCGCACCAAAACTAAGTGGTCACAATCCAGTTCATGGCATCCATTGTATCGTCAAACATACGGATCGTTACCTTGCTCTGATCCGCCTGGGTCACCACTTGTCTAGTGGACATTTGCCCGAACAGATCTTTGGGTATCACTATTGCGCAAGTGCGGTAACCCGCGTCAGTGGCCCGGACGGCCCAATCGGTGTTGAGCCACGCCTGATCCTCAGCGGCCACTACCTTGGCTTTCCCCCCGTCCATTACTACCCGGCTGATCCTTTTTTCACTCATAAAACTGATTATCTCATCACATGATTCCCTAAATTGGCTACTCGTGGAAAAACCATTCCAATCGGTATGGATAAATGGTACTTGGGCTTCACAGCGATAACTGATTTTACAGAAGGGTTTGTCATAAAGTATTTCCATGAGCGGCAATGGTTAAGTGACATAATTAATAATACCGCAAATTTATTGATTAAGCTAATAAAATAAATATACTATCTTTCAATTAAACTTACTGATGTAAGAAAAAAATCTATTTCGCCAATTTATGGGCTTTCCCCAAGGAATGCTTTGCCAAATTTTACTGTTTAGGGCAATTTTCAAATTTAACTACAAGAAATCAGGCCAACTCAATTGGCCCCCTGTTGCTGCCTACCACTGATACCCATTCCCAGGCACGCCCAATAGTAAATAGCAACGAGAAAAATTATCAGAACGCGGATCCCGTTGCCCTGCGACAATTGCCAATGCTTCTGTACCTTTGTCTATTAAAGCCGCTGTAAATATGGTGCTGACCGTTAAGCAAACTGATTACCTAAATATTGGCCTCATACTGCTCGCTTTTGGGGCCGCCATTTATTTACCCTTCGAACTTTTCCTGTTTTCCTACGCTGTGCTGGGCCCCCTGCACTACCTCACCGAAATCAACTGGTTGGACGATCGGGGCTATTTTTTGGCCCAAAAACGTGATGTTCGCTGGCTCATTGGCCTAACTGGCCTCATTTTTTTGCCCAGTATTTTCTTTCAACTTTTTCAAACGGATCTCTTTGGCAGTTTAAAAATCTTCCTGCCCAAAATGTGGGCCGACCGGACCAGCAAAATACTCCAACAACTCTTCAGTGGCTTGGTGGGCCTTACGTTTGCCGTCTCGCTGGTGCTGGCACTCATCCGCGAACGACCCAAAAAATATGTTTGGCTGGCTGGATTTACGGGCTTTGTTTTCCTTTTACAGATCTGGATGCCCGCCTATTTTGGTTTCTTCACCCTGATGCTGCCTTCCATCATCCACGTGAGCGTGTTCACCGCGCTGTTCATGCTGGCGGGCACCCTGCGCCAAGGAATATTCTCCGGTTACCTCGCCCTGCTCGTCTATGCACTCTGCATCGCATTGCTACTTTTGCCAGTGATTGACTTTGGGCATTACCAAGCGAGTCAATATGCCCAACAAAGTTTTGGCAGCAGTGGCTTTCGCCGAATCAACCAAGCGCTCTACTGGTTCTGGGGGGCCGGCCCCGACCTCCCCCTGTTCACTTCGACCTTAGCCCTGCGGGTGCAGGCGCTTGTCGCTTTTGTTTACACTTACCATTACCTCAACTGGTTTGCCAAAACGGGGGTCATTGGGTGGCACAAAATGCCCAAAGGCCAACTTTGGTTGACATTGGCCCTTTGGCTGGGGTGCGTGGGCTTGTATGCCTACAGTTATGCCCTAGGCTTGGCCGTGCTGGCCTTGCTGAGCTTCCTGCACGTGGTGCTGGAGTTTCCCCTTAACCATAAAATTATTTTGCAGATATTCGCTTCATTGAGCGAAAAAATCGGTCTTTCCCCTTCCAAATAACCTGCTCGGGCAATGAGTCCACCCGCTCAAACAACTTTTTGCCACACTGGGTTTAAATTGCATGGAAAAAATCATTGTTTGGTTTCGCAACGACCTCCGCCTCCACGATAACGAGGCATTGTACAAAGCTTCCCTGCGCACCAAGGCCCTGATTCCGGTCTATTGCTTGGATCCGCGCTGGTTTGCCGATGCTGAGATAGGCCTGCCCAAAACCGGGGCTTTCCGGGCCAAATTTTTGCTGGAATCCTTGGCCGATCTGCGGCAAAACCTCCAGAAAATCAATAGCAATCTCGTGATCAAAGTAGGTAAGCCCGAAGAGATCATTCCCCAATTACAGG
>JBBQXF010000182.1:0-5772 GCA_038209965.1 Cytophagales bacterium | reverse complement strand
ACTAAAAGAAGGATTGCGACTGGCCCTTTTGTAAACGCCCAGCCAAGAAATGTGAAAACAGAAAGTATCCAAAGAATACTTTAGGGAATCATTATTTTAGTTTTAGATAGATGATCCAACAAATTAAAATTACGCTTAAACCACCAAATAGTACTGAATTAAATAGTACAACTTGACGGTTAATAGTAGGAATTGTAAAATACAAAAACCAACTTATTAAAAGTTTTTCATTTTGCCAATTTTAAAGTAATGGTTGTAGCTAAACAAATTAAGCCCAAAAACAACATAAATTGAGCTCTACTGCAGTCAAAAATAAAATACAAAACCACAAAAATAACTATGGTCATAAAATAGGATAAGCAACTTCAAGAAATTTGTTTTTCATTAAGAATACAATTCAACAGAGCTTTCAGTAAACATTTCATTTTCTTCTGGAATAGGCTGTTCAGCAAATAAATACTCAATTCGTTTTGATGAACCAATAGGCATGTTGTCCAACGTCTTCCATTGTGAATCAAAACACCAATCAAAATCATTGCCCCGAAGCATCATCCCGGTTCCACGGCGGATTCAAAGAAAGGTCGCGACCTTGCGCAAACCCCCCAAAAGGTGTTACGACTACTTTATTTTCTATTATAATTACCCCCACCCAGACTTTTGCGTAACCGGAAATAGTCCCATTTTTTGAGTACAATTGCCCACCCCACTTTTATTTTTGGAACCAATGCAAATTGGGTTTTGGCCAAAAAAAGGCCGGGCACATTCGCTGTGCCCGACCGACCGATCATCCCTTCCAACCGTTGCGGATGGCATTCACCAAACAATCAGCTTTATTTGCATATCCTTGCGAACTAGCCCCGATAAATTTCCCGTTCGGGGCCGTTTGGCGCCAATACCACAATCGCCTTATGTCCTGATAAAACTCCCATTTGTCATTCATCTGGCGGTGGGTGTTGGATCAATAACCATTGCCAACCCGTTTGGGCACATACGATTTGTTCCCATTGCTGTTGATGTAATATTGGCCACCCTTTGATCCGGTTTGGATAGTTTGGCCTTGCCCATAATTATTGGCATCGGATGAGTAATCTTTGGCCTTACTACCCACGTTGCCATTGTAAGGGTTTGAGTTGGGAGTAGTAGAAAAATTATCCCAATTGGTACTGTTGTTATTCGTTTTGAAATGTCCTTCCACCACAGTGCCATCGCTTTTTAGGTAACCATTTTGATACCTTGTATCAGTGTTGGTTGTCCCATAATTGTACGTGGGAGCAGTGTTGAACAGACCAGACGTTTGTTGGTTTGCCTTAAAGCGCAAATCAGGCGTGCCGTCTTTTTTCAATTGTGCAAAAGCCAACGAACTTGTCAGCAGGAACCCGAATAATATCAATTTTTTCATTGTAGTTGATTTAGCATTTTTGCCTACTCATTGGCTTTTCGGCATCGGCCACCCACAGTTCAAGGCCCGCTTGCCGGGTTGCTGTCAGTGCCGAATATAAAACAAGCAGCGGGCCAATTTGCCAATTAATTCGTAAGCATTTGATTAGCAAATAGTTGACTGGTATACTTTACCGAAGGAGAACCCAGCGGCCCGTCAGTTTCTGGTCGCTGGAGCGCAAAAAGTGACCGTCGGCCAGACTGTGCACCAATCGGTCTGGTGGACAAAACTGCGCGCCACCCTAGCTCCGCCAGCGGATGTTGGGGAACTGTTCCTTGGGCAGTCCCAGTTCTTTGATCCGGGCTTTAAGGGTGTTCACACTGCCCATGTCCAGTTGGTCGGCGGCTTCTTTCAGGGTTGTGGCGGTGCGCAGGGCTTGGATCACCGCGTCGCGCTCGGCCGCTTGGCGGGGCGACAGATCGGGCACTGCTTCGAAAGCGTCCCGGCGCCGCTCCAAGTTGGTGCAAATGCCCGTTTGCCTCAGAATGGCCAAGTCGATGATCGACGTTCGGCCGGCCAGCACGTAAATACTGGCGACCACCCCTTCCATTTCGCGGATGTTCCCGTAATAGGGATAGGCCAACAGGTAGGCGAGCGCATCGGGGGCCAATGTCATAGGGGGGTGGTTGTACAACTCGGCCCCTTTGGCCAGCAGCTTTTCCAGCATAAATTGGCGATCGGCGGGTGCATACTGGCACATGGGGGGCAGGTAGAGCTCGATAATGGCCAGCCGATAGAACAGATCGATGCGGAAGTTGCCCAGTTTGGCTTCCTTTAGCAAGTCGCGGTGGGTGGCCGCGATCACGCGCACATCCACCGGGGTTTCCACATCGTCTTGGAGCCGGCGCACTTTGCGCTCTTGCAGCACCCGGAGCAGGGCCACTTGCATTTCGGGGCTGATCTCGCCGATCTCGTCCAGCAGCAGCGTGCCGCCGTTGGCCTGTTCAAAAAGCCCCTTGGAGTTTTCCTCGGCCCCGGTAAAAGCCCCTTTTTTGTAGCCGAAGAGCTGGGCCTCGAGTGTGCCCTTGGCCAAGGCCCCGCAGTTGAGGGCGACAAATGGTTTGTCTTTGCGACTGGAATTATTGTGGATGTGCCGGGCCAGCAACTCCTTGCCTGTGCCCGTTTCGCCGTAGATGATCACCCGGCAGTCGGCCGCGGCCACATCGGTAGCTTGTTCGTACACCGCCGTAGTGGCCCCCGTCAGGATCGGGCCTTCGTGGGGCACCGGGTTGTCCACTGCCTGCTGGCGGATGGTGGCGGCCAGCGGCAATGGCGACTGATCCACCCGCACCTCGATCAAGACGGGGCTTTCTTGATAGTAGCCAAACTTGGGCGGGGCAAAAGTGATGAGCCGAGTGGGCAGTTTGAGCATTTCGTGGCAAATGTACCAGCCCAGGATCATGGCCGCCGTGCCCGTGGAAAAGTACAAATCCAGTTGGCTGGCCCCTTGGCTGGCCAACCGGGTGAGCAGTGCAGCCACTTGCGATTTCACCTCGCTCAGGTCGCTGGGCGATTTTAGGGCCATGTGCTCCACTGTCAGTTGATTGCGCGAAAATTCCCGTTTAATGCGCTTGGCAAAGGCATCACCGTATTTATGGTGCGTGCCCACCGGCTCGGAGTAGAGCAGCACGTGGCGTTCATAGCCCTGGGGGTGGTAGTGGTGGGCGTGGAGCAGGTAGTTGGGGCCGTCGTCGCGCACACGGGGAGCCCGATCGGTTTCATTGGCCGTTTGGTGGAAGTCAGCCAGGGGATCGAGCCAAGAAAGTAGGATATGTGACATGATGGGTGGTAGCTAGGCAGTTGGCTATTCATTTTTGGGCACTCCGTCCCCGATTTCTGGTTTGGGATCCAGTTCCTGCTCAAAAATTTCGGTAAGAGTGTGAAGGCGATTAGCAAAATTTTTGGCATTCCCCGCGCTTTTTAAGTAGCCTGCATGGTTTAGGTCGTTGCGTAGTCCGGTTAGGTCGGAAAAATTCTTGGTTTGTGCTTTAAAAATAGGAAAGTCCTTGAGTAATTTTTTTGCCTTTTCAGGGTCGTTTTTGGCCTCGTGTAGCCAGCTTTTTTCAGGTAGATTAGCTACATTGAAACCTACCTTTACCCATTGGCGCAAATTTGGATCGCTATATTGACCACCCATTTGGAGTACTACTAGCGTGATCACCCCCTCTTGGAGCAAGGTAAAGCCCTGCTGGGTCAACTGATGATCTATGCACCAGCGAATAGCACTGAAAGTATTTTTCGCCCTATCTTGGTATCCTTTGGGCTGGGTGACAAAAGAATCGATTTTTTTAGCTGCCACCTCCAGAAGCGGCTTCAAGGCGGGCAGACTTGTTTTTTTTCCGGCTCCAGCCAGTTCTTTCCGAAAATTTGCAAACAACTTACCACTAATCAGGTCTCCACCCCGAGAAGTACCAAAACCACGAGTAAGCTTCGTCAGGTGAGTATTTAACCCTTGGAGCGAAGGTACGTCCTTGGTCAGAACCGAAAGTTTTGCTGAGTTACCCAAAGTCACAAACTCATTGGCCGCGCTGGTCCAGTCCTGTAATTGGGAAAAAGCGGTGAGGTCGAGCACCGGTACCCACCGATCGGCCGGGTTGGGGAAATCTTTCTTGACTTGATGAACCGGGCCCAGCGATTCAAACACCCCGTAATAAATCTTTTGAATGACAATGTTTTTCAGGAACCGCGCGTAGTTGGTCAGTACCGCCGCCAGCAACGGCAGCGAACGGAAACCGTGTGTAATATCGAGCCACACTTGATCCCCCTCTTTCAGCTCATCAAACACGCGCTGGAATACCTGCCAGATCTGACTTTCGTTAAAGCCGTCTGGCACCGCCGATATCGCAGTGGGCACCACTTTGAATCGATTGACGGCCAGCGTTTGTTGCAAGCCCAACTTGTCTTTGTATATGTCGTCATTCCAATTGGCCGGCTCGGCCTGATCGGTCAAAAATACGAAATACTTGTCCTCCGCCGACCAATCCTTGCACAGGTGCTTGAAAATGCTGTTTTGCACAAACCGATCCACGCCGTAGGATTGGTTGCGGTCATTATTGAAATAATAGACACACTCTTCGTAGTTGGTGGTGCCCAGAAAGGAAAGTAATACCCGGCGAGGTGGTTTGATGGGGTTCATGACAAATAAACGGATAGAGAATAGTTATTTTTATTACAATTTAAGTTCAAGTGTTGGCAATTCCGCTGGTTTGGTCAGGCATATTTCCTAAACCGGGCATGGCGGAACGTTTTTTGCACCAGCACCGAGCCATCGGGCTGGCGCGTTTCGGTGTGCACCCGGGCGGTGGTGGCATACACCGGCTGCCCGTGGCCCGTGCGCAGGCACCACGTCACCAAGTGGAAAGTGAGCCCAAAATCGCCCTGCAAGAGCACATAATCGGTGGGCCCGGCCCGCTCGGCCAGCCACTGGGTGAAGGGGGCGGCGTAGTCGGTCAGGGCCTCCAGCTCGGGCGGCACCTGCCCAAACCACGCCTGCAACCCGGGGGGCAGGGCCACCAACGCCGCCACCCCCAAATGCTGGCGGGCATCGGTCTCCTGCTCGGGCGTGAGCGAGTGCGAAAAGAGTAGGTAAAGCGTCGGCATGGAGCTAAAAGGGCAGTTCGCCCGGTTCGGGATTGGGTATTTCCAGGTCGTAAGGAAGGGCGGGATCATGCTGGCAACTGCAAAACTCCGGCCCCCAGGGGCACTCCGACACATTGTAGGCACAAAATTCTAGGTGCGAACAGCCATCAGGCAGCAGCCGGATGGTATCGTGCAGCCATTTGTGGCGCAGCTCGCGGTACACCACCAGCGGCGGGGGCCGCGTTTCGGGCAGCACTGCGAAAAGGCTGTTCACCTCCCATAGCTTCAGAACCGCCGCATTGAGCTGGTCCGCTTGCGCCTCGGTCAGCATTTCGGGCGGGGGCAGGGCCTCGGCCGCCAACCCAAAAGCCTCCGGCATCGGCAGGTCGGGGGCAGTTTCCCAAGCCACTATATAGTCCAGCTTGTATTCCAGGGCCGGGTAATCCGGGTTCAGCAGTTTGTAGTCGGGAATTGGCAGCGGCTGCTCCGCCGCTTGGGCCAAGTCAGCCAGCAATTGGTCCAGGTAGTGTTGCATGGGCTTATGTTTTCGGCGCGGTCAAGTAGCCATAGCCAACGGCGGTTTTTGCGCCAATGCCGTGATTAGTGAGGGCATATGTGAGCCAAATTTTAGTTTTTTCTAATAGTGCTAAACCTTCCTCATCGCCACCTTTTACGCCAATAATAAATTGAAAAGAACAACCCGAAACAGTGAGAAATGGAATAGGCACAGGACTTTGATAATCTGTCGGTGCTAC
>JBBQXF010000181.1:0-5910 GCA_038209965.1 Cytophagales bacterium | reverse complement strand
GCCAAGCCGTGTCCGTTGGCTACAAGTGTAAGGTCTTGCTAACTTAAAAGTTGACAATAATGATGTAAATTTGCAACTTAAAAGTAAAGAATAAAGACTATATCTGAAAATGGATAATTTTGAAGAATATTTACGACAAGGTGAACCCAGCAAAGCAGAAAAAGCAAAAGTTTGGAGAACCGCTATCGGATTACAACAGGTTGATGGGTTAACGCCTTCTGATTATTTGACAGCAACTGCTAAATAAAACATTAAAGTTGACATTTCCATTGATGAGGCAAAACAGCTAATTGACAGCTATTACAAGCAATATCCTGAAAAAGACACCCAAAGCCGCACCGAAGAAGCCGACAAAGTTTCGGCACAAATTGTTCAAATATTAAGTGAACAAACCTTTAGGTTTTCGCCAGCCGAGTATCTTGCCATTCATCGCAGGTTGTTTCAAGGCATTTACAGCCATGCCATGCCGGCAAAATCCGTGATTATAACATTACCAACCAAGAATGGGTTTTAAATGGAGAAACGGTTTTATGTGGGAGTGCCAAGAGTTTGAAAAATACTTTGAAATATGATTTTGAACAAGAAAAAAGATTTAGGTACAAAGGTTTAAGCCAACAAGAAATCATAGAGCACATCGCACACTTCATTAGCAATTTGTGGCCGATTCACATTTTTGGCGAGAGCGACACACGGACAACGGCAATTTTTTTAATAAAATATCTTTGTAAACTTGGTTTTAAAGACGTAAACAACAACTTATTCGCAGAGCATTCGTGGTATTTTCGCAATGCACTTGTGCGAGTCAATTACGAAGATTTATCCAAAGGCATTTACAAAACGGAGAAATATATTATTCACTTTCTTTCAAATTTATTGCTTGGCGAAAATCATTCGCGGATAAACCGAGAAATGCACGGTCAATATATTGATACTGTAAAAACGCAAAATGACACTGTAAATGATATTGTATTTTATTTGATAAAGCAAAATAACAGCAACCGAAATAAGTGAACGGTTAAAGATAAGTTTAAGCACCGCAAAACGAAAAATAAAAGAACTTGAAGAGAGCGGAAAAGTAGAGCGCATTGGAAATGACAAAACAGGTGATTGGAAAATAATTGAGAAATAAACTCGATGTACAGCAGTCCGAAATAAAGTAGCAAAGTGTAAGAAAAAGGATGAAGAAAAAGGACACCAGCACCCAACATGATATATAAAATATTGGGGAGTTAGGTGATTACTTGAAAGTGTCTGCCCCGCATCACTTTTGTAACGGCAAACAGGAATGAAGCCCGCAAGCCCCAATATTCCATGTAGGTGACCGTAAGCAGAAAATGCAAAAAAAGAAAATTGGCAAATATTTTTTTCTTGACCAATTTTCAAAACTTTTCTTGTTTGGGCCACAAGTTCCTTTGCCAATACGGGGGTATTTACGCAGGAATTTGATCCTTTGGGCTTTCTGTGCTGTCCCGGCCCTTTTCCGCACTGTTTTTGCACTATCAGTTGACAATCCCGCCTTTTAGGCTTATCTTTACTAGCTGAACGCCTGTCTGACCAAGCCAATTTCTTTGGTTCCTAGATTTGGCTAAGTGGCAAAAGACTCGGCACCAAGCTTGAAACGGATAAACGTATGGCACACCTCACAAACGCCCTAATCCCAGAAACATGTTTTTGATCGATGATATCCTGCTGGCCCCCCTGAAGGGGGTCTTGGCGCTGGCCAAGGTGATTGACCGCCAATTGAGCGAAGAACTTTACAATCCCGACAAGATACAAGAGGAACTGATGCAGCTCCAGCTCCAGTTTGAACTTGATGAAATCAGCGAAACCGAATACAATACCCGGGAGGCCGATTTGTTGGAACGCTTGGATCAAAGCCGGGAATGAGGTGGCTTGGCTAGCCCTTTTTCCTGATCCACAGTGGGGCGGTGACAAACCACAGCCCCGTGCCGGCCAACATCCAGACTTGGTGTGCCGCCAGATCCAACTGGCCCGCAAACACGAGAAAAGCCGGGACTACCGTCATGGCCAGCCCCAAAAATGACAAATACTTGAAAACGTGCCGCATAGGATGAACTGGAAAAGCACTTGGCACCGGCGGGCATTTGGCCCCCAACTAGCGGCAAGCACGTTTATTGATTAGAAACATTGACCTTGGACAAGCACTGTCCGCCCACTTTGGCTAAACCCCCAATACGGTGCTGCTGGCACTCATTTCATGGGTCTTGACTGATTTTTGTGCTGATTATATTTTGGTAAATGTAACCAAAAGAAGATGATAAGCATCCAATGGCATTAAATTTTAAATATTGGTCTCGGTTGGGGACTCCTTTGTGAAATTTGCTAGATGATGTTACTTGTCCGGCCCACTACCGTAGGCTAAGCCTTTTACCTACAAGTACTGGTTTCCCTTTTGATGGGGTGATCGCCCAAGGCTGGATCTTGGCCCAAGAAAGCTGGCAATTGGATCCAAGTGATCAAACAGTTGCTCATCGAGCGCAGTGCCGTCCGGGGGCTTGTTGCGCAGTCATCGCCCAAACTTCATTTCTTGTTAACACCAGCGTCACCGCCAGTGCTTAACTTGCCAAAAAATGCTTTTTTATGCGAAATCCCCTATTTTTCATGGCCCTGACTGGGCTACTTTTTTCTTGCCAACCCACCCAAAATCAAACCGTTGACACGCAATGGCGCATTTCTTCCCCAGCGGATACTGCCTATACGCGCATTGATCGCGCCGGGCGAACCGTGCTGCCCAATGGGCGGTTTGTCACCCCGCGCGGGCGGCAGATCTCCGTGGCCCCGCACCCCTACGGCTTGGTGCTCTCGCCCGATGGCCAAGTGGCGGTGACGGCCAACTCGGGCACCAAGCCTTTCTCGATCTCGATCATCAATGGCGTGTTGACCGACCAGCCCAGCGTGCGCCAAGTGCCCCCCGGAGCCGACAACGGCGAGGGCATTTTGGCCTCGGTGTTCATGGGCCTGGCCGTATCGCCCGACAACCAAACGGTGTACGTGGCCGGGGGGCAGGAAAACAAAATCTACCTTTTCGATGTGGCTACCGGCCAAGCCAAGGGCGCGATCGATTGTGCCACCAAGACCGCCGACCGCGACTACTCGCACGGCTACCTCGGCGACTTGGTCTTGACCCGCGACGGCAAAACGCTCTATGTCGTGGATCAGATCGGGTTCCGGTTGGTGGTGGTGGATGTGGCCAGCCAGAAAATCCGCCACAATGTCCCCACGGGCCGCTATCCCTTTGGGCTGGCCCTAACCCCCAATGAGCAAAAAATCTACGTGGCCAACGTGGGCATGTACGAATACCAAGCCTACGAAAGCATAAAACTGGACGATCTCAAAAACACGACCGAAAAGTACCCGGCATTTGCTTATGGATCCAAAGAAGCCGAAAAGGGAATTGATACCGATTCGGTCAAAATTCCCGGCCTCGGCGATCCGAATTCCCCCGAAGCCTTCTCGGTGTGGGCGGTGGATCTGGCCAACCCAGATGCGCCAAAAGTGACGGCCAAGGTCAAAACCGGCTTTTTGGTGGGGGAAATAGTGGAGGGCATCCCGGCAGTGGGCGGGGCCAGCCCCAACTCCATTGTGGCCACCAATGATCAGGTGTTCGTCAGCAACGGAACCAATGATTGCATCTCGGTCATTGACCCCAAACAGGACAAGGTGGTCAAGAACATTTTCCTCAAGCCCGATCCGCGCTTGGCCAAGTACCGGGGCGTGATCCCCTTCGGCCTGGCCCTGGCCCCCGACGGGCAGCGGCTCTACGTGGCCGAGGCCGGCATCAACGCGGTGGGGGTGGTGGACACGCGCACCCACGAGGTATTGGGCCATTTGCCCACGGGCTGGTTCCCCAGTAAATTGAAGGTGAGCAACGATGGCAAAAAACTGATCGTTGCCAATGCCAAAGGCTATGGCAGCGGGCCCAATGGCGGGGCGGGTTTTGTCAAAGGCCCCGAGGGCAGCTATGTGGGCGGGCTGATGAAGGGCACGGTGTCGGTCATGGACCTGCCCACTCCGGCCGAACTCCAAACCGAGACCGAAAAAGTGATCGCCAATAATTTTAGCTTTGCCCCGATCGGGGAGGCCCAGATCAAAAGCCACCAAAACCCCATTCCGCTGCTGGCGGGTGCGGGCCAGTCGCCCATCAGATACATTGTGTTTATCTCTAAGGAGAACCGCACTTATGACGAGGTGTTTGGGCAAGTGAAAAACGGACGCGGCGACCCGGCCCTAGCGCGTTTTGGTGCCGGCCTCACGGTGGAAAACAAGGCCAAAACGGCCAAAGTGACCCCAGTGGATGTGATGCCCAACCATTTGGCATTGGCCAAGCAGTTTGCCATTTCTGACAATTTTTACTGCGACTCCGATCACTCGGCCGACGGCCACCGCTGGCTGGTGTGCACGTATCCCAACGAATGGATGGAAACCAGCGTCAGCGCGGCGTATGGCGGAAAGCGCGACATGAAGCTCGGCTCCAAAGCACCCGGCAACTTGGCCTTGGTCGGGGCCTCGGGGGCCATTTATCCCGAAGACTACAACGAGGCCGGCTCACTTTGGGAGCATTTGGAACGCCACCAAGTGCCCTTCTTCAATTTTGGGTTTGGGCTGGAACTCGCCGCCACCTACTCCGACAGCACGCTGAAATACACCGGGGTGCAATATGCTGTGAACTATCCCGTGCCCGCCCCGATTTTTGACAAGTCCTCGCGCACCTACGCCACCTACAACATGGGCATCCCCGACCAGTTCCGGGCCGACCAGTTCATGGCCGAATACAAAGAAAAATGGTTGGGCGAAGGCAAGGAAATGCCCCGCGTATTGACGATTTTATTGCCCAACGACCACGGCAGCAAAGAACGGCCCGCCGATGGCTTTCCCTTCCAAGAAAGCTACATGGCCGACAATGACTTGGCCTTGGGCCGGATCGTCGAGTTTCTGTCGCAAACCCCGTACTGGAAAAATATGGCGATTGTTGTTACCGAAGACGACCCGCAGGGGGGCGTGGACCACGTGGATGCGCACCGGAGCCTGCTCATGGTCATTTCGCCCTATGCCAAACCCGGTCATGTGGGCCACCAGCACTACAGTTTCGGCAGCATTTTCAAAACTTTCTGGCAGATTTTGGGCCTGCCCGCCCTCAACCAGTACGACGCGGGGTCGACCGATCTGGCCGACCTGTTCCAAGCCCAGCCCAATCTGGCCCCTTACCGCGCCAAACCGGTGGACGCGCGCATTTTTGACCCGCAGAAAGCCCTGAATCCCTTTGACGAAAAGTTCAACTGGAAGGCTGTGGCCGAGTCGGAAATCCTCGACGAACCAGAAGAAATGAAGCGGCGGGGGAAACAATAGGCCATCAGCGCATTTTTTGTGTGCCCGAAAAGTGATTATATCGGATCAATGCAACTATTCGGGCCGGAGTAGGTCATCATAGCAAACCAACTTGGCTGTGATGATCCACCCCGGCCGAATTGCCCGCCCTTTGCTTTTAGCTGGTCGTTTGGGCGGGCTCACGTTGCTGGCCTGCGAGACCGCGCCGAGTTTTGGCCCGGTGGCATTTTGGCCGCGATTAAGGAAAGGGGAGCGAAACTATTATTTAACATAATGTAATTTATAGCACAAAAAGCGGTACAAACGCAACCAATCGTGTCTCTTCCGCCGAAAAACAGCGAATGGCTGGTGAAAAGCTGATCTCGCAACCATTTAACGTATACCCTACAACAATTGATACCGAAAACGACCAGTGCCGCCCGGTTTTCCACCAAGCCCGTCTGGAAACTATGCTGAAAAAGGCGAGATAAAATTATGTATTTTTTACCTGAACGCAGAATAAACCGCAAAATAACGGGTGCAACAAAAAAGTACCGGGACGATTTGTTTGGTAAAGAAAAAGCT
>JBBQXF010000180.1:0-6079 GCA_038209965.1 Cytophagales bacterium | reverse complement strand
TGAGTGGGCGCTGTGCTGGCGGCTATTTTGTGGCCCCCACCGTGATTGAGGGCTTGCCGCAACATTGCCGGACCAACATGGAAGAGATTTTTGGCCCGGTGGTCACGCTCCAAGCATTTGACAAGGAGGAAGAAGCCTTGGCGTTGGCCAATGCCACCCAATATGGGCTGG
This sequence comes from Cytophagales bacterium, assembly GCA_038209965.1. GTDB lineage: Bacteria > Bacteroidota > Bacteroidia > Cytophagales > Thermoflexibacteraceae > JALONO01. The sequence goes on along the minus strand of JBBQXF010000180.1, from coordinate 5,908 downwards.
CGGCCACAGTATGGACCGAAAACCTGACCCGGGCGCACCGCGTGGCCCAGCGGCTGGAAAGCGGCATTGTCTGGATCAATTGCTGGCTGGTACGCGACCTGCGCACTCCATTTGGTGGGGTCAAGCACTCGGGCCTGGGCCGGGAAGGTGGCTTTGCCGCCCTGCATTTTTTTACCGAAGAAAAGAATGTGTGCCTAAAATTGGGCCAAAACCAATGATGCCATTATCAGCCCCAAGCATAGAAATGCTGCGCCAACGCTTAACGGCCTTGGCCACCAATCCGGATCTGTTGGCGCACACCCGAGCCCATGGCCGCGCCCGCGCAGTGCCCGCGGACGCAGTGCCGCGCCGTTCGGCGGTACTGCTGGCGCTCTACCAAGCGAATGGACAAATCTGGCTGCCCTTGATCGTGCGCCCCCAATACGAGGGTGTACACAGCGGTCAGGTGGCTTTCCCGGGTGGCAAGTACGAAGACGGGGACGGAACGCTCGAATACACCGCCCTGCGCGAAACCCGCGAAGAAGTGGGAATTGAAGTACAGTCTGCCGATTTATTGGGCAAACTCACCGAAATCTACATCCCGCCCAGCAATTCACTGGTCACCCCGGTGGTGGCTTGGCTGCCGTTTGTGCCCAGTTTTACCCCGGATCAGCACGAAGTAGCGTCCATGTTGCTGGTGCCACTGGCCCACCTCCGCAACCCTGCGTACTGGGGCCAGAAACACATTCAGCTGATCAACGGCAATTTGGCCCCTTTTCATGCCTACCTGTTTGAAGGACAAGAAATTTGGGGGGCCACTGCCTACATGATCGGCGAGCTACTTGAGCTGATCGAGGGAATAATTGGGTTAGACGGCAACACTTAAAGCCTGACAGCAAAAAACCAAAAATTGTCCAGCCGGAACACGCAACGATTGACCACCAACCTTATCGCTATGACGGAATTGCAAAAACGATTTTTGGCCGATTGGGAAGCCAAAAGGCAACGGGGCAAAGTGCGGTTTGTCCTTTATACCGGTTTGGCTTGGGCCACGATCATGACCACGATTATGACTTGCTATCAAGCCTTTATGGTGCGTGGCGGATCGTGGGCGGCCATTCTCGCCACTTGCTTTTCGTGGGAACTACCGTTCTGGTTCTTGTTTTATGGCGTGTTTGGCGGACCGATTTACGGCTTGGTCACTTGGTACTTTAATGAGCAGCGTTATCAAAAACTAATCAAACGACGTTGAACGTGCTCAACCGCAAGTATTTCACCCCAAATAAAATAGTAAACCAGTTAATGTATTTGAAATAATTTTAATATTGGTATAAAATGTCAACTAACCCCCAAGGGCTGATCACCCGTGATGCCCAAGCCATTTGGCACCCCTTCACCCCACTGGTCGGCTTGCGTCCTCCACTTGAGGTGGTCAAAGCGCAGGGAGCCTATCTGTACACTGCCGATGGCCGCCCAATCTTGGATGCCATTGCTTCGTGGTGGGTCAACCTGCACGGACATGCCCACCCCCACATTGCCAATGCGGTGGCCCAACAGGCCCAAACGTTGGAACACGTCATTTTTGCGGGGTTTACCCATGCCCCAGCCGTGCAATTGGCCGAGCGATTGTTGGCCATCTTGCCCAGCAACCAAGCCAAGGTCTTTTTCTCCGACAATGGCAGCACGGCCAATGAAGTGGCCCTCAAAATGGCATTTCAATATTTTTACAACCTGGGCCAGCCCAAGCCCCGGATCATTGCCATGGAAGGATCCTACCACGGCGACACTTTCGGGGCCATGTCGGTGGGCGATCCCAGCCCGTTCAACGCACCCTTCCGCCCGTATCTGTTTGAGGTGGATTTTATCCCATTCCCCACCCCCGAAAACGAAGCGGCCGTATTGGCCCAGTTTGACCAGTTGACTGCCCAAGGCCAAGTGGGGGCGTTCATTTTTGAGCCGCTCGTGCAGGGGGCCAGCGGGATGCGTATGTACCCGCCCGCTTTCCTTGACCAACTGATGGCCGTGGCCCAGGCGCGGGGCGTGCTCTGCATTGCCGATGAAGTGATGACGGGTTTCGGGCGCACGGGCCAGCTCTTTGCTTCGGCCCATTTGGCCCACCAGCCCGACATTATATGCCTGTCCAAAGGCATTACGGGCGGGTTTTTGCCCCTCGGGGCCACCACTTGCTCGGCCCAGATCCAAGCGGCGTTCCAGTCGGGCGATCTGATGAAAACCTTCTTCCACGGCCATTCCTACACGGCCAATCCGTTGGCCTGCGCCGCCGCCAATGCCAGTTTGGATCTGCTGCTTTACACCGAATGTCGGCGGCAAATTGCTGGGATTGGGCAACAGCACGCCCAGTTTGCGGCCAAAATCCGACGGCAATACACCAACCAGGTGCGGGTGGTGCGCACCCTGGGCACTATTTTGGCGCTGGAACTGGAGCAGAGCGGCGACACGGGTTATTTTAACGAAGCCCGCAACTCCCTGTACTATTATTTTTTGGATCGCAACGTACTATTGCGGCCGTTGGGCAATGTCGTTTACATTTTGCCGCCGTATTGCATCACCCATGATGAGTTGGGTATGGTCTACGGGGTAATTGAAGAGTTGCTCAACCAGCCCTGATCCGACCGATTGCTCGCTGATTTTCTCCAAAAAACTCGACCAATGCCCCACCACTGGATTTTCTGGCTCACTTGCCGGTTTTTGGTGGGTGTACTCCCCCAGCACAAAGCCCCGTTTCGGCCAACGAAGACCTTATTTTGCCCGATGTGGCTTACGGTGCCCATTTCCGGCAAAAAATGGATGTTTATCTGCCCAAAAATCGGACGGCCAACAGTCGGATCATCCTGTACCTGCACAGGGGCGGGTGGTACTTGGGCGACAAAGGGGAAATCAAAGACGGAGCAGTTTTTTTCCAGCAACAAGGTTTTGTGTTCATCAGCCTCAATTATCGGCTCACCCGTATCCCAGAAAACTTCATCCACCCCGCCCAAATGATTGATATTGGCATGGCCCTAGACTTGATCGGGGCCAAGAGCAGCGAGTGGAACATTTCCGACCGCCGGATTGCCCTGTTTGGCGGAAGTGCGGACGCACACCTATCCCTGTTGTATGCGTACCAATATGATCCTGCCAAACGGGTGAAAGCGGTGATCCCCATCTCCAGGCCAACCGATCTGACCAATCCGATCTTGATAGGCAACCGAATGGGCAACGAACCAGTTGGAGGAATGATCGAATCCTACATTGGGGGCAAACTGGCCACCAACATGACCGCTTGGCAAGCCGCCAGCCCGATCAATGCCATTTCGGCCAATGCTCCCCCCACGCTGTTTATCCACGGCACGGCCGACAGTGTTGTGCCCTATCAGCAGTCGGTGGCTGCCCACTCCAAGTTGATCCGGGCTGGCGTGGCCGCCCAATTGGCCCCCCAGCCCAACGTGGGGCATGATTTGGTCGAGGCCTGGGGTGCCTTGATCCCCATGATCATTACTTTTGTCAATACCCACGCCAAGTAACAGCGGGCGTAGCCATTTCTGAGTGATTTGTGAGATCACTTGCCCGAGGCTTTTATTGGCTGGGTGGCTATTGCGGTTCACCCGTGGTGCAGATTACATTGGGCCAAGTTTGTTGCCTTTTTGAGCCAATGAAAAAGGACGGGGTTTTTGGAACCACTGTTTTTACAAAAAAGGCTACGTTTTTGGCGAATCAGGGCCAATCGCCGATTGGGCTGAAAAAAATGTTTAACTTGATGAGATTGAGCAAATGTTAGTAGTTTAAACTAGTATCATCGCTGATTTTAAGGATTACGTTGCCTTTTTTTCTGCCAGTATCAACGTATTGGTGAGCTTCTACCACGTTATCCAATGAGAAAGTTTTGTCGATAACAGCTTTGTATTCACCTTTCTCACTAAGTTCTTTAATCAATTCCAATTGTTGCTGAGATTCGGACGCATATTCTAATCCACCAACAGTTTTGTATATCCCGTCCTTCGCTAAAAGTTTTTCACATTGGCTTTTGGTAGTTTTGCCGACAGCATCAAAAATGATATCAAACTTTTTGGTTGTCTGAGTAAAGTCATCCTTGTCATACAGGATTATGTTCGTTACCCCCAATGTTTTCATCAACATAAGACCAGCAGAGCTACAAACTGCGGTAACCTCAGCCCCAAAAAATTTCGCTAGCTGCACCGCAGCCGTGCCGACTGAACCGGTTGCGCCAATGATCAATATTGTCGGGTTCAGCTTTTCTCGTATTTTGGCTTTCTCTAAAAAATATATCGCAGTTTGTCCGCCAAAAATCAAAGAAACTGCTTCTTCAAAAGTAGTATTGCCAGGCATTGTTGCAGCATTACTTTTTTCATTAACTGCAACATATTCGGCGTAAGTTCCAAAATTAAAACCGGTCATTCCGAACACTTTATCCCCCACTTCAAATTTTGAAACGCTGGGGCCAACACTTTCCACAATGCCAGCATATACCGTCCCCAAAACTGGTTTTCTTGGTTTTGAAATCCCCAATACCAAACGCATAATAATTTTCATAAGACCCTCAACCGCAAGTCCTCTCACCCTTACATCCCCTGAATTAACGGCCGTAGCTATTATTTTGATAAGTATTTCATTATTTTCCGGGAAAGGTTTGGCAATTTCCTGAATTTTTAAGACTTCCGGCCCCCCATATTTAGTACAAATGGCGGCTTTCATAGTCGGTTTGCGAGAAAGACTGGCAACGGTGGAATCGGAGATGTTTTGTTGCCCCGATTCCAAATACTGATTGAGTATTTTTATTGCTTCAATGTTCTTGAGTTCGCGTGCAATCTTGAGTGGACTTTTATTAGAGCCAGCTTCATGGATAGTTGGGGAAGCACCGTTTTGTAACAGCATTGCGGTCATTTGCGGATGACGACAACTGATGCTTTCAATGAGGGGACTGGTCATAAATTCAGGATGTTGATAGTTGATATCTATTCCCATCTTGATGTAAAACTGCACTAATTCAAGGTCATTGTTTTGAACCCCCAAAAACATATCTTTCCAATCACCGTGTGACATACCAATTAAATTTAATTTTTGTTATTTATTCTGATTAGTTGAGTTGTTATATTAATCGGCTTCATTTTGACAGTACGTATATTTGCCTTGGAGCGTTGCAAGCGTACTCGACTGTTTTTTACCTACAGCCAACCAAGGTAGTAAACTGATTAGTAAATTGAGCCCTTTCGCCAAAACATCCAAATTTGCCAATTAATTTTTGCATGGCCGGGCTTTTGCTCGCTACCCACGTGCGAATATCGGCGGCGGGCACTCATTGAACGACCTGCCCAAACCGCTGCCGAAGAAAAATAGCTGGGCCCAAGCTAACCAGCAAAAGCGCAGCAATCTTGATCCGGCCTGACCGAAAGCTGGGGTTTGTTCCCAAAAAATACGAAAAGTGACGCAAATAGTTTGGGGCTGACCACTGGCAAGCGTGAGCATGAGCGAAAATGCCGGCTAAATGAGCACACCATACCTAAATGGGCCGGAGCGGCGGGCTGATACAAACAGGGATTCGACAATAGATAAAAGTGCCATTTTAAAGGAATTTAAATAGTACTTTCCCAAGCTCTTTGAAATAAAAGGCAACTTATTTATTGACAAAAAAGTGGCGAAATTTGCTATGCTTTTGCTAAATCAAAAAGTAACTACCAGCAACTGGCAGGCCCGCTTTATACCTAACGGAATGAGTTTGGAATGCTGTTGTACAGTGGCTTGTTATATTTCAATGAATCTCTTGTGCTACTGTTTAAATAACAATATGTTGTCTTGTTTGTTATTAGAATAAAAGACAAATATATGACAATTTACCGACTTTATTTATCAGACGAAGAGCGAAATACGCTTGAATCTTGGAAGCGAAAGCTAAAAAGTGAATCATCAAAGT
>JBBQXF010000179.1:0-6164 GCA_038209965.1 Cytophagales bacterium | reverse complement strand
TCTGTTTGGGGGAGAGGGAAAAATAAGCTACTTCAGAGCCCGAGACGAGGGCAGAACAAAAGAGGAGCACGATAATCACTACTCCCTCGGTGGAGTAGATGAACCAGTTGCCTTCCATGAGTAAAATTGTGGCTAGCCAGTTCAAACTGTCCGTAGGGCCGTCTTCCAAAGTCGTGGGGATTAATCCTAAACAATATAATAAAAGTGATTTTGCAATATGCTATAAAAATAAGCAGTTGGCGCATTGTTAGCAACTGCATTTTAATTAATAAACAAACATCCGACAGAAGCAATCTGCCGGATGTTTACGTACCGGGTTAAAACTTCTCATGCCTAAAAGGGAAGATCATCTACATTGCCCGGTTCAGGCTCCGTCATAACGCTGTTATTGTTGCTCGATGAAGTGGTAGTGGTGATCCGGGAGCGGGCAGGCTCTTCGCTGGGCAGGGATGCTTCTTGAAAACCACCGCCGCCGCCACCGCCTTTGGGGGTCAGCATCTGCATCTGGTCGCCCACGATTTCACTAATGTAGCGATCGGTGCCATCTTGGGCTTGGTATTTTCGGTTGGATATTTTGCCCTCAATATAGACTTTATCGCCTTTTTTGAGATATTTCTGGGCCACCTCGGCCAAACCCCGCCACAGCACAATGTTGTGCCACTCGGTTTTTTCCTGCTGATTGCCCTCTTTGTCCTTGTACCGCTCGGTGGTGGCGATAGAGAACGTGGCGACGGCCACACCGGCTTCGGTATGGCGAACGAGTGGGTCTTTGCCCAAATTTCCGACTAAAATTGCTTTGTTGACCATTGTGAGTAATTATTGGCCCAAAAATAAGTGATAACGTCGGAAAGTTAATTTAAAAAAATGAATCTTCCAAGTATTTGACAATCAAAATTGGCTTGGGCAGCGCAACAATTTCATCGGGCCAGTAAGGGGCGGCGCCCAGTTGCTCGGCCAGTGAGTGCACAAAGTGCTCGTCAACGATTTCCACCTGTAAAAAGGTAGCTGACAGGCGTTGGTGCGTCAAGATGTGCTGGTACACGCCCGACCCCCGCACGAAACGCAGCGGCCAGTCTCCCACCGGACTGGGCACGGCCAAGTGCTGGAGCGGGCGGGCCTGGGCAATTTCCAGCACCGCCCGCAGCACGGGCGGCACGTTGGTGCCAACTTCCCCTTCCACCAGCGGAAAATCGTAAAGTCCCTGCCAAATATCACCGCTGCCCCGGGGCTTCATCAATAGCCGCCCCTGGTGGCCAAAGACCACATACTGGATTTGCCGCTGCTTGGTTTTGACTTTCTTGACCTTTATTGGCAATCCAGCCTGTTGTTTATGGGCAAAAGCAAAACAACTGGTTTGAAAAGGACAAGCCGGACAGTTGGGGGCTGAAGGTTTGCAGTGGGTGGCCCCAAATTCCATAATGGCTTGGTTATAGACTGAGGGGCGCAACTGGCTCTGGCCTTTGGGCAAGAGATCGCTGGCCAGCTCGGCAAATTTTTTCTGGCCCTTGGGGCTGCCAATATCGTCACTGAGGCCGAAGAGCCGGGCCAGCACCCGGTATACATTGCCATCGACCACCGCCACCTCCTCTTCGCTCGCGAAAGAAGCAATGGCGGCTGCTGTGTATGGACCGATGCCTTTGAGCTTGAGCAGGGCCGCGTAGGTACTTGGGAACTGCCCATCAAGTTCGCCCACGACGAACTTGGCGGTCAGGTGCATATTCCGGGCCCGGGAGTAATAGCCCAGCCCCTGCCACAACCGGAGAATATCTTGCTCTTGGGCGGCGGCAAAATCGCGCACGCTGGGCAATGCCTCGACAAAACGGAGGTAATAGGGCAATCCTTGACTGACCCGCGTTTGTTGCAAAATAATTTCGGAAAGCCAGATCAGGTAAGGATCACGGGTGTGCCGCCAAGGCAAGTCCCGTTTGTTTTCTTCGTACCAACGGATTAATTTGAACGCAAAATCGTGCATGGATGGGCACCGGCCAAAAGCTGAAAGTAAAAATGTCCCCAAAATTACCATAAAACTGGCGTATGTCTCCCACTATTTCCCTCAACCATTTTTACTTGGCCCTTGACCCAGTGGCTTATCGGGCCATCCGCGAATGCCGTTTCTTGTGGGACGAGTTTGCCCTGGGCGAGGAGCGAACCACTTTGGCCAACAGCGGCGACGCCTGGACGGGCGCTTATTTCTACGGCCAACAGACTTATTTTGAGTTTCTGGATGCTGCCGCCCTTCGCTTGCCCAGTTTGGGCCTGTCGACCAGTCAGTTGGCGGATCCCGCAGGCGCATTTGGGTTAGCGTTGGCCACCGAAACGCGGGGCAGCACCGCGCAGCTACAACAACATGAGTTGGCCGAGGGAACCACCAGTGGCTTGCGCACCCGCCATTGGGCCGGCGCAGATCTGCCGTGGTTTTACAGCACCCCGATGCAGATCTTCCGGCCCGGCCAACCGATCATTACTTGGCTCATGGAGTACCACCCCGACTTTTTGGTGGATTGGCACCCCGAACTGGCCCCGACCGAAGCCGACATCAGCCGCGCAGCCGTACTGGGCAAGTACAAGCGGGTTCTTTGGCCCAAGGGCGATCTGCCCGGTCGGCTCTTGCAAGACGTTACTCACCTCCGGCTCCGGCTCGATCCGGTGGCCACCGCGGCCGTGACGAACCAATTGGCCGCTTTTGGGTGCCCCACTCAGCCGCTGATAGTAGCCTCCCCAGCCAACCGTTGGGTGGAGTGGCGAAGTGAGGGGTTTTTGCTCCAGATCGAGGTAATGTCCAACTGGGCAGGACCGGTGCTGCAAGCGGTTGGGTTTAGCTTGGCCCACTCATTGGCGCATTCCCGCGTAGTGGATCTGCCCAATTCAGTGTTGGTCGTCGGCCCCGGCCCCACCGCCCAATGGCAGTTTGGGGGGCAATAAAAAAACCCGGCAATGGGCCGGGTTTTTAGCAGTGGGAATGTTTACTGAATCTCTATAATTTGTTCTTGCGAATTCTTGAAGTGAAATTCGGTGATGCCCAGCGAAGTATCGCTCAACATCTTGATCCATTTCTTGTACTTCAAAAACCAGTTTACGCGAATGGAAAACAACCCTTTGGTAAAATAGGCAAACAAGTAGGGGTGTGTTATCAGGGTAACACCAGACTCATTTTGTTTGGTAAGGATAAATTCCAATTTACTTTCAATCAAATCCGCGACTGATATGGAAGCGGTAATCTTGCCAGTTCCGTTGCAAGCCGGACATTTTTCGGTCGTAATAATGTTGAGCTCGGGCCTCACGCGCTGGCGAGTGATTTGCATCAGCCCAAACTTGGAAAGCGGGAGAACCGTGGACTTGGCCCGGTCGGTCTTCATCTCTTTCCGCATGTGCTCATAGACATTTTTTTTGTGTTCCTGGGACTTCATGTCTATGAAATCTACGACAATAATGCCGCCCATGTCCCGCAACCGGAGCTGTCTGGCAATCTCGGTGACCGCTTCCATGTTGACGTGGATGGCGGTGTTTTCCTGATTGGTTTCCGTGCTTGACTTATTTCCGCTGTTCACGTCTATGACGTGGAGCGCTTCGGTGTGCTGGATAACCAGATAACCACCGCTTGGCAGGCTCACAGTTGGCCCAAAAAGCAACTTGAGTTGTTTTTCGATGCCATAAGCCTCAAATAGTTTGGCCTTGCCGGTATAGTGCTTGACAATTTTCTCCTTGTCAGGGGCGATTGTGCGGATGAAATCGCGGATGTCGTCCAACATCTGTTTGTCATCCACCACAATGCTGTCAAATGTTTCGTTCAGCATATCACGGAGCATGGAATTGGCCCGCCCAACTTCCCCGATTACTTTTTCGCGGGGTTTGATATTGGGCAGGTTTCCCACTCCTTTATGCCAAGTGGCCAAGAGGTCGTTGAGATCCCGATCTAGTTCGGCTACTTCTTTGCCTTCGGCAACGGTGCGGATGATGATTCCAAAATTCTCCGGTTTAATGGAAGAAAGTAACCTGACCAAACGCTTGCGCTCGGCATTATCGGTTACTTTTTTGGATACATTGACCGAGTTGGCAAATGGAACCATGACAATGTACCTCCCAGCGAGCGAAAGCTCACAGGAAAGGCGGGGCCCTTTGCTCGATATTGGCTCTTTGACCACTTGCACCATTACTTGCTGGTTGGTCTTGAGCACATCACTGATTTTACCAATTTTATCAATTTCTGGCTCCATTTTGAAATCGGTGAGCCGGGAATTGTCATACTTGTTGGTTTGAACAAGCTTGGTAAATTTGTTCAGCGAACGAATGTTGGACCCGAGGTCGAGATAATGCAAAAAAGCATCTTTTTCATACCCTATGTCAATGAACGCCGCATTCAAGCCCGGCACTACTCGCCGGACAGTTCCCAGAAAAATATCTCCGACAATGAAATTACTTGAATCGTTGTCGTAGTGGAACTCAACTAAACTCTTGTCCCGAAGGAGCGCTATCCGACCGCCATTCTGAGTTGCATTGATAATTAGTTCGTTGCTCATCTGATAGTTAGCGGTTGAGGATTAAGACTACTTCTTCTTGTGACGGTTCTTCCTCAAACGCTTCTTACGCTTGTGCGTAGCAATTTTGTGTCTTTTTCTTTTCTTTCCACACGGCATAATTTCCAAAGGTTAATGGTGAATAAATGAGTTTGTGTTCAGGTAATGGCAGATCCGCTAGGGTTTTCGGCCATTTAAATCTTGTAAATAGCTGTTAATGCTCTGTTGGAGGGCGGGATCTTTGTCCAATCGCCGCACCTTTTCAAATAACTTCCGGGCCTCGTCCGTTTTCCCCAGCTCAACTTGGGTTACGGCCAAGTAAAACATCGCCTTGGTGTCGTTGGCATCCAATGCGAGCAATTGCTCAAACCGCTCCTTGGCTTTGTCCATCTGGCCCGACTGCATGGACAGCAGACCCAAGTTCAACAAAGCATACTTGTTGTCTGGGTCTTCCTTGAGCACTTCGCGGATCAACTGAATCCCTTTCATTGGGGTTTCGGAAGCCACATAGGTCATCCCGAGCTTGACCCGGACATCGGGCCGTGACGGATCCTTGTCCAATATCTGCTGGTACCAATTACGGGCCTGCTCGCTCATTACTTGCCCCTTGGTATTGTCAACTGCAAAAGTGAAAGCTTCATAATAAGCATCACCTGCCAACAATGCGTTGGCCAGGCTGGGGTTTTTATTGGCGAACAGGGCGGTGTAATGCGCCACGCTGTCATACTGGTTGGCGGTTCGCAAAGCTTCAGTTAGTGAATCCAAGGCAACTTTACTTTCCCCGGCCGAAGTGGATCTGACAAAATTGCCCCGCCATTTCTCCAAAAATGTTTTCTGTTGGGGACTAAGCTCAGCACGGTGCAAACTGACCACGCTGGAATCTTGCACAAAGGATGGGACATTGTTGGTGGTCGCTTTACCATCACGGTTTGCCCCGCCAATCGTCTTGTTGTCGCTGTCCACCACAGATTTGGGGAGGAATGACAGCCCAACGATTGCGACCAGGGCGACACTTGCCGCGATGATTTGTCCCTTGTATGTGCTCCAGCTAGTCAACATCTTCGTGCTGATAACCGTTTACGTTGGCCAATTTTACTTTGTCGCTAACTTTGATTTTTTCCACAAAAGTTTTGGCAGGCTTGAAACTTGGAATGTAATGCTCCTTGATCACTATAGAAGTGTTTTTGGAGATGTTACGCCCAATTTTCTCGGCCCGGCGCTTGTTTACAAAGCTCCCAAATTGGCGAATGTAAATGTTTTCGCCATCGGCCATGTTGCTTTTCACAACATTAAAAAAAGCTTCCACTACGGTGGAGACATCGCCCCGGTCGATACCTGTCCTGTCTGCGATTTCAGCGATTACGTCTGCCTTTGTCACGTTTCTTTGAGTTTATTGAGTACTAAAACCTGTAATTCACTGATTTTGAGAGCGCAAATTTAGAACCATTAATTCTAAATACCAATACCACCCCCACTTTTTTGGCTTCAAGATCGCAAAGTGGCCACTAGTCGGTCAATTGGGGGACTGTCCCACCCTCTGCCGCCGCTTCGGCCGCCGCCAGGGCCTTCTTTTTCTTCTCCACATAGGCCGCAATGTAGATACTGATCTCATAGAGCAACATGAGTGGGGCGGCCACCAAAATTTGGCTG
>JBBQXF010000178.1:0-6218 GCA_038209965.1 Cytophagales bacterium | reverse complement strand
CTGTACTTTGATTTTGCGGTTTTGCATGTCCCTGCCCACATAACGGATCTCTAGGGGAATTTCGGCGATGAGCCGGCCAGTGAGGGGCAGTTTTTTGGCCAAATAGGCAATGGCCCGTTCTTGCTCGCTGCGGGACAGTTCCAACACCCCAGACCACATCCACATAAATACATCGGGTTTCTCCTTGGCCTCAAAGCACTTATAATCATCTTGGCGGATGGTTACCTCCGGTGGTAAGTGGACTTTTAAGTAACTCACCAATTCAGGGGAACGCTCCAAAGCGACTACCCGGCCCGCGAATCCTTTGCGGAGCAATGCCGAAACCACCCGGCCATAGCCCGCGCCGAGTTCGTATATTACTTTGGCATCCTTAATTTTTGGGTAGATCACATCTACATCAACTGAGGAGCCTAAGCCAATTAAATCGGCAAATTCTTTAAAGCGCTCAACTTTTATATTGCGGTAAAATTCAACGTTGGTAGCGTTCATAGCATTCGCCTAATTCCATAAGGGTAAACTAACATCTTGATTCTAACAATGCAATAATGGGTAGATTAGGCTACAAAAACATTGGGTGCGCTTATCTTTGCTACGTAAAAGCCGGACTTGAAACACTTGATTAGACGGTTTTAGTTTGTTGATAACCATTTTCCACATTTTTTCCATCAAACATGATGAAATTATTACGGTATTATTGTTTGCTTTTTGGGGTCATCAGTACCCAACTGACCATGGCACAGGCCAATTTGCTGCAATCTGGCCCAATGGTCGGCTACTCGGCCAAGCGGGAAGCGCTGCTCTGGGTACAGACCACCGCCCCTGCTGCTGTGCACTTTGAATACTGGGATAAACAGCAACCCAAAACCCGATTTAGAACTGACAATTATAATACCAATAAAACCGAGGCCTTCACGGCCCGCCTGATTGCCGATCAATTGGCCCCCGGTGTTCGTTACAACTATGAACTTTTCATTAACAATAAAAAAGTGCCCCGCGATTATCCGCTGGAATTCCAGAGCCAAGTTCTGTGGGAATACCGCACCGATCCCCCGCCGGTGCGCTTTGCTTTTGGCTCTTGCACTTACATCAATGATCAACCGTTTGACCGACCTGGCCGTTCTTATGGGAGTGACTATGTGATATTTAATTCCATCTACCAGCAAAAGCCCGATTTTATGCTCTGGGGGGGCGATAACCTTTATCTTCGCGAAGGAGATTTTGACTCTCGCACCGGCATTATGTACCGCCACACCCATACCCGATCCACCAAGGAACTTCAGCCGCTGCTTGGTTCGGTGCACCAATATGCCATTTGGGACGATCATGAGTTTGGCCCCAATGATTCGGACGGCAGCTATGGGCTGAAAGAAGTGACCACCGAAGCGTTCCGACTGTTTTGGGGCAACCAGCAATACGGAGCAAATACGGGGGGCAAGGGCATCAGTGGATCGTTCAAATGGAGTGATGCGGAGTTTTTCCTGCTCGATGACCGCTATTTCCGCACCGCCAACGAAAACCACGCCCAGCCCCGCCAAATGCTCGGCAAGGCCCAGTTGGACTGGCTGATCAATGCGCTGGCCGCCAGCGATGCCGCTTTTAAATTTGTCGTTATTGGTTGCCAGGTCCTCAACCCGGCAGTAGTGTATGAAAATTATTCCACCTATGCCGAGGAACGGGCCGAGCTGATCCGGCTCATCCGGGCGGCGGGCATTAAGCGGGTGATGTTCCTAAGCGGCGATCGCCACCACACCGAACTGACCAAGCTGCAAGAGCGGCCAGGCCTTTACCCCCTCTATGACTTTACTTGCTCCCCACTTACCTCGGGTGTGTCCTTGTCGGCCAACAACGAACCCAATACCCTGCGCGTGCCCAACACGCTGGTGCAGGAACACAACTTTGCCCTTATGGAAATTACGGGCCCGCGCAAGGAACGCAAGCTCAAGATCAGTTTGATGAGCCGCGAGGGCAAGTTACTGTGGGACAAGGAAATAAAGGCCACGGAATTGGAATAGGCCCAGTGCCGTGGCCGGAGATCAATAGCGCCAGCTCTGCAGGTCGGCCCCAGCGGGAGCGGCCCGCTCAATGCGCTCCATGATTTTCTGGACGTACATGGTGTTGTAGCGCAACCGGCTGATGTAGTTGGGGTTCATCGGGTCGCCGTTCCAGCAGTGCTCGGCCCGGTCGCCGTACTTTACTTCGCCATTGTAGTAGGGGCTTTGGGTCTTTTCCAAGAACTCCTCGGTCAGATAAACCGCATTATTGAGGTAATAATTGTCCATATCGCCGCAATAAATGTGCAGTTTACCTTCCAATTTGGGCCCAAGCTTGGCCCAGTCGCGCTGCATGATGTGGCGGAGATCGTAGTTTTCGCGCCAGTAATTGGCCACGCTGGGGTTTAGTTCGCCGGTCAATTTGTCAAAAATCCGCTCGGGGTAGCCGTCCTTGCCCTGTGGCGAATAGACGGCCTCCCAAATGTCAAACTGTTGGCCCGATCGGCTCTTGGTGCCCAGCACCAGCTCGCGGTGGTTCATCTGTTCGGCGGTGGCATCCACTTGGCCCAAGTAGTTGCGATGACCGGGCCGGGCCAGCTTTTTGAACTGACTGTCGTAAAAATAGGCGTTCTTGTCCTTGTAAATGTCAATCAGGGTGTAGGCCCGGAAGTCGATCGGATCAGGACAGGCCGCAAAACAACCGTTGAACTCATCGGGATAAAATACTTGGACGGCCAGGGCTTCCCAGCCGCCAGTGGAGCCGCCGTAGGTAAACCTGGCCCAACCTTGGCCAATGCCCCGAAAACGTTTCTCGATCTCGGGCAACAACTCATACATAATGGCGTCGCCGTACGGTCCTTGGCTGGCCGAGTTCACGGCGTAGGAATCGTCATAATAAGGAGTGGCGTGCTGGATTTCCACCACCAAAAAGCGGGGAAAATTGCTACTGGTCCATTTTTTGTAAAAACTATGGGCTTCTTGCTGAACAATTTGGTTATACCCACTTAGCTTAAACCGCTCGATGTAGTCAGGCTTGAGGTTGGGATCGGGCGGCTCGACCCGGAAGCCGTCGAAGTCGGCCGGGAAGTGGCCGTGAAACAGACAAAGGGGATACCGGGCCTCGGGGTGCTCATCGAAACCGTCGGGCACCAAAATATGCGCGCCCAAATACATGTCGCGCCCCCAAAACTTGGAAAGTTTTTCGCTCCTGATCTTGATGTGCTTGATAAATTTTGTGTCTTTGGGCGCCTCAATCGGCGGGATGAGTTTGTCCAGCTCAATGGTGATGGTGCCGCCCTTGGCCGGATCGATGCGCACTTTTTTGGTTGTGCTGTACAAGTTGCCCGGCTCGGCGTTCCACTGTTGGCCGGCGCCCCGCTCCATCGGCAGTTTCACGGTGTGGCCGGTGGCGAGGTTGAACGTGGCATAGACGTGCAGCACGGCTTGCACGTAGTAGTCGCCACTGGGCACTTCGGCCAAACTTTTGATCGGATAGCCGAATACTTTGCCATCCACGGTGGCGGCTTGGCCAGGTTTCCAGTTTTCGACATCAATCCCGAAAGCCAACTGCGTGTCATGCCCATCCTTGAGCATAAAACGTGGCTCCGGGGTTTCTTTGGTGGACAATAACAGGATCAGCCGCCCGTCGAAGTGGGGCTTGCCCTCCGCAGCCGGGCTGGCCAGTTGGCTCGGCTGGTAAGTGATGGAGAATTTGAGGCTGGTTTTTTGGGCCAAGGCTGGGAGGGCCAACCAACAAGCCAACCAAACCAATAATCGGAGGTAGGTTTTGGGATGCATAAATGAGTGCTTTTAGAAAAACAATGCCTAAATATAGGTGATCAGCATTAAAAAGTGGCTACTTTTAATCGGTTGGGCTAAAATTGGTTTGAGGCAACTATAAAATCAACCAGCCTGATTGATCCGATCAACTCTTTTTAGTTAGGGCCGGGTATGCTACCGATCGCGAATTGGATGCCTCGTAATGGTCGGAGTGGGGTAGGAGACCGGCCAATTGAAAATCGGGGGAACAACTTTTCGGAGGTAGGTGCCGGATCGCGCGCCAGCTTTGGGACACGGGCAGGCCAGCTCTGGCCGTTAAAAAATCTTAACGGGTAAACCGTTAGCGCGATTGATCCGTTTTGATTTTTGTGGACAAAGCGCATTGCAGCGGCGAGTCCCTCAACCCAAAAACCCAAAAAATATGTATCATTTCAAATATATGTTTGCTACTTTATTGGCAGGGATCGTGATGGCTTCCTGTGCCCAGCAGAGTGGCAAGCCAGCCATCCAGAACAAAGATGTAGCAAAAAATGTTAATCAAAGCAATCAAAACGATAAGAACAAAAACATGGAAGTAGCAACTTTTGGAGCAGGATGTTTCTGGTGTGTCGAGGCAGTATTCCAGCGGGTAGAAGGCGTAGAAAAGGTGGTTTCGGGCTATACGGGCGGCCACGTTGTGAACCCCACGTACGAGCAGGTGTGCGACAAGACCACCGGCCACGCTGAAGTGACCCAGATCACTTTTGACCCGGCCAAGGTGAGCTTTGCCGAGTTGTTGGAGATTTTCTGGAAAACCCACGACCCCACCACTCTCAACCGCCAAGGCAATGACGAAGGCCCCCAGTACCGTTCGGCCATTTATTACCACAGCGAGCAGCAAAAAACTGCAGCCGAAAAGTACAAGCAAGAACTGACAGCGGCCCAAATTTGGTCCAACCCGATTGTGACCGAGATTGCGCCGTTGACCACGTTTTACCCTGCGGAGGCGTATCACCAAGATTATTACAACCAAAATGCCAGCAAAAACTCATATTGCTCGTTTGTGATCACCCCTAAGTTGGACAAGTTCAGAAAGGTGTTCAAGGATAAATTGAAAGCCCAAAAATAAGTTCCGCCCGGCGGGCAAAAAGCAGACTGGCCAAAGCTGGTCTGCTTTTTTATTTGTGCCAAAATACAGTATATTCGCCCAAATTGCGGCCTGCCCAATGGAACTTAGGACAAAAAATCTACAACAACTAGTAGAAGAAAATTATATTTTTGGTTCTATTCTACACTTTTTTGGCATTGATTTCTACAAGTATCCTGATGAGACCTTGGAGAAAGTCTGCGCCCGCCGCCATTTGAGCACCCAAGTGATTGCCCGCGAGCTACAATCGCGCCGCCAGCAAGAGCGTGTTTCACCACTGTCGCTGATGGCCTCCTACCCGGTGGACATGGTGATCGCGTACCTCCGCCAGAGCCACCGCCAGTTCACTCGGCGGCGTTTGCCCTACTTGGCCAGCCTGATCGACGGGGCCAAGCCGGAATTGGTGCCCCAACAATACGCCGACATAGTGGCCGATCTCCAGATTGCGTTTCCACTCTTTGCCGAAGATTTTATCAATCATATTTTTAAAGAAGAGTCCGAGCTTTTTGGGCACATCATCCTGCTGGACGATGCCCGATATGGCCTAGCGGCTCTGTCTAAGGTTTATTTTGCCATGGAAAAGTTATCGATCCAAGATTTTGCCCACGCCCACAGCACCGAAGACGATGACATGGCAGGCATCCGCGAACTTACTAAGCATTATACTACTTCCATACACACCCCGTTGATTCTCCGGGTGTTGTATGCCGAACTTCAAGATTTTGAAGCGGAATTGAAAGTCCACGCAGCCATTGAAGATGACCTGCTGCTCACCAAAGCGGCGGTCTTGGAGGCCAAGGTAAAAAAGATGGTGCAAGAAAAAATCCGGCTCAATTGAATAAAGTTGGTTTTGGGCCAAACAATTGCGCTCCGAAACCCATTTCATAAAGAAGAATTTTTTAACTGATCCCCCTCAATATGTACACTGGGCTTTTGCATACCCACACCACGGTTGTCCTGCTGTTTTTACTACTTTACTTGGGCAAAACCGCCCTGCTGATGGCCAATCAAAAAGAGTCACTGGCCAAGTTGACCAAAATGACCCGCATCCCCGAGATAGTGATCAGTGCCTTGTTCCTCATTACCGGCTTCTGGATGTTTTTCCAACTTCCCGAATGGAACACCCTGCTGTTGGTAAAAATTGGGCTGGTTTTGTTGTCTATTCCCGTGGCCATTGTCGGTTTCAGGCGGGCCAACAAGGCACTGGCCGCCCTTTCGTTCCTGCTCATTGTGGGGGCATACGGGCTGGCGGAAGTGAGCCGCGCCCGCTCGGCCAGCAAGGCCGAACTGGTGGGAGTGGCCACCGATCCGGCCACTAGCGA
>JBBQXF010000177.1:0-6228 GCA_038209965.1 Cytophagales bacterium | reverse complement strand
TCTCCGGGATAGAAGTGAAAGCTGGTTATGAGCAATTGGGCGGGGTCTATGCCAACCCACAAGAGTTTACACCCAACGTGGGCCTGATCTATGCCGGCGTGGGCGTGCCCTTGGCGCAGGGCCTGTTGATCGATGCAAGGCGCGCTGCCCTGCGGGAGGCCAGAATTGGCCAAGGCATTGCCGAGGCGGAGCGGGTCAAACTGATCAACAAGGTAATTTTACAGGCCACCAAAGACTACTGGCAATGGTATGCGGCCCACAATTCCCGCCAGATTGCCCAAAAAGGTTACGATTTTGCCAAAGTCCGTTTTGATGCCGTCAAAGAGCGGGTCGGTTACGGCGAACTGGCCCCCATCGACTCCACCGAGGCCGAAACTATCCTGCAAGAACGCATTGTGGAGCTGAACGATGCCGAAGTTTATTACAACAATGCCCGGCTCATACTCTCCAACCATTTGTGGAATGCCGATAGCGAGCCATTGGAACTGGCCAGCAACTTGATCCCCTCGCGCAACTTGAACGAAGTGACTTCAGATGTGCAAAACTTGGACGAACTGGTGGCTTTTGCCCGGGAGAATCATCCCGAGCTGCTCAAGCTGGGCTTCAAACTAAGCCAGTTGGCCGTCGCCCGCCGCCTCGGTATCGAAATGCTGAAACCCATCCTGAATGTTAACTATAACTTTTTGGCCCCCGGCAACCGGATCGACAACGCCCACCGATTGCCGGGCGGCTTGTTCCAAAACAATTACAAAGTGGGTTTTGATTTTGCCATGCCGCTCTTCTTGCGCAAGGAGCGGGCAAAACTGGCCCAAGTCAATATCAAAATCAGGCAGACTGAGCTGGATCGCAGCCAGATCAACCGCGAAATTACCAACAGCATCAATGCCAACTATAATGACCTGCTCAATTTTCAGCGAAATTTGCTCGTGCAGCAAGACGCAGTGAACAACTACCAAATCCTGCGCGATGGGGAGGCGATCAAGTTCGATGCGGGTGAAAGCTCCCTGTTTTTGGTCAATAGCCGGGAAAGCAAGCTATTGGAGGCTGAACAAAAGTTGGTAGATTTGCAATTCAAATTCGCCAAGGCCCGTGCTGAGTTGCGGTGGGCAGCCGGAAAGGGCTTGGAACCCTAGTCCCGGATCAACGAGAAAACAAGGAATTGAAACACTTTGACAATGCCCAAGAACGAAGCACAAATCTCCGGTAAGCTCAATAAAATTATCGTTGTGGGTGATCGCCTGCTGGTCAAGCCCAAGATCCCCGACGAAAAAACTTCCAGCGGGCTGTATTTACCCCCTGGGGTGCAAGAAAGCGAGAAGATCCAGAGTGGCTATGTGATGATTGCGGGTCCTGGGTATCCCGTGCCCAACCACGAACTGTCAGGCGAATCGTGGAAGGGCGAGGAGGAAAAAGTGCGGTACATGCCCTTACAGGCCCGCCCCGGCGATTTGGCCATTTTCTTGCAAAACTCGGCCTACGAGATCATGTATGAGGGCGAGCGGTATTTCATCGTCCCCCATAATGCGGTGCTGCTGCTGGAGCGCGACCCGGAAATTTTTTAGCGTCTTTTCAAGGCGAGATCGGAGCAATTAAAGTGCTCATCAAGCAGTTTTGGCGCTTCAATGTCTGGGATCGCGAAACTTCACTTGGTCGGTTCGCTCCTCAATGCTTGGATTTGGGCGGTGGTCAGCCCGGTCAACTCGGCAATGGTTGCACCACAAACCCTTTTTTGGTCAAGACAAAGATACAAAAAAGCAAGCCCCGCACAAAGGGCCTGCTCTTATCAAATGGGGCGTTATTGCCCAACCTACATCATGGTTTTGGTATGGGCAATTTGCTGGATGCGCTTCAGGGCCAGTTCTATCGCCACCTCTTGGGCATTGCGGCCCTGAGCTTGCGCGGCATCCAATACTTCCAGCACTTTGTGATAAATATTTTCGGTTTTCGCCCTGGCCCAGGCCCGGTTATAGCTGCCTTCTATCTCGGTGGCAATGTTGATAACCCCACCCCCATTGATCACAAAATCGGGCGCATAAACGATTCCCCGCTTTTGGCACTCATCACCGTGCAATTTTTCGTCGGCCAGTTGGTTGTTGGCCGCCCCGGCAATCACTTGGCACTTGAGCCGGTCGAGGGTTTGGTCATTGACCGTGGCCCCCAGCGCATTGGGCGAGTAAATATCCACGGGCAGGTCATAAATTTCGTCCGGGGCAACCACAGTGGCCCCGTGCTTTTGGGCAAAAGCCGCCGCTTTTTCGGCAAATACATCGCTCACATAAACGTGGGCATTTTCTTTGGTCAAATAGCCCACCAACACATCGCTGACCGCCCCCGCGCCCTGCACTGCAATTTTTTTGCCCGCCAAGCTATCATTGCCATACGCTTTTTTGGCGGCGGCCTTCATGCCCACATACACGCCCAGGCCGGTCATCACGGCGGGACTGCCGCTCCCCCCCCGGTATTCGGGCATCCCACTCACATATTTGGTGGTCAGCGCGATGGTTTCCATGTCGTGATCGGTCATGCCGACATCTTCGGCGGTGACATACTTGCCGCTCAGGCCATTGACAAATTTGCCAAACAGCCGGAGAAGAGCTTCGGTTTTGATCTGGCGGGCATCGCCAATAATAACTGCTTTGCCGCCACCGAGGTTGAGCCCGGCAATGGCATTTTTGAACGTCATGCCCCGGGACAGGCGCAGCGCGTCGCGCAGGGCCTCCGCCTCATTGTTGTAGTTCCAGACCCGGGTGCCGCCCATTGCCGGGCCCAGCACGGTGTTGTGCACGGCCACAATGGCCCGCAGGCCCGTGGGCTGGTCATAATAAAAAGCTATTTGTTCATGACCCATGGCTTCCACTTGGGCAAACACGCCCAGGGACGAGGATTGGGCCACTGTTTGTTGCGTTGTCATTGATACAGTAAATGGTTAACGCCGCAAATTTAGGGCAAATTTGGGCCAATTCACTGGCTGCCCTTTCCCCAGCCTCATTCGCCCAACCGGAAGAAACAGCGCAAGCCCTTGATCTTTTGGCCAATTTTCTCCCCTTTTTGTTTACCCAACACGCCCAGCCCAGAAGCCAGGGCATCGGCTTGGACAGCATCAGGATAGATGACCGTTGCTTGCCAGCGGTGGGTCAGCCCCAGCCCGGTGCGCGGATCCACCACGTGCGAAAAGCGCTGACCGTCGATTTCAGCGTAGCGGAAGCGGTCGCCCGAAGTGGCCACCGCCGTATTGGCCAACACGAGCAGCGAATCGCCCACGGCCACCCGCCACCCCGCCAAACCCGGTGGAGCCTCACCCAGCAGTAGATCGCCGCCCCCCTCGATCAAAAAAGCTGGGAGCTGGGCCGCTTGAAGGATTTTGGCCAGCTCCGCAACGGCATAGCCCTTGCCAATGCCGCCCGCGTCCAGCCGCATCCCCGGCTTGGACAGGCGCACCCGCCGGTTTGTTTCATCGAGCTGGAGCTGGCGGTATCCCACCAACCGTTTGGCCTGGCGGATCCGCCGGGAACTGGGCAACTCCTTTTGGCGGGCAGCCCGCCGCCAGAGCTGAACCAATGGCCCAATGGTAAGATCAAAAGCACCGTGGGTGAGCCTTGACGCTTTTTGCGAGGCGCCGATCACCGCCCAAAGATCGGGGCTTACTCCCACCCACCTACCCGTGCCCGCCGTGCGCGAAAGTTGGCTAAGTTCGCTGTCGTCGCGGTAATCGCTCAGGATCTGGTTCAGCGTGTCGAGGCGGGCAAATGCTGCCATGGCCGCTTTGGTCGCCTCGACCGAACCTGGGGCATAGACCACCAGCTTGAACAACGTGCCCATTTGCCCGTGCTGAAATTCATGGCGGGTTTGGGCCAAAACCAGCCCACGGAAAACTCCCCAAAAAACAACGGTGAACAAAAGCAATCTTTTCATTAATTTGGGCGCAGGTTTAGGCTGAAAGTAAAACTTGTTTTTGATTGTCTATCTTTCAATTCATTGACTTTCAAATATTTAGACTTTATATTTGCCTAAATCTCACTATTCGCTGGGCATGGATCAACGACAACCCAGTGGCCCGGTGCCATCCTCAAACGAGTTTGGGGCCATTTTAAATAAAAAAGCATGAATCATCAAAATAATTTACCGTATCATCCTTCTGCAATATCATTCTAGTCTAGGCATATTTTGACAACTGTATAAATACACGCAACATGGAAAGAAGAGACTTTATCAAGAAAAGTGTAGCGGCTTCCGCTTTGGCCGGTGGGATCCTCCACCAAGGATTCGGCGCGGGCCAACCCGCCAAGCACAAATTTAACCTCAAATATGCCCCCCATTTTGGGATGTTTGAGAACAGTGCGGGCAAAGATGTGATCGACCAGTTGAAATTTATGGCTGACGAAGGTTTTCCCGCCTTGGAAGACAACGGGATGATGGGCCGTCCGGTAGAGATGCAGAACAAAATTGGCGAAACGTTGGTCAAATTGGGCATGACCATGGGCGTGTTTGTGATCGACGGTGGGGACAATTGGAAATCTTCGCTCACCACGGGCAAGCCCGAGTTTCGGGACAATTTCGTCAAAACTTGCCGCACTGCCGTGGAAGTGGCCAAGCGCTGCAACGCCAAGTGGATGACCGTGGTGCCGGGCTTTTATCAGCGCAACTTGCCCATGGGAATCCAAACGGGCAACGTGATCGATGCCCTGCGGCGGGCCGCTGAGATTTTTGAGCCCCACGGCCTGGTCATGGTGCTCGAGCCGCTGAGCGACACGCCCGACCTGTTCCTGCGCAACTCCGACCAGACCTACATGATCTGCAAGGCAGTGAACAGCCCCACTTGCAAAATCCTGTTCGATATGTACCACATGCAGCGCAACGAGGGGCAGATCATCATCAACATGGATTTGTGCTGGGAAGAGATCGCCTATTTCCAGATCGGCGACAACCCCGGCCGCAAAGAACCCACTTCGGGCGAAATGAACTATTTCAACCTGTTCAAGCACATCTCGGAAAAAGGCTGGACGGGCCCGATGGGCATGGAACACGGCAACGCCAAACCCGGCAAGGACGGTGAGCGGGCCCTGATCGATGCCTATATCCTGAGCGACGGTTTTAAGAAAGCCTAGCGCATTGGCGCGCCACCCAGCAAAAAACACCAAGGAAATGGAATCCTTGGTGTTTTTTTGGTTGTTTTTTCGATGTTGCGATCTCGATAAGTTGGGGCAACCACCACTTGGCGCACTTCCACGTGCCCGGCAAAGGTGGCGTGCAGCAGGTACACGCCCGGGGACAGGCCCCGTACGCTGAGCGTGGCCCGCAACTGCCCACTGGGCCAGAAGCCCAGGTTTCCGATGGCCCCAGTCGATGGCCACGGCCGAACCATACCAAGCATCAATCATGGGCGTAAACCGGGAGGATCCACAAAGCTCAATGTGCTCACCACAAGGGCTTCTGCAATTAGAGGGCCCCTCGATCAGGGAGGCATAAACTGCCCGCTCGCTATTATGAATAAGGGGCAGCCCGAGGATGCGGGGGCACTGCGGCCATCGTGGAAAGTAATGTCACAAGCCCGCGACCCGCCGTGGACATTATTGTAGTTGTGGCCAAAACCGATGCGCTTGGTGGCGGCCCGGGGTGGTGGATGATGAACAAGCTCCCCTGCTGGTCGCGGGTAAACTTGAGCCGGGCGTAGTTGGCCGTGAACGGGGCGGGAGACCTCAGCTCCAGTAGCACAAAATCATGGCGCGGGCTGGCCGCCCGGAGAATAGCCCCTGACATCATGGTGGGGCCACGCGCCTGGGGGCCAAGGATTATCGTGGCTCCACAGGGGCTATTGTCATCAAAACGAAACTCCACGAAGTTATTAATCACCTCATCATCAGGCTCCAACACATTGTTCCTGTTAAAATCAAAGGTGTGAAAGGCCGTGAGCACAAACGGGTTACCGCCCGGGGTGGGGTTGCGGATCAGAAAACCAGCACCATCCTTCGTTATGCCATTTTGTATTCGCACCACGGCCCGACCGTTCGCTTCTTACAAGGGGACAGAGGTGGCGTTGTAGGGCTGAACCATATCTTGGGCCCGGAGGTTGCCCACGGCAGCCCAGAGGTCCAGCAGGGCGAGGAGCTTAATCCTTACAAAGAAGATAAGGCAAGCGAGAGAGGGTGGGTATTTTATCATCTTGATTTTTTTTAATAGTTTAAACTAAAAATATTAACGGGGGTCGGCCACGCCCGCGCAGAGCATGGC
>JBBQXF010000176.1:0-6415 GCA_038209965.1 Cytophagales bacterium | reverse complement strand
CGGAGCGGTTCATCCACTGGCCGACGCTCGGCGAGCGTGGAGCGGACGAGCAGGTCTTTGAATTCTGCCACAGTCAAGCGGCGGTCAGAGCGATAGGTAACGGGCATCGGGTCTATGTTTGACGGTCAGAAACGCTATTTGCGGGCCTGCAACATGGCTTCGGCAACTTGGTGCGAGGCTTCGTCGGGCCGGTTCTGCAATTCTTGGACAATATTGGCGTAATTTTTATCATCGCGGTTTTGGGAAAGCTTGTAGGTGGCCTGCACATCGGCCACTTGGATTTCCAAGCCCACAATCCCCCGCATCTGCTGCTCGGCATAGCCGGCCGACATAGCCTCCATTGACACCGGATGCGCCGAAGCGGCTTCGTACTTGTCCACCAACCGGCTCAGGACTTGGTACAGCTCTTCGCCCTCGATGATCCGGACGCGCCCATAGACGTGGACGGCCAGGTAGTTCCAAGTCGGGACATTTTCGTGATCGTACCACGAGGAGGAGATATAGGCATGTGGGCCGGCAAAAATGGCCAGCACTTCGGTGGTGTCGGTCAAATGGCGCCATTGGGGGTTGGCGCGGGCCAAGTGGCCGTACAGTACCTCTTGGCCGGCGGCATCCTGCCCCAGTTCCAGCGGTAAATGGGTGGCCCAAGGCTTGCCTTCCACTTGGCTCACCAAAATCGCAAAACTGTTTTGGTGGATAAATTCCTTGATCTCTTCCCAGTTTTTTTGGCGGTGGTGTGGTGGTGAATACATGGAGCCAGTAAAGGTCAAAAGTAATTTACCCAGGATTTTGATTAAACAATCAACCGCCAGAAACCCTCAAATCAGGTTCGTCTTGGACTGGTGCTCAGTGCCGCTCATACACCATATCGGCTTCGTAGAAAAAGCTGAGGCGCAAATGCTTTTTGACAAATGCTTTGAACTCAGCGGAAGTCTTGAACTTTTCGCGGATATGTTCGGTCATGGGCGACAGCACAAATTTGTCTTTGTGCATGATCTCCAGTTTGAAGATCATGTAGGTAAGGGAATCCGTACTGGGCTTGTCTTGTTCGATCATTTGCAGGTTGACAAATTGCACCCCCTCCACTACCGACAAATGGCCCAAATAATACTTTCGCCGGGTGGTGCTGTCCATGCTGGTTTCCACTTCGGTGATGCGGTAGGTGAACGGATCGGTCTTGGCTATCTCGAGCAAATTTTGGGCTTCCGGGTCCGAGGTCCACTTGCCCAGCAGGTTGGGGTTGATCGGGAGGGAGGGGGCATCGATCGGCACGGCCGACTCAAAGGGGCAGCCGGTACACAATACCCAGACAATGAGCAGATTAACGGCTATTGCTATTTTTTTCATGAAAAAAGCGGCTTAAATGTTGCAGTTTACACTTTTCACTTTAATTTTGCAACACTTTTCAATTGAGCTGCCTCCTTAGCTCAGCTGGTAGAGCCACTGACTTGTAATCAGTAGGTCGGCGGTTCGAGTCCGTCAGGGGGCTCAAAACGGTCTTGGAATTTTCTCCAAGACCGTTTTTTGTTTCTGACCCTAATTCGGGCATCAATTCCTCGTCCAATGCGGACACCCTACCGCCCAGGCTGATATGTGGGCGACCAATTGGCAGGCCGTTGTGCCCGCACTCCCACTATCAATGGGCAGGCTGCATCTTTGTGGGTGCGCTCTTCGGGCGACATCGCCTCGACGGGCAGGTCGTACAGGTAGGTGAGCAGGCCCCGGTAGCTGCCAAAAGTTTCCAATTGGAAATCTGCCGGCCCCAGTCCGATGCTGGCCAATAGCTGGCGCACTTTGGCTGGGGTGTACCAGTGCCATACTTGGGTGCCGCTGACCGACTGGGCATCTCCATCCACCCCCAAATAGGAACTGTGGCACACAAAATTGACCAACAGCACCCCCCCAGGCTTTAGTTGCCGAACCGAATGATAGAGCGCATCCAGGTCATTGGGGATAACGTGCATCGAGTACTGGTTGATAAAAACATCAAATTGCGCTTCGGGCAGATCCCAGGCCCGTGATAGATCGGCTACGATGGTGGCATCGGCCGATGGCTCCAGATCGAGGGCTTCCGCCCGGGTGATGGCCGGCCCGCCATACTTTTTCAACGTGCTCACATTGCCGATCTCCAAGCCAACTCCCCGCACATCGCTGCGGTATTTGGCCAAAAAGGTGTCCCAATAATAACGGATGATCGGAGTGCCCAGGGCTTGCCCACTGTCAAAAGGCTTGACTTTCCTCACTTTGAGGAAATAAAGTGGCAACATGGTAAGTCGGTAAAGCAGTTTTACTTTTAACGAACCGGGTAACAATTGGTGCAGGAAACCAAACATAGCTTTATTTCTTTTTCGCAATGATCGTAATAATGGTCGGATAATCGGGATCTTGGTGCAACAATTCTTGGCGAGTAAGCATGTGGATGGCTTTGCCTTGCAAGAAAGCCGAAGCCGCCAACCAATTGCCATAAAAACCTACTTCCACCTGTCCAGCCCCAAAAATTTCTTCAAACACCTTTTGGGCCGATTGCGGGGTAAACCGCCAATAGTCGCCCCAGCGATCAGCATCGAAACGGGAGAGCTGGGTGATGCCCGGCACTGTGACCAAGGCCGTGCCCCCTGGCTTCAAGAGTTGGTGAATGCCCTCAATGGCTGATCGGTAGTCATAAATGACATTGAGGGTCTGGGTGCAAACAAAACAATCTACGTACTCGCTCGGGAGCGAGGGCGGGTCGGTCAAATTGCCGATCAGGGTGGCTTTCTCGTGGGGATCCACGTGCAGCACTTCGTAGCGGGTAATGCCCTGCCCAAAACGTTGGAGATAATCGCTCTCGGCAATTTCCATGGCCACGCCGGTGATGTAGTGGCGGCTTTCGCCCAAAAACTTTTCAATGTAGAACCGATCCACCGGGTAGCCAAATTGGTAACCAAAATCCCGGCTCATGGGCGCGGGGCTGCGGAAAAGTGAAGCCACCCGTGCGGCCAGTGTTTGCCGCCGGACCCGCAGCGATAAGCCGATGCGTTGGGCCAAGGCCCGGGCTTTATCGCGCCACTGAACCAGCCGCGAAGAAGTGCTATGGACAAAGAAATGCCGGATGGTGGCTTTGATGCTTTGATTTTCTTCCAACGGGATGGGCTGGAAAACAACGGGTTGGCTGGCAAGGATCACCTCATATTTGTTGGTGGAGAAGGAATGGACCCCACTGTTGTCATGGCCAATGTTTTGCACCAGCGACTCCCCCGGCCATAGCACAAGCTTCTTTTGGAGAAAAGCCGAGGCATACCACCGGATGGCCCAGGCATCCACCCTGCCCTTGGTCTGGTCGCGCAGGATATTGGTGTAGGGATAAGCGCCTTCATAGTCAAAGGCGTGATCCAGCC
Organism: Cytophagales bacterium; assembly: GCA_038209965.1. Lineage (GTDB taxonomy): Bacteria > Bacteroidota > Bacteroidia > Cytophagales > Thermoflexibacteraceae > JALONO01. Next base: position 3,038 of record JBBQXF010000176.1, on the reverse strand, counting down.
CTTTGGCCATCAGGGCATCGAGCAGTTGCTGGGCATTCGGTTCAAACAGATCCCAGCCGCGCTGCCAAGTGGCCCAGCCCCAACTGCCCACTTCCTTGAGGAAAAAAGTGGCGGCGCGCGGGCCGGGCACCGGATACATATACCCGTGAATGGCGATCACTTTGGGCTGGTCGGTATAAAAGTCCAGCGCATCGTTCATGTAGCGCAAAAAATAAGGAGAGGTCACCAGATCATCCTCCAAAACGATTACCCGGCCATATTGGCCCACGGTGCGGGTGACTCCAGCGATGATCGATTCGGCCAGCCCACGGTTGGCGGCCGCCTCCACCAAATGAACCTCTTTGCACCACTGCTGCTCCTTGACCAGTGCCCGCACTTGCCCAATGGCCGCCAGATCTTCGGCCGAAGCTCCCGGTTTTGGCCCATCGGCAAATACATAGAGAACCGATTGGTCGGCTAGTTCATTGCGCGCAAGTGCTTCCAGCGTTTGGCGGGTGTGTTGCGGACGTTTGTACACAAACAGGGCAATGGGTGCGGGCATGGTGGGCGGTGTCGTTGTGGCTTCAAATGTATCTGGCTCGCGGTTCATTCGCAAGTTAGTTCACGTCAATGTTCATTTTCTTTGGGCAACTGGGCCAATTTGTTCAAAATCAAGGTTTAAAAATGGGCGCATCACCTCGCCACTTCCGTTAACAAATGTCAAATCCCTTCCCAGATTGCTGTTTTGTTTTTAAAACCAAAGTACTTTTGACCTTGATATGATTGGTATGAAGAACCCGCTGTTTCCTCTAATTGTGCTGCTACTGGCCAGCTGGCTGGTGGGAGCGTGTGCAAGCCAAGGGGTGCCCACGGGCGGGCCGAAGGATGAACTGCCCCCCAAACTGCTCTCGACCGTGCCCCGCGATCAAAGCACCAACTACCGGGGCAACCAAGTGAAACTGGTGTTTGATGAGTACTTGGATCTCAAAAACATCAAACAAGAACTGACCATCACCCCCACGATCAAGGGCGATTATCAATACAAATTAAAAAAAAATATCTTGACGCTGGACTTTGACAGTGCCTTCGCCGACAGTGTCACCTACGTGCTCGATTTCGGGGAGACCATCCGCGATGCCAATGAGCGCAATGTGACCCAAAACATGCGCTTGGCATTCAGTACCGGGCCGGTGATTGATACTTTTTTTGTCCAAGGGACAGTGCGCGATGTGCTCACCCACAAGATAGAAATCAAATGCGTCGTGGCATTGTACCGGGAGAAGGACACGATTGACATTGACAAGGGCAAGCCGCTCTACTATACCCGAACCGACTCAAGTGGCCAATATACGATCAATAACGTGCGGGCAGGCCGCTACAAATTGTATGCCCTCAAAGAAGGGAAAACCAGTAATTTAACTTATGACAACAATGACGAAAAAATTGCTTTTGATACTGCCATTGTGGATTTGGTTGCCCGGTCTTCCTATACCCGCGATCTGTACCTGACCCAATACGACATCAAACTGTTTCGCTTTACCACTGCCCGGGCCGTTCGTAATTACTTTGAAGTAAAAGCCAGCAAGGGCGTTTATGGCTTGAAAGTGGACATTCCCGATACTGTATTTGCTAAAAAAGTGGCATATATTGCCGATAAAGACGTGGTTAGGTTTTATAACTTGGACAAAAAACTAAAGCCCACCGACAGCACAACCGTTTATCTTTCGGCCCAAGATTCGACAGGCAACGTGGCATTGGACACGGTGATTCTCAAATTCAATGAACCCAAGCCAGGCCGGGGAGCCAAGGTAGAGGCCACCGAGTTGCCCAAGTCGATCGACAAAGCGCGCCCCGAAGTGCTGGCCAATCTCAAGTTTGAGCTTAATTTTACCAAGCCCATTGGCGACTTTCGGCTGGACAGCATCAGTTACAAAATTGACAAGGACACCATTCCCAAGAAATTGACGGCCAGCGATCTGGTTTGGAACCAAAACTTCACCGTGCTGACCGTTACCAAAAAAAATGCGGCCAAAAAGAACATTGACTTCACTTTCAAGAAGGGAACATTTATTTCGGTGGAAAAAGATTCGGTGGATCTGAAAAAACTCTCTTACCTGATTCGGCCAGTCGAAGAAGTGGGCGGGATCAGCGGTGAAGTGCGCTCGCCCTATCCCAATTTTGTGGTGCAACTTACTAGCCCCAAATTCTACGAAGAAGCTGCGCTGGTGAATGCCAAAAAGTTTAAGTTCGATTATGTTAGTCCGGGCGAAAAGCGCATTCGGATCGTGATCGACCTCAATGGCAATGGTAAATGGGACAATGGGGATTTTAAAAAACGAATCCCGGCCGAGCCGATGTACATTTATTCCCAAAAATTGCCCGTGAAGCCCAACTGGCTGCTTGAGGATGAAGTGGTGGACACCACTGAGCCCGAAGTGGATCCCGATCTGGAAGAAGAAAAAAAGAAGAGACTGCCGGTTCGGCGCTAGTCAGCACCCGGATCCACGAACTTGGGCGGTTTTAACGAACAACGGCAAAAGTTATTTAATTTTGGCGTCTGGGGAACCTAAAACCCGATTGATTGACATGAATGTACATTTTATAGCCATTGGTGGCAGTGTGATGCACAACTTGGCCATTGCCCTCAAAAACAAGGGTTACCAAGTGACTGGATCGGATGACGAAATCTTTGAGCCTTCCCACAGCCGATTGCAAGCTTACGGACTGCTACCTGCCCAAGAAGGTTGGTTTCCCGAAAAAATAACCCCCCAACTCGATGCCATCGTATTGGGTATGCATGCCCGCCTAGACAATCCTGAACTGGCCCAAGCCAAAGTCCTGGGCCTGAAAATATATTCGTACCCCGAATACATATACGAGCAGAGCAAGAACAAAGAGCGCGTAGTTGTGGCGGGCAGTCATGGCAAAACGACCATCACGGCCATGATCATGCACGTGCTGAACCATCACCACCAAAAGTTCGACTACATGATCGGGGCCAAAGTCCCCGGGTTTGAGAGTACCGTTCGCTTGAGCGAGGAAGCCCCAGTAATCATTAT
>JBBQXF010000175.1:0-6465 GCA_038209965.1 Cytophagales bacterium | reverse complement strand
AGTCCCGTTGTACAAGAAATAACCCGCCACAAAAACAAACACCGCCTCTTTGTGGATTGTGAGAAATTGGTTAATTCTTTGATTGATGAATTACAAGAAGATAATATCCACAAAGAAAACTACAAATATTCCACGCTTTACAGCCATTATGCCGAAAGTGTGGTGAATATTTTTACAGAATCGCATACAAATTTTGCAATACTTTTGGAAAGAATTGGTGTTTTTTACCAAACCGTAGGCAATTTGAGCAAGGCAATGAGTTTTTATACACAAGATAATGAAATGTGTAAAAAATTAGTAGCCCAAAACCCACAAAACCCTGATAATAAAAACAGCTTGGCAATTTCCTACTCCAAATTAGGCGAAACACATCAGCTTTTAGGCAATTTGGAAAAGGCTTTGGAATATTACGAAAAACTTAATCAATTATTTGAAGAATTGCATTCGGCTTACCCTACAAATGTGGAATTTAAAAACAACTTGGCAATTTCCTACTCCAAATTAGGCGAAACACAAAGCAGTTTAGGCAATTTGGAAAAGGCTTTGGAATATTACGAAAAAGATATTGAATTAGCACAAGAATTGCATTCGGCTTACCCTACGAATGTGCAATTTAAAAACGGCTTGGCATTGTCTTATTGCTATTTAGGGCAAACCTATCAACAAATGAAAAATATTGCCCAAGCCAAAAAGTATTATTTAGAAGGAAAACGGCTTTATTCGGAATTGGTAAGGGATTTTCCTCAATATCCAAATTTCAAACAAAATCTGCAATGGGTAGAAAATGCTTTGTCGGGTTTGTAATAACCTCTGGCCGCGGTTCCCCTTTTACTAAACCTCAGCGGTTTAGTAAAAGGGGAATGGGGAAACAATCCACTCACCGTAGTTGGCAGGGTTTTGAAGGAACCTTTGGCAGCGTCTCCCAGACCGGCCAACAGGTGGGGTGCTAATCAAACTGTCGGCAAAGCCAAAGCGGTTGCCGAAATTGCGGCCTTTGGCAGCGTCTCCCAGACCTGTGGCTTACCACTTTGGACTGGAGCAAACCAGACTGCTTCGATCACGCTCTTTTCCTGCAAAATCACAATGAAATCCCGCTTGGCTACTCCATTATGAGCAATGCCTTGCTTTCATGGCCGATAGCCCAGAAAATCAACCCAACATCGTACAAATCTTGAATAATTTGGGGAATCTGTATAAAGCCATAAATGAGTTTTCCAAGGCCGAAAGTGCCTCTTTATGTGCCAAATCAATCAGAGAACGTTTGACGCAACAGCATCCCAGTGCATATACCCTTGGCTTAGAAATGACTTTGCTGAATATGGGACTTTTTTATAAATACGCGGTGGTAGATCGAGAAAAATCCATTGTCTATTGCCAAAACTGTATGTTGGTTGGAAGGCCCCCTACGCGCATGTGCTGAAGGTTTAGCTACATCGTCAAAAAGCCATTAACGTCTTACAAGCTTGGGAATTTGAGGTAGGTGCTTGGCTGGCAGGCTCGGGGCAGCCGCTGCACCCCGGGCCACAAACATTTTGGGGCGGGCGTGGTTAATAGGAAGCCAAAAAACCGCACTGTCTTAAATAAACAATATGAAACACCTTTCCTGCTTTGTGGCGCTCACCTTTATGGCGGCGCTGGGACTGCCCACCTTTAGCTGGGCGCAAGCCGATTCTTTGAAAAAAGCGCTTCCCACCGAAGAGGTGGAAGATTATTCCGGCTATGGCGATGATGCCAATGTGCGGCGGTTTTGCACCCAAAAAGTCCAGTATTTGGCCCCGGCCAAGCTCATCAGCCTGGGTTATGAGGTGCAAGGCCCGCACCAACTTGTTGGCGTTCGGCCCCAAGAGGGTCAACCAATCAGCCTCACCCACGGTCTGCGCCTAGCATTCAACGCCCCGGTCATTTCGCGCTCCAGCATCATTGTCAACCTGGGCGCGTCCTATTATGAAAGCAAGATGAACTTTGAAGACCCAGAAAAGACAGATCCGTTTGGCAACGCCCTATCGAGCCGGGGGCTGCGCACGGGCGGGTTGATGCTGACGGTATTTAAACCCTTGAACGAAAAGAATTTTATAATTGCGGCGGCCAATGCCGATTTGAACGGCAATTTTGGATGGGACAATGTGCCCAGCCTGCAAAAATTGACTTACAGTGGCCTGCTCGTTTACGGTTGGAAAAAATCGGACAAGCTAATGTGGGGACTGGGCCTTTCGCGCACCTACCGCCTCGGCGAAGCCAACTATGTTCCCGTGTTGCTGCTCAACAAAACGTTCAACGACAAATGGGGCATTGAGGCCCTGCTACCCGCCCGGGGCCACGTTCGCCGCTCTTTCTCGGCCAAATCACTGGCCATGTTTGGCTATGAACTGGAGGGTAACAGCTATTTGATCAACACGGAGACCAACTCGGCGCTGGGCAGGATCCAGAATGATGGTACATTGCGCCGCTCCGAACTCAAGGTGCGGTTGATGTACGAACGTTCGCTGCACAATTTTATCTGGTTTTCCGTTCAAGCGGGCCTGCGGATAAATTCTAATTTTCAATTGGTCAGCAATACCACCAACCAAAACTGGGGATATGGGCTCGGAAATCCGCTCTATTTTGGGTTCAGTCTCAACTTGGTCAGTCCCTAAAGCCACCGGCCAAGCCGACTTATATCATTCGCGGGCTAGCCCCGGATCAGCCCTTGCGCTTTGAGCCAATGGTGGGTGAGCACTTCTTTGTCGGGATGGAGCAGGGTTTGGCCCACGATCCGGCAGCAAAACACCTCGTGATCGCCCGAATCGGCCACGTCGTGCACCTCACAGCTCACGTAGCCGATAGCTTCGCTCAGGTAAGGGCAGCCGCGCTTGTCCAGTGCAAAGGGCAGGCGTTGGAACTTATCGGCACTGCGCCCGCTCTTGCGGCCCAGCTTGGCAATCAGGTTTTTCTGATCTTGGGCCAATAAATTGACATTCAGGATTTTACTTTCGCGCACCAGTTCAATAGTGTAATCGATCTTGTACAGGGCCACCGTCAGAAAGCTCCCTTTCATGCCCGATTGCATCACCCACGTGGCTATGTTGGCATTCATTTTCCCCTCGGCAATGGTGCTGATGGAATGCACTTCGTAGTCTTTGAACTTGAGTACTGATCGGGCCATGTGCGCTGGGGGGTTAAAATTGCTCACTTAGCAAACGGTTTGTTGCGCTTTGTGTTCAATCTGGGCCAAAAAACTGGCAGCATTGGTTTTGCCCTGCTTTGTGGCGGCAACTTTGCGCTTTTTCATCGGTTTGGGCGCGCCCTACCGATTTTTTGGGTGATTGGGCGGTGATTCTTCCGTCGGCGGGTTGTTAAACAGGGCGTTGTCGAAAACTCGCATTATTCTTGGAACAGTATCCCCAAAACATCCGCTTTTAATGCACCATGAACAAACCTTCGCCTTGGATAATCGGTTTTTTGGGACTGATCCTCAGTACTTTGGCCCTGCCGATTTTGGCCCAAACGACCCGCGATCAGGGCAATGCGCCCCGGCCGGGCGATTCCAAAGTATTCCTCCGCACCGACAAGAAAGCTAATAAAAAAGACCGAAAACAGCGAAATTACCGGACAGCGCCCAATACCAACGAATTTTTGGAGGCCCGCCTACGCGAAAAATCCAAGTTGGCCGCCGAGATGAAGCAACCCCAATACGCCGACAAAATGTATTTTGGCCACAAACGGCTCCCGAAAAAACGTCCGGTTCACAAGCGCAAGTTTTGCAAAGTGTGTGGGATAGTTCACTAATCAGCGGCCATTTACTCGGCCAAACTGCCAAATTGGAAATAGAGGTGACGAGCCGCTTGGGCGATGTCGGCCGGGCCAAAACCACACTCGGCATACAGTTCTTCGGGTTCTCCGTGATCAATAAAATGGTCGGGAATGCCCAACCGTACGACGGTTTTGGCCCCAAAGCCATTGACCGAAGCCCATTCCAGGACTGCTGAACCAAATCCCCCAGTAATGCAGCCGTCTTCCACGGTGATAATGGCGTAGTAGGTGGTGAATATTTTCATCAACAGCACTTCGTCCAAAGGCTTGGCAAACCGCAGGTCGTACAAGCTTGGTCGCAAGTGTTCAGCAGCCAAAGATTGGCAAGCCTCATGCGCAAAATTGCCGACGTGGCCCAAGGTCAGAATGGCGATTTTTTCACCTGGGTGGACGAGCCGCCCCGTGCCGATGGCAATGGCAGTCAGGGGCAGGTGCCAGTCGGGCCGGACTCCCTGCCCGCGCGGGTAGCGGATGCAGAACGCTTGGCCGGCCAGTGGATTGCTTTGGGCAGTTAACCCGCCATCTTGCTGGGCGGTGAACAGCAGGTTGCGCAGTTCAACCTCATCCATGGGCGCGGCCACGATCACATTGGGCAGGCAGCGCAGGTAGGCGATGTCAAAAGCGCCGTGGTGGGTGGCCCCGTCGGCCCCGACCAGCCCGGCCCGGTCCACACAGAGCACCAACCGCAGCCCCTGCACGCACACGTCGTGGATAATCTGATCATAGGCCCGTTGTAAAAAGGTGGAATAAATGACACAGTAGGGCAGCAGCCCGCCCGCTGCCATGCCCGCCGCGAACGTGACTGCGTGCTGTTCGGCAATGCCCACGTCGAAAGTACGGGTGGGGAACGTGGCCTTCATCTGGTTGAGCGAGGAGCCAGAGAGCATGGCGGGGGTCACGGCCACGATCCGGTCGTTCTGTTGGGCCAGTTCGGTGAGGGTTTGGCCAAATACATCTTGGTATTTGGGGGCTTGGGGGCCAATACTCGTCTTTTGTCGGATAATTCCGGTCAATTTGTCAAATTTACCGGGCGAGTGCCACGTCACTTGTTCTTCCTCGGCGGCTGGGTAGCCCTTGCCCTTGATCGTGCGCAGGTGCAATACCCGTACACCCTGCCGATTTTTTTGTTCAGTTAAACAGTTAATCAGCCCAATGATGTCATGTCCGTCCACTACCCCAATGTAGGGAAGCTGGAGGTTTTGGAAAATATTGGGTGGATGCGGGCCGGCCAGTCCTTGGTTTCGCAAGTCGGCGAAGTGTTGAGGCAGCGCACCCACGTTTTGATCGATGGACATTCCATTGTCATTCAGTACAATAAGTACTTGGAGCGAGCGGAGTGCGGCGCTGCCCGCATTGTTGAGCGCCTCAAAGGCGAGGCCCGCCGTCATGGCACCGTCGCCAATGATGGCCACGTGTTGCCGCTGGGCATGGCCTTGCAATGCCGCCGCTTGGGCCAGGCCAAGGGCTGCCGAAATGGAGGTGGAGGAGTGGCCAGTGCCAAAAGCATCGTACTGGCTCTCGGCCCGCTTGGGAAAGCCGGAAAGTCCGCCCAAGGTGCGGTTGGAGGAGAACAGCTCGCGCCGGCCGGTCAATATTTTGTGCCCGTAAGCTTGGTGGCCCACATCCCAAACGAGCACGTCGTTGGGGGTGTCGAACACATAATGCAGGGCCACGGTCAGTTCCACTGTGCCTAAGCTGGCCCCAAAATGCCCCCCGTGGCGCGATACCTGATCAACGATAAATTGTCGTAATTCTTCACAAACTTGGGGCAACGCTTCGACGGGCAACCGTCGAAGATCGGTGGGAATTTGGAGCTGGGTCAATAATTGGTTCAACATAGCGGTAAAGATACGGGCTTGGCCCACGTTTTGCAAAGCGCGAAACCTTGCCGTTCTCCATTGTGCCATGCTTCGGCCAAGTCGCCGCGATCGGTTGACTGGCGAAGGTTGGTGGGCGGGTTATCCTGCCCAGCCTTCACGGTCCAAGCTGCGGTATTGGATGGCTTCGGCCAAATGCTCGATCCGGATGTCGGGACTGGCGGACAGATCGGCAATGGTGCGCGACACCCGCAGGATCCGGTCATAGGCGCGGGCAGAAAGGCCCAATTTTTCCATCGCATTCTTGAGCAAGATTTTGCCCGGTTCGCTGATTGTGCACACTTCTTTTACCATTTGGGAGGCCATCATGGCGTTGGAATAGATGCCTTTCAAGTCTTTGAACCGTTCGGTCTGGATGTCCCGGGCCTTGATCACCCGCTCGCGGATTTGCTGGCTGGTCTCGGCCTTGCGGTTGGCGGTCATTTGGTCAAATGAAACCGGGGTCACTTCCACGTGCAGATCTATCCGATCCAGCAGCGGGCCGCTCACTTTGTTGAGGTAGCGCTGCACCATTCCAGGCCCACAGACACATTCTTTGTCAGGGTGGTTGTAATAGCCACAGGGGCACGGGTTCATGCTCGCAATGAGCATAAAACTGGCGGGAAAATCCACTGCCATCTTGGCCCGGGAAATCGTTACGCGGCGCTCTTCCAGCGGTTGGCGCATCACTTCCAGCACCGTCCGCTTAAACTCGGGCAGTTCGTCGAGGAACAGCACCCCATTGTGGGACAGGGAAATTTCGCCGGGCTGCGGGTTGCTGCCCCCACCCACCAGGGCCACATCGCTGATGGTGTGGTGC
>JBBQXF010000174.1:0-6675 GCA_038209965.1 Cytophagales bacterium | reverse complement strand
AACCCAATGCCCCACGCACGGTCTCCCTCCGTATCCCAACTGACTTGATCGGGGCGGTAATCGGGCCAGGCGGCAAAATTGTCCAAGAAATCCAGAAGGTGAGCGGGGCTACCGTCATCATCGAGGAAGTGGCCGACGCTGGGGTGGTCAGCATTTTTGCTACCGACCAAGTGGCTATGGACAAGGCGTTGTCAATGGTAAAAGCCATTGTGCAACTGCCCGAAGTAGGTGAGATTTACGACGGTGTCGTCAAATCAATCATGCCGTTTGGAGCCTTTGTCGAGTTTGTAAAGGGCCGCGAGGGATTGCTCCACATCTCGGAAATCAAGTGGGAACGCTTAGAAACGATGGATGGAGTGCTGGAAGTAGGCGAAGAAGTGAAAGTAAAACTCATTGAAGTAGATAAGAAAACCGGCAAATTCCGGTTATCGCGCCGGGTGCTGTTGCCCAAGCCCGAGGGAATGTCCGATCGCCCTGAAAGCGGCGAACGTCGCGAAGGTGGCGGCGGGGAACGTCGTGGCGGCGGTGGCGGTAGTGGCAATGGTCGCCCCCCAAGACGCTAAGTCAACCCCCAGTTCAAAAAAACAGCGGCTCGCAAGGGCCGCTGTTTTTTTATTGCCCCAAAGTTGGGCGCAACCAAGTGGAGGGTTATCCCCAGGCCATTGCCACTTGGCGGGACGATCCCAATCCCTCGATGCCCAACTCTACTATATCGCCAGGTTTTAGGTACTGCGGCGGATTGAAGCCCAGCCCGACCCCCGCCGGAGTGCCAGTCGAAATGATGTCGCCCGGCAACAAACTCATGAACTGGCTGATATAACTGACCAAAAAGGGCACTTTGAAAATCATATTAGCTGTATTGCCACTTTGCTTTCTCACCCCATTGACCGAAAGCCACATGGCCAGGTTGTCCAGATCACTAACCTCGTCGGGAGTGGCCAAAAATGGCCCGAGCGGCGCAAAGGAGTCACAGCTTTTGCCTTTTACCCACTGGCCGCCCCGCTCCAACTGAAATTCCCGCTCGCTGTAATCGTTGTGTAGGGCATAACCCGCCACGTGGGCCAAGGCCTCCGCCTCGGACACATAACTGGCCCGCTTGCCGATCACCACTGCCAATTCCACCTCCCAGTCAGTTTTCACACTGTGCCGGGGGATGACCAGCGGGTCGTTCGGGCCCACCAGCGCCGAACTGGCTTTGAAAAAAATGATCGGTTCGATCGGCACTTTGGCATTGGTTTCCTTGGCGTGGTCAGAATAGTTGAGGCCGACGCAAATAATTTTACTGGGTCGCGACACGGGCGCGCCAAGCCGAGTACCCTCGGGCACGAGTGGCAGGGTGCGCGAACCTACCCAAGCCGCGAGGCGCGCCAGCCCCTCGGTGGCAAAGAAATTTTCATCATAGTCTTCCCCAAAAGCGCGGACATCACCCATGGCGCCATCAGCCAGCAGGATTCCCGGTGCTTCGTGGCCGACTGCACCAAAACGAACAAGTTTCATATCGGATATAAGATATAGTGAGCAAGTGGCCAAAGTTACACTGGAGAAAGCGTTTTCAAAAAGATTTATTCGCCCAAGCCATTGTTTTAAGCAGCCAAGGGAGCAGAAGCCTGGCCAAGTAAAAATCAATTGGCAAATTTGGATGTTTTGGCGAACGGGCTTAATTTAACAGCGAGTTTATTGGACAGTCTGTCGTAGTTGAATCCGGTTAACTATTACAAAAGACTTACCTACCCTGATATGTGCCAAGGCAACACGAGGAAATTGCTCATTTTGTATTTTAGTAATTTGAATACAGCAATGATTCAAATGTAAAGTGCTCGTCCCAAACTTTTTTAAAAAACTTAAAGAATATTTAATATTTTGGTTAGGTATATTTATCTTAATTTTGCGTGTATCAGCGAGTTAACGGCAATAATCTTAAACCCTAAAATGGATTGGAGCGACAATGTAAATAGCATTAAAGAAATTTATACTGGACACCATCAAATCATTCTTGACTTTACGACAGTGGACTTTTTAAAATTCGTTTTATCTGACAAATATAAATATGTCTGGATGTGCTCTCATGAAACCAAAGACTCATTGGACTGGAATACTTATGACCTTCCGCTATTTAATAACCACAACCACTACAAAGTATTGGCACGACACGTTGCCTTTGACTGTGTTATGCCGACCAACAATTTCAAAGCTATCTTATCAAAAGCAAGGCATGGCATTACATTGATACAGTTAAACGAATTACCAAAATACTATTTAAATCCAGCGACTACAAGGGATAAAATAAGGTATGAGATCTTACTAAAAGGGTGTGATTATTTATTTGAAATAAGTATTCCTTCTGCGATTGACTATGGCACTTTAGTAAGTTTTAATCGCGATTTTTTACGATTATTATTGGGCCATGAAGATATAAATTGAGACAACTTACCATAAAAGAAGTAACAGCAGCTATCAAAAGTATTGCTACAATTGGGAATTTATGAAAGTACAATCAACCGAATGGGCGGTTCCGATTTGTTCTTCAATCAGCATCGGTTCCGGGCGGTCGGAATCCCACTTCCCCACCTGACCCAAAGCCCGATTAATGATGGGCGGCCACGAAGACCGAAAGTTCGCACAACCGGATTTAAAACAGTACTTGTTAAACAGAATTTAGTGATGATGAAATTTATCGAGCCATATAACCCAAATTGGAAAACTGAATTTGAAGACTTTGGCCCAATCAAAAACTAACAATTTATTATGACAATAGAAATAATTTCAAACCAAAATATTGAATAATTGACGCTACTCACATTAGAACTTTGGCCTGAATGTGCTTATGATAAAGGGCTAACACGTTGGCAGACAGTGATGGGTGCGCTCGACGAAACATGTTTTTTAGCAAAAATAGAAATCACTTATGTTGGATTTATCCATCTGTACAGATTATGTTGAAGGTGCTGAATCTTCACCCGTTTGTTACGTAGATGCGTTGTATGTAAAAGATACTTTCCGAAAGTCGGGAATTGCCCGCCAATTGTGCAACAGAGCGGAAGTATGGGCTAAATCTAAAAACCTAACACAAATAGCCTCAGATACTGAAATTGATAATGCCGCAAGCATCGCATTTCATAACAAAATTGGGTTTAGAGAAGCCAATAAAATTGTGTGTTTTATAAAGGGTTTGTAGCAAACAAACGTAATGACAACTAATCGCCAACACGATGCATTGTTTCAGGCCATGAGCGCAATAAGCCAATAGATTTTTTACTGATAAATGTTTAAAAAAATAGTAAAAGAGTGAGTCATTCTATTCTGAGATGCCCAAATTATTTTCTAAACTGTTTTAGATGGCGCAATCTTGAAAGCCGTTACGAAAAATGTAATACAAGTACAAATTTACTTGAGATAATCGGCAAAATAAATGGAAATGAGATTTGGCCGAATGGTCAAAGGCACGCCCATCCAGCGCCCCGATCAGGCGGCCCCGATTTTCATTTAGCTAAATATTATACGCGGCGAGTGACTATTGGCAAAGTTTTGGAACTTTGTCACTCTTTAACCTCTATGATGTCATTGCCCCGGTTTATCCTCTTCTGTCTTTGGGTGTTGCTGGCCCCTGGTTGGGCGGTGGCCCAGCAAAATCCCCCGCGCTGTCGCTGGGTGGTACCAAACTGGCAGGCCGATAGTGCTGGCTATGCTTTTACCTTCACACCCGATACGCTCTCGCTCGTGCCCGATAGCATCTGGGTCGGGAAAGTGGGCGGGGCGGGCCCAAAGCTGGCAGCCAGCGATCGCGTATCGTTCTATTATGACCTCAATGCCAATACGTTGCGCCTGTTTGTGCCCGGTTCGGCCCGACCAGATTCGGTGCTGATCTGTTACCGGGTACTGCCCTATTTATTGACCAAAAAAATCTTCCGGCGCGATCAGGCCAAATATGACTCGGGTAGCTACGACAAGCCCAACAGCTACATCCCCCCCCGGCCCGACGACGGCCAAACCTTGCCCTCTGGCCAGCCCCGCGAGGAGTTGTTCAGCTATGGGGGCTTGCAAAAAAGTGGCAGCATTACGCGGGGCATCAGTTTTGGCAACCGCCAAGATGTGGTGGTGCAATCGGCGCTCAATCTCCAGTTGGAGGGCAAAATCTCGGACGAAATCCACCTGACCGCCGTTTTGACCGACCAGAACGTGCCCTTCCAGCCAGAAGGCAACACCCAGCAACTGCAACAATTTGACCGGGTGTTCATCAAGTTGGTTCACCCGTTGGTCAGCTTGAGCGCGGGCGACATCGTACTCCAAACGCCGTCAGCCTTGCCAAGGCCGGGCAACATTGGCAGCCCGCCATCGCAGTTCTTGCGGTATTACAAAAATGTGCTGGGGGCAATGGCCGAAACTACTTACGGGGCCGACTCTGGGCGGGTGACCAAGGGTGGCCAATTGCTCCGCGCCCGCACCCGGGTGGCCGTTGCCGCCGCCAAAGGTCGGTTTTATTCGCAGATCGTACCGGTGCAGGAGGGCGTGCTGGGCCCTTACCGCCTGCGTGGGCCGGGTAATGAACGTTTTATCATCATTTTGGCCAACTCCGAGCGCGTTTATTTAGACAACCGCCTCCTGACCCGGGGGTTCAACTACGACTATGTGATCGACTATAACACGGCCGAGATCACGTTCACCAACCGGGTGGTGATCACACGGTTTTCGCGGGTTCGGATCGATTTTGAATACAATGTCCAAAGCTATTCACGCGGCATTTTGGTGGCCGATCATCACCAAGAAATCGGCAAATGGAGCTTTTTTGGCCAGTTCTACCGCGAACGCGACAACCCCAACAATCCGTTGCTCGCCAATTTGGACACGGCCGGGCGACGCATCTTGGCGGCCATCGGCGATAGCTTGGATCTGGCTGTGGCCCCTTCGGCGCAGCCCGTCGCGAATTGGGAAGCCAACCGGATCCTTTACACCCAGCGCGACACGACCGTGGGTGGGCGTACGTACGAGGTGTTTGTGCGGGCCAACCAGCCCCAACCCAGCTTGTTCAGCCTCGTATTTTCCGAGGTCGGCCCCGGGCGCGGCGACTATGTGCCGGGCAGCCCCACGGCCAACGGGCGCGAGTATGTGTGGGTGGCCCCACAAAACAACGTGCCACAGGGCAACTATGCCCCAGTGCGCCAGTTGCCCGCGCCCAACGAGCGCCAAATGATAACGGCAGGTACGGCCTACCAGATCAATAAAAGTGAGAAAATTTTTGGCGAAGCCGCCTTTTCGCGCAACGATCCCAATTTGTACTCGACGGTGAACAATGAAAACCAACGCGCTTGGGCCGTCAAATTGGGGTATGCAAATACGGGCAAGCCCCTCAACCAAGGGCGATTAAAGGCGTTTGAATGGTCGGGTGCCCTGGATCTGGAGCATGATCAGCCCAATTTCAACCCGATCGATCGGTTCCGGGCCATTGAGTTTGACCGGGACTGGTCGGTAGATTTTCAGGCTGGCGCGTTGGATTTGGCCCTCAATACTTCCCCCAGTTCGGGGCTGGGAAGTCCAGTGGCTGCGGGCCAGCCCGTGGTTCGGCAGGCCACCGTGGCCGATCAGATCGTCAATGCGTCGCTTGGGCTGCGCAAAACGACGGGGCTAGGCAACCCCTTCCTCAACCTCCGCCACAGCCGCCGCCAACGGGGCCAGGAGGTCAACGGTTTTCAGCAGGCCATTGATGGGGGTTTCAACGTGGGTAAATTTTTGATCCAAACCAATTATTCGGTGATGCGCAACCAGTTGCAGCGCAGTGGACTGGCTTACCTTTCCACCTGGGATCGGTGGCGGGTGGAGGTGGCCTACCGCGCCAAAAAACTGGTGCCCGGCTACGCTTATGCAGTGGATCGCAATGCCATTCGCCGCACGGCCAACGACTCGGTAGCGGCGACGGCCATGAACTACGCCGAGCACCGTTTCTACCTGCGCAATGGCGACAGCACCAAATGGCTGTTCAATGCCGACTACAGCCTACGCAACGATTTTTTGCCACGGGAAGGCCGATTGGCGCTGGCCAACCGGGCCAATACGGTCAATGTGTCGGCCTCCCGCAAGACCAGCACCCAGTTTTTCAGCCTCATCGCCACGTACCGGAACTTGGCAAACTTAACCCCGGGCTTGGTAGGATCGGGCAGTTTGCCCAATGATGAGACCATCACGGGGCGCTTGGATTGGAATGCCAACTTTTGGCAAAACGCCATCCGGTCCGAACTGACCCTGCAAAACGGATCGGGGCGCGAATTACGCCGCGAATTCACGTTTTTGGCCGTCAATCCGGGTCAGGGCACCCACGCTTGGCGCGACGACAACGGCGACGGAGTGCAACAACTCAACGAATTTTACTTGGCCATCAACCCCGACGAGCGCAACTTTATCAAAATTTTTACCCCGACCGATCTCTACATCAATGCGTTCACCAACAATTTTAGCTACCGCCTCAACGCGGGCTTTCCCAAGAGCTGGATCAAGGCCAAGGGTTTCAAACAGTTTGCGGCCCGGTTCAGCAATGTCAGTTCGTGGACGATCAACAAGCGGTTCACCGATCGTCAACTGCTGCCCCGGTTCTTGCCCGTGTTGCCGGTGAGTGACAGTTTACTGCTCTCCAACCAAGATGTTTTTCGCTCCGCCCTGTTTTATCAACGCACCAACCCCAAGTTT
>JBBQXF010000173.1:0-6692 GCA_038209965.1 Cytophagales bacterium | reverse complement strand
GCGACCAGTAACCTAGTCAGGTAAAAATTATTGAAAAGCTTGAATGATTTGAGGAAAAACCGTAATTTAGCAGTCGTATTAGCAGGGTACATCGGTAGCGTGGTCAGGTTTATGGCAGCCCCTAGGCGCTTGGGGAAACTTGAGCGGACATCCAAATCGGGAATAAGCGCAGCCACACTTGCAGTTTATTTTGATTTTGCGAGTGATGGGCGCAAGTTTTTGGTGATTAGACGCAAAGGTTGCGTTTGTGGGGGGTAATAGCCATTTTAAAAGTAAACAAATGGAAATAGAAAACTTTATTCAGGACTTAGTAGGTTTTGTAAATTTGGAAGGTGAAACTCAAAAGAAACAAGTTGCAACTGTTTGGGCAAAACCAATAAGCGAAAGGGTTTTACTTGGCGAGGCCATTGATGGCGTAAAAGCCTTGGAAGTCATAGAAAATGATAAGGGACTACGCCTTCGGAAGTTTAGAGTCCAAAGCAATATTTCAAAGTTCAGAGTAGGTGACTATCTGTTACTTCACACAGGAAATATAGAAATTCCTGTGTGCTGCTGCCAGCTTTATGAAGAAATTGGTTTAGAAATGGTTTTACAAGAGAATATTTATAAAACTGGCACACTGCTTTCTTTAAGCACATTTGATAAATTTATATTGGACAAAGATTTACCTGATATTACTTGGATAATAAGAAATGCTATAAGTAGTTTAGCCTATTTGCCTAAAAAAGAATATATTTTTAATATAATTTTTGGAAAAAGTAGTCCTAAAATTAATGGCGAAAGAAAAATTGAAGCCGAAAGTCTAAGTAATTATATTTCTTTTAATGAAAAACAACGTGAGGCATTTATTCATGCGTTTTCAACCGAAAATTTTTATGTCATACAGGGTCCTCCCGGAACAGGTAAAACTTTTTTGTTGGCTCAGATAGCGTATAACTTAGCTATTAAAGGTGAAAAGGTTTTGATCGCATCTTTTACACACAGAGCAATTAACAATGCACTGGTCAAAATTGCAAAATTTTTTTCTTACGGTAATCTTGTAAAAATAGGCGATTTTTTTCGTGCAGATGATTTGAAATGGGATACAGGCAGTGTGTTAAATATTGAAAGACTTGATTCTTTACAAGTAGGCGAGACACGTTTGTCAAATCATTGGTATAATGAAAACGGAGGAGGTATAATTATTGGAGGCAGTATTTTCCACCTACACACAAAAAGACTTCAAAATATTGAGTTTGATACCATTATATTTGACGAAGCAGGGCAAATTAGCCTTCCAAATGGTGTAGCAGGTATGATGGCAGGGAAAAAGTGCATTTTTATTGGCGACCACAAACAAATGTCCCCAATAATACAAGGTAATCATAACAAAGAATATCTTAAAAAATCAGTATTTGAAACTATATTTCAGCATAATTCAGGCACTATGCTTGATACTACTTACCGCATGAACGGAGAGATTACAGAATTTCCAAGCCATAATTTTTATGACGGAAAACTTAAATCACTTCCCAAAATCGCAAATGAAAGGATAATTTTTAAAAGCCAGCCACAAAAATACACTACAATACTTGACAAAGACAAGTCTGTTGTTTTTGTTGATTTAGCCCACGAGAATAGAGATATGCGGTCGAATGAGGAAGCACTATTTATCGTGGAATTAGTTCAGGAATTAATGCAATGCGGAATACCGACCGAAGAAATTGCAGTTATAGCCCCCTATCGTGCGCAAGGTCGCCTAATTCGGCAAAAATTATTTGATAAGTTACAGCATATTGACAAACAAGAATTACAAAAACTTATTGTTGATACCGTTGAAAGGATACAGGGGCAAGAAAGAGAAGTAATTATTATTTCCTTAACTACAAGTAATCCAGAACACGCATTACAAAAAGCAGAGTTCTATTTTCATCCCAATAGATTAAATGTTGCCATAACGAGGGCAAAAACTAAATTAATAGTTGTAGGTAGCAGAAACCTTTTCAACTTGGAAACAGATGATAATAAATTGCATGAGTGGATAAACTACTTCAAAGAGTTTTATAATTATTCCCATAAAGTAACATTGGACACCGAGCAATAAAAAACGTTTACCAACATTGGCTTGACAAAATCGGGGCAGAAGTGTTGATTTCAGTATTCGCGCTTTTAACCCCCCACTTCAACAAGCCCCAATCGCGTCCTTTTTTTGTAGTCACCCGCCTTTTTTACCCAATTAAATTTAGTGATCGGCCAAACGATCAAGGACTCGATCCACTAGCTCGTGCTTGTTGAAACTGGCCGCGAACTGCTTCACCCGCTCAGCCACCAACATGTCTTGGAGGCGGATTTTTTTGGCCAACGTAATGCCGTCCAGCGTGCGGCAGCGGCTCAGGGCCACGTACAGTTGCCCGGCCGCAAACGTGCCCGCGCCCAAGTCGAGGTGGAGCCGGTCAAAGGTGAGCCCCTGCGACTTGTGGATGGTGATGGCCCAAGCCAACCGGAGCGGAAATTGGGTGTAGCTGCCCAGCACTTCGGACTCGATCAGATTTTTGTCGGCATTGTAGGCATAAAGCGTGTTGTCCCAACTGGTGCGGGCCACCTCGTGCACCTCACCATCTTCGGTTTCCACTTTGATTGTTTTTTCTTCCAGTGAATGGATTTGGCCAATGGTTCCGTTCATCCAGCGCCCTTCGCGGTCGTTGCGCAGGAACATCACCTGGGCACCCACTTTGAGCCGGAGCTGGAAATCGGCCGGGTAGGTGCGCATCTCAAACTCGCCGTTGATCGTGCCCTCATACGTGCGCTCTTGGGCGCGCAAGCTGGTCAGTTCGGCCAAGTTGAGGCGGTCGGCCAGGTCGTTGCGGGTGGTGAGGGTGATGCTGAACCCGGCCTGTTCCAAGGGCGAGAGGTTGGGCACGTAGCGGGCGTTCAGTTCCTGTACATCGTCCCAACTGGCCTCGCTCCGCCGGATCTTGTCCAGCAGGCCGACGAAGCTCAGATCGCGCTGCCGATATACTTTCTGCAACTCGATGGACAATAGCGGGCGGCCTTCGTTGGCCAAGCGACGAAACACGTGGGCCTCAAAAAAGTAGGGCGTTTTGTAGAGCGTCTGCAAAATCTCGGCCTCGGGCTTGTCGCGCTGCACCACCGGCTCCAACTGAAAAATATCCCCGATGAAGATGACCTGCTTGCCCCCAAAAGGTTGGTGGGGATTGGCGTTCCGGCGCAGGGCCGTGTCAATGGCATCCACCAGATCGGCCCGTACCATCGACACTTCATCGATGATCAAGGTATCCATTTTCTCGATGATCAGCCGTTTGTCCGATTCGTGGTGAAATTTCTTGATCCCTTTGTCTTCCGGCAAAATGGGCCGCAACGGAAACTGGAAAAAGGAATGGATCGTTTGCCCCTTCACGTTCATGGCCGCTATGCCTGTGGGGGCCACAATGACGAACTGTTTTTTGACCGTCTCGGCGAGGTAGCGCAGGAAAGTCGATTTGCCCGTGCCGGCCTTGCCCGTGAGAAAAATGGAGTGGTCGGTGCGCTCAATGATTTTGAGGGCTTGCTGGAGTTCGGGGTTGTCAGGATCAAAAAGTGCTTCTACGGCGGCCACTGCGTTGGGGATATAAGGTCAAAATTACCGTTTTAATGGTCATTTGGCAAACTTAAAGCGGGAATAACGGGATAAAACTCAAACCCCGGCCGATCATTAAAGTCTGCCGGGGTTTGGTTCATTAACAACCAAGCTTTAACGTTGTTTTCTCCGCCAACGGCCATCGCTCGGGGAGTTGGGCTGCCCGCACTTTGGGTGCTGGCCTACAACGATTGGTCGTCGGTCGCTTGGCTGGCATCGATCACGCCCCAGCCAAATTGGTTGCTGCGGTTGGGGTAATTGCTGCTCGACAAGATGAGTTTGTCCAAAATTTGTTGACGGGTGAGGGTCGGGAACTTTGACCATACCAAGGCGGCCATGCCGGCAGTTTGGGCGGTAGCCACCGATGATCCGCCCACCGAACTGGGCCAGTTGCCTTGGTTGGCGGTGGTGATGGGCTTCACTCCGTCGACATTACGCTCCATCACCGCGATAAAATCAATTTGCGAACCATCATGACAATCGGTACAGCGCTGTAAATTTTCTTTTACGCCCGTAACTGCTTGCACTTCGTTCAAATTGGCCGGGAAAATGACCCCAACCCAGCCCGAACTCCAACCGAACGACGTGCCGCCCGCGCAGAACATGAGCTTGCCCCGGCTGTTGGCCAAGCGGATGGCATCGGTTATTTGGGAACTGCTCGTGATCCGCCCCAGCGACATGGACACGATGCGGATGTCGGCCCGGTTGGCGGCCAGTACGAAGGCATCAGCCACCCCGCGCACCTCCCGCGAAGCATCGATGAACACATCTTCGCTGGCCCGCACCGTGACCAAATTGGCGTTGTAGGCAATCCCCACTGCATTGCCCACGGTGCCCCGGGGAGCGGCCATTGCGCCGGCCATTGCTGTACCGTGCCCGCAACCGTCGTTGGGGGTTTCGACCGGCCCAGTCGGGATCCCCAAGAAAGTGGGCCGGGGCAGTGTCACCAGTTTTTCAATGGTGCGCCCTGCCGATGCGCCTTGGTTGAAGCCACTGCCAAACGCGGGCTGGTTTGCACCAATGCCCGTATCAATGATCATTACCTTGATACCCGCCCCAGTACTGCTCGACCAAGCTCCGGCAATTTGGTGGTAAGGATGGTTCCAAGAGGTCTTGGCATTGGGAGAAATGACGGAAAAATGCGTGCCTGACCGCAGGTTGAACTCTTCATTGTTGCTGCCGCAACCGCTCGAGCTTTCGGTGCGTCCGTTGCTAAAGCCCTGACCGGCACGTAGTTCTATCGTGGGTTCGTAGCCCATTGGCTCGGCGTAGCGCACAAGCGACGAGGCCCGGAGGAGCTCAATCGTGCGCAAACTGGTGACTTTGAGGTTAAGGACGGGCAGGGCGGTTTCGTCAAACACCACCAACTCCTCGCGGCGCAGGTCGGGATTAGTGCGCCGCTCCTCTTCCCATACGAGATCGAGCACGGCTTGGCGGGCGGCCGCCCAATCACCTTGGCGCGGGGCGATTTCGCCCAGTCGATCTTCCACCGCATTGTCCGACAATTGGCCCGGCTTGTAGCCGATGGACATCACGCCATCTGAGGTGCGCAGGGCGTTCCACACCACTTCAACGGGAGCGGCATTCCAGTCAAAAACAGCATTCTGTTGCTTGACCGTCTGCCAGATGTGGGCATCAATGGCCGGGCGGTCTAGCACGTTGGCTTTCAAATCGGGGGCCAGTTCTTCGGTGGCCCGGCCACAGCCCAACAAGGCAATGGCCAACACGGACGAGTAAATAGTTGCTTTCATTTCAGTAAAGTAAAAGTGTTGGATGTACTTAGGCTAAGTTAAGAAAAAAAATCAAATCAAAAAATCAGATCGTGACAAGTAGCCAATGTTGAGCGGGCTTTCCAGCAGGGTCAGGGGCAATCTGAACGGGTTATGGGAGACAATACTACTGCCTAGCGGGCTGAAAGCGCAATTTGGGGGGACAGGTTACCTGCCGAAAAATGGCCAAACGGAGGGCCGATCCAGCCATTGACCTTCTGTTGTTTTGCCTAACGGCTTTAACATATCGCTTGTTGAGTATGTTAAAAAAATCTTTTTGACCCAACCTTTTAATCCCACCTTTTGTTCATGTTTTGTATATTTTTTTAAAACTCATAAATTTTATCATGAAAAAGTTCATTAAAGTTTCAACATTGCTTTTGGCAATCGCTTTCTCCTCAGCCGCAATCGCACAAACTAAGGGCATCGTTGATATTGCCGTGGATTCCAAAGCCCACACCACGTTGGTAGCCGCGCTTGGCGCCGCTGATTTAGTTACAACCCTCAAAGGTGCTGGTCCTTTTACCGTTTTCGCACCAACCAATGATGCTTTTGCAAAATTGCCCGCTGGCACCGTTGACAATTTGTTGAAGGCAGAGAACAAGGCAACGCTGGCCAAAATTCTTACTTACCACGTGGTGGCAGGCAATCTTGACGCAAAAGCGGTATTGAAAGCCATCAAAAAAGGCAAAGGCAAAGTAGAGTTGACCACCGTAAGTGGTGG
Organism: Cytophagales bacterium; assembly: GCA_038209965.1. GTDB lineage: Bacteria > Bacteroidota > Bacteroidia > Cytophagales > Thermoflexibacteraceae > JALONO01. The sequence continues at coordinate 583 of JBBQXF010000173.1, read as the reverse complement.
CAAGCTTACTGCTTCTTTGGCCGACGGCAAAGTAAAGTTGACCGACGAAAAAGGGGGCGTATCCTATGTTACCACGGCTGACTTGAAAGGCAGCAACGGAGTAATCCACGTGATCGACACTGTGTTGATGCCCAAGTAAGCAATTGGACCATCCACAAAAAAGCACCCTTTGCCGGGTTCTTTTTTGTGGACAAATAGATCGCTCAGGATCAGTTATTTATTTGATAGAACAACTGGCTGCTCCCGACCCCAGCAATGAGCAGTAGCATTGAAAAATGCGGTAGGCACATTGGCCCAACCGACGGGAAATGAAAAAGCCGATCCATTAAGCAGTATGATTTTTGCTCAACTTGTCATATCATTCACTGAAACAGTTTGGGTATGTTGGATCAAATAGCTGGGTATGCCTTGGAAAGCCTGCACGCGTGGGGAGCCGTGCCAGTGGAAGTGCCACCAGGGCTTGGATTGCTCACGGCCACGGTGCGCGAAGCACCAGTGCGGATGGAAAGCCGCGCTTGGCACAACGACCACTTCCGGCTGTTCCGCCTCACGCGCTTGTACGGGCGGGTGCAAATGCTCAACT
>JBBQXF010000172.1:0-6706 GCA_038209965.1 Cytophagales bacterium | reverse complement strand
AGCCGGGTGGTATCGCAACAGTCACAGGGATGACAATTCCGACAGTGGCGTGGGACATCGCTGGTGGGCAATACTCCTTGGGCGAGGGCTTGGGTGAGGCCCCAAAAGTAAAATAAGAAAATTAATTGTTTTTGCATAATTGTCAGGGGCGGGTTCGTTTGAAGATTCATACGCAGTACTCTATCAAGTGGTTGCATGGGCAATGAGCGCTGGCAGCCGGGCAGAATTTGCTGGCTGCTTGCTTGGGTCAAGCGCACCGCAGTTGGCTTGGCCGGATTGTTTTGCGGTCGCCAAACCCGCGATCGGGCATGAAACTGGCAAGCCCAACAACATTACCGAGATTTTATTTGCATAGCAGGTAACTATTGACATTGTTCTCATTAAATGTAAACAAAAAGTCAAGTCCTCCGAGTTCAAAAGTCTATTGCCCGTCCCCTCACACCTTGACGATGATGTTGCGGCGGAACATCCACCAAAGCACCAAAAACCACCCACCCACCCACGTGAGGGCATAGGCGAGCGAGGCCAAGTTGGGCGGCAGGAACAGTTCGTAAAACTCATAGAGCCGATGGTTGATCGCCACCCGGCGGGGTGCTTCCCCCACCTTAAAAATCCCGAAAGTCTCGGCCAAAATACCGCTCATCACGAACACGATCAGCGCATTGACCCCATAGACCTTGAACGGGAAGGCCCATCGGCGGTAGCCAAGGCAATCGATAAAATAGTAGCACAGGGCCAGGCCGCAGGTGGCCAGCCCCCCCGTGAACAGCACATAGGAACTGGTCCAAAGGGGCTTGTTGATCGGAAAGAACCAATCCCATACATAGCCGAGGATGACCAGCAAACAACCTTCCACCAGCATCCGGGCAATTTTGAATTCGGCACTGGTGGCCTTGTCCTTGAGGATGAGGCCCATCCGAATGCCCAAGATGGCCGTGCCCACTGCTGGTAGCGTGGCCAGCACCCCCTCGGGATCGCGCAGGCGCTTAGCCCCCGCCCACAAGTGGTTTTCGGTGAGGATGAGCCGATCGACGTAGGCGGCCAAATTGCCCACTTCGGAGTCGAGCTGGCCCCGGCCATGCCCCGGCACATCGACCCACTCCATCAACGCCCAATAGCCCAAGAGGAGGCCCGCCCCGATATAGTACAACGATTGGGGCTTGAAATACAAATAGAGGATAGAGGCAATGGCATAGCACAGGGCAATGCGCTGGAGCACCCCCATGATGCGGATCCGCACCACTTGCGAGGATATTTCAATGGGGTCAACCTCAAAATTGAAGAATGGGTAAGCCGCCATGAACAGGCCCAGCCCAAAGATCTTGGCCCCGCGCACCAGCACCTTGCGCACAGCCGCGCGGCGGTCGCCCCCGGGCTCAATGAGCGCGGAGAGCGCAAACACAATCGACACCCCGACGATGAACAAAAAGAGAGGGAACACCAGATCGGTGGGGGTCCAGCCGTGCCAGGGCGCGTGCTGCAAAGGGCCGTAAATGTGCCCCCAATCGCCGGGGTTGTTGACCAAAATCATCCCGGCGATGGTCATGCCCCGGAATACATCGAGGGACATCAGGCGTTGGGTAGGTGCTATGCTCATGCAGCTTTCATTTTCTTGAGTGGCCAAAGATATAGCAAGCTAGGTTTATTGTCCAAAAAGTATATCTTTGACGATAAATGGCCGGGGTTCGGCCACAGGAACCAACTAACCTTAGCCAACTGGCGAAGCGGTTTATTTAGTCGATGAATGTTGAATGAAACAGTGCTCTGCACCTCCCATCTTACCGCTTGAATGGCCCAGATTTAGGGCCAATATTCCGCTTGATGATTTTTTGAGCCGTCGCCCTGATTGCCAAGTTTTTGTCCAGATCGATAAGTGCCAATCGGTTGCCGGCCAATTGGATCGGAGCGCTGCCACTGGTGCCCGCCGATGGGCACCCAAGAAACGACTCGGCCCACTGCCAACCCCCAGCCCAAAAAACCTGCCGGCTGGCCAACCTACCGCACCTTGGGTTTTAGAAAAGTGGCTGCCAATTATTTTATCGTTCACTTTTCAAACAACCAGCGCGCAGTGATGGATACTTTGATCAAAATTCTGGTGGTTGAAGACGATATGATCATTGCGGCGAAGATTTCGCTCCAACTTACCAACCTTGGTTACGAAGTGACGGGCATAGTGCCCCGGGGCGAGGAGGCCATTCAGTTGGTGGCCGTAAACCAGCCCGATCTGGTACTGCTCGACATCAACCTCAAGGGCAAGATCGACGGCATCGAGACCGCCCACCGCATGCAAAAAAATGGTGATGTGCCCATTATCTACCTCACCGCCAACACGGACGAGGCTACTTTTAACCGGGCCAAAGCCACCCGCCCCCAGGCGTTTATCTCCAAACCGTTCAACCAATTGGATTTGCAGCGTGCCATCGAGCTGGCCATTGGCCGCTTGGCCGATGCCCACTCCGCCACCTTGCCCGAAGAAGTCCGGGAGCCAGATCAACCATTTATCCTGAGTGATCGCATTTTTGTGCGGAACAAAGAAAAAATGATCAGAATCATCATTGCCGACATTCTTTATATCGAGGCAGAACGCAACTACAGCCGCATTTACACCAAGCTCAAGCCCTACATCCTCACGGTGTCGCTCAAAACGATGGAAGACAAACTGCCCACCCGGCATTTTATGCGCGTCCACCGGTCGTACATTGTCAATATTGAGCAAGTGGACGAAGTGGGCGAAAACGATGTCATGATCGGTCAACAGATCATCCCCATGAGCGGTGCCATGCGGGAAAAGCTGCTGCAACGCATCCAAACCATTTAGCGCGGGCCGTCCATGGGACACGGACAACGGCGGACAAAAGCCCCGCCAACAAGTGCCCAACGGAAACTGTTGGCAAAGCGGTTGGCTGTTGCCAAAGTTCGCCAATGGCCCCTAAACCCTGCCGGCGGCCAAAAGCCCCGGCAGCGGTTTTGGTTGCCCCAACGGAACTTTACCAGCGGGCGCACCTGTGAGCGGTTCCGGGCGGGCCGTCGCCCGTGGAATAGGGACAACGGCGATAGGGTCGCCCGTGGGGACACGGAAACCGCCGAACCCGCTCCCGATTTGGGCGTTGGCCATATTTTGCTTATTATCGCTTTCGCATTGGCCTAGTGTTCAGTAATGCCCACACCACAACACCGGTAATGCCCAAACCACCATTCACCATTGACTATTTAACTGCACATGAAAAAAACCTACTTTATCTGCTACTTCCTCCTTTTGATGGTACCATTGGTGCATGGCCAAAAAAATGCCTATGATAGCTTGGAACAACTCCTGCGCACCGAAAAAGTGGATACGGCAAAATTGGCCCTGTTGAACCAGTTGGTCAACCTTGCTTTTGGCAGTGATCTGAATAAAGCACTGGCCTATGCCAAACAAGGAGTGAAATTGGCCGAAAAAACCGGGGATAAAAACTGGCAGCCCAGGTTTTGGGAATTGGCCGGCCGGATGCACGCCAACCTGCTGCATTTGGACACGGCCGCCACCCTGTTTGACCGAGCCTTGGCCGGCTACTTGGCCACCGGTGACAAAAAGCGACAAGCCACGACGTTGTTCAAGATCGGTTGGGTACATAGAAAAAGGGATGGAACAGAAAAAGCCTTGGTGGCCGATCTCAAGGCATTGAGCCTGATGGAAGCCATCGGTGATCAAAAAGGCATGGCCAGCGCCTATGAGCGCATCTCGGCCGATCTTATCCGGCAAAATCGGCTCGCCGAAGCCACCGGCTACGCCAAAAAAGCAATTGCAATCTGTGAAAAAAATAATTATGCCGATGAACTAGTGTATGCGCTCACCAATGCGGGCGATGTGTGCATGCACAGCCGCGACCATGAGCAGGCTTTGGGGTACTTCAACCGCGTACTGGAACTGAGCCGATTGCAACCGACTGATACGTCTACCATTTGTGACTTTACCAATAACCGGGGCAATGCCCTCAAACGGCTCGGACGGTACAAAGCGGCGTTGGCCGATTACCAAACCGTCCTGGCACTGGCCAAAAAAGTCAATTACCCAAACGCCATCGCGGCCACCATTGCCAATTTGGGCGAAGTCAGTCTGCTCTTGGGAGATTATCAGGCTGCCCTTGGCTACCAATTGGAAACCGTGAAGAAGCAGGAAAAAGACAGTGATTTATCCAATTTGACCGAAAACTACCACCATGTTAGCACCATTTATGAAAAGCTGGGCGACTATCCGTCGGCCTTGAAATACCATAAAAAAGCGTACGTGATCAGGGACAGCCTGCGGTCGACCAAAAGTGATGAAGCCATGTCCAAAATGCTCGTCCAGTACGAAACCAAAGCCAAAGAAGCGACCATACTTAGCCAGACGCAACAACTGGCGCAACAACAACAAGTGCAATGGTTGGGCATCGGCCTAGTAATATTGCTGGCCGGCTTTCTGCTGTTTGGTTACATCAGCTATCGGGCCCGGACAAAAACCAACCGTTTGTTGGCCACTAAAAATGCTGAAAATGAACTGCTGTTGAAAGAAATCCACCACCGGGTCAAAAACAACTTGGAAGTGGTGAGCAGTTTGCTCGCTCTCCAATCGGCCCAGATCGACGACCCATTCACCAAGGATGCCATGCTGGAAGGCCAAAACCGGGTGCATTCCATCGGCATTGTCCACCAAAAGCTGTACCAGGGCGAAAACCTGGGGGCCGTTGAAATGAAGGACTATTTCATCAACCTGAGCGACAGCATTTTGAGTTCGTTTGGGGCCCAAAAAAGGGTCGAGATCCAGTGTGCGATGGAAAAACTGGACGTGGATGTGGATACCGCCGTGCCGCTGGGCCTAATCGTCAATGAACTGATCACCAATACCCTCAAATACGCCTTTGCCGAAGGACAAAAGGGGACAGTGCGCATCAAATTGGACAAACGCAAAGATGGCGTGTTGCAATTGGAGGTTTCTGATAATGGGATCGGCAAAACGGGCATTACCCACGGTACCGGGTTTGGGGGGCAACTGATATCACTGCTCACCAGACAACTGAGCGGCTCGATGCGGGAAGAAGTGCACAACGGCACCCATACTTATTTTGAGTTTAATTTGGCCTAAGCTAACCAAGATTGCCCACCTTCATGCGAGTGTGCAGCCGAGTTCCGTGGCCAAGAGGCACTTGGCTGTGCGCCGGTGGATGTGGGAAGACGGCCCAGTTGGGCAGTCCCGACCGACCAAAACCTCTTCACCAAGCCTGCTTTTGCGCCGGATCCAGCCACTGATTTTGGGCCTTGATCAATATTTACCCCCCTTCGTACAGAATTTGACCCCCTCCGTCCTTTTTTAAATTTTCGTATTAGCCTATCCCGTAGTTTTGTTTCACACAAGGACAAAAGGCAAGCCCGTTGTGGTATTCGGTTCCTCCTTTTGTCAAATTCGCAAGATTTCCGTTAATGCACCTTATCATTGGAGGAAACCACTGCTACATTACACACTTTAATTAATGTACTTATTGTCTGGGCGGCATTTCGCCTCGAGGTGAATTCGTATGGCTCTGATGCGTTATTCTTTTCTGGTTCAATCGCCAATCGTCTGGATTTGGCCTACCATTCAAAAAGGAAAACGCCTGATTGCGACACGGAAAACCAATAGATTAGCTGGGTATTGAGTCATTCGTTGGGCTGGGTTCAACGCTATAAGCTCGAGGAACATTTGAGACCAAATATCATCAACTTTTAGACCACCAAATACCAAAAATAGCGAATCACTTTTACTTTTATTTTCTTGGTTTATTTATCTGCAAAAAAATGAAAAACATCTCTGCTTTCCCGTTTGCCGTCGTTCTGACCGCAATGGTCTCTTGTTTGGTTGGCTGCGGATCGCCCGCAACAACTGATACCAAAACTGCTTCTGTCGGGGCGGCAATGCCAGTAATTACCAACCCACGATTCACCATCGCCCCGGATTATTACGCCGATTCGGCCGAGAAAGCACTGCTGCACCTGGGCAAATTTGAATTTGATGCCTGGGCAGCCATGCTGGCGGATAGTGTCCGGTTTAGTTTTCCCGATGGCGATGTGGACACGCGCACCGTTCTGATAGGCAAAGCCGCTGTGGTGGGCTGGTGGAAGAATTGGAAACAAACCTCGGGCGGCACCTCCATGACCATGAGCGAATTCAACCATTTTCCGATCGAGATAACCAGCCAGCTCAAGGCAGGCGCCCAGCCTGGCATGTATGTGTATTCTTACCTGTCCAATAATCTAGCTTATGGCGATAAATCAGTCAGGATTCGCATGAATTTTGTTACCCGTTTTGATAGCAACAAGAAAATTGACCGTTATCTGAGCTATTATGACCGCTCACCAATCATCAAGTTGACCGGTAAGAACGCGCTTGAAACCACTCAAGCCCAATAGGCAGATGTCCTGCACTTAGTTAGCAAAACTTTACAGGGAAAATCTTCCCAAAGCCAACCGTGACTGTCAACAACAAATGATCTTGGCCCCGCCCGTTGCGCGGAGTCTGTACCTCCCGCAGCGGGCACAAGGGTCGTAGCGTTCCAATGTAAGCCAGCACTTTTTGTCCATTTCTACTCCTTCATTGATGATCATCTTTGTTTCAAAATTAAATCTTCAAACCCAAGCTGCGGATTTAACCACCGCGTTTGCGCATTTTGGTAAGGTGACTGGTGCCCGTTTGATTTCTGATCCATTGACT
>JBBQXF010000171.1:0-6948 GCA_038209965.1 Cytophagales bacterium | reverse complement strand
AAGGGCTGCGACTGGGAACGTTACGCCACCCGTAACCACGGCCAAGATGGCGGTGGCCCCACCGCACACCGCGACGGAGGCCAAGCAACCTGCGCCACAACCGGAGGGCACGCTAATTCTGGTACCATTGGAGTCTACCGTTGTTCTGTCATTGGATCGTGTGCACCTGCGGAAACACCTGCCCCAGCTACTGGCTTTTTGGATTTGGCCCTTCTCATCGGCAAACCACTCTAGAGATGCCTCCAACGCTTTGTCAAAGTCTTTTTCGCCATCGGGGAAAATGAGGTAGGCTTTGTAGGTCACATCACCCACTTTACGCCAGATCATGGAGCAACCTTGCCCTTTCTTGCTGTTGGGGTTGTAGAAATCAAAAGCACAGAACAGGACGTCCTCCATTTGTCCTTTGGCATTTTTGCGGCTCCCCTTGAACCCCCACGATGCTTTTTCGTGCTTGATCCGTTGAAACTTCTTGGTCGCCACGTCTTTATTGATTGCCGCCCAGCCTTGATCTTTGCCAAACTGATCCCAGAGCGCGTCCATCTCTTTGGATGAGAACTGCTTCATATCTGCCACTTCTTGGGCCGATGCCAACGACGGGGCCAGCCAAACCAATGCGCCCAGCAAGAGGGCCGTGAACATTTTACCTACCTTTTTCATGGTGTTTTACTTTTTAGTTTGAGAAAAGAATAACTGTGGCAAAACTCCTAAAACCATTGCCCAAGCCTTGTCACCATTGTTGCAAGGTTTAGTACTATGGTTGCACGGGCGGTTTTTGCGCAGAAAATCTCAAGAAGTTGACTTTGGCTGGCTGATGATGGGGCAAGATTGGGGCAGGGGGGAGTTCCAGTCGGTCCCCAAGTGCGGTCACTTTCTCGGTTCTACCCAAAAAGATTTTAGGCCCGTCAAAAGCTTGCAACCCCGATCCGGGCACGGCGACCTTTACCGCTGCGCAGCATATTCCGAGGGCGACAGGCCATACTGCTCCTTGAAAGTGCGGGAAAAGTAGGAAAGATTGTCAAAGCCAACTGAATAGGCGATTTCTGATACGTTGCCCTGCTGCTGGGCCAGCAAGTGGGCAGCCCGGCGCAGGCGCACGCTACGGATGAACTCGGTGGCCGATTGGCCGGTAATGGCTTGGAGCTTGCGGTGCAGTTGCGAGCGGCTCAGGCTCACCGCTTCGCAGAGGTGTTCCACGCCCAGATCGGCATGGTCAAGCATTTTTTCCACCATGCCATATAATTTCTGGAGGAACTGCGCGTCAAGGCTGGGCAATTTGGCCTGGGGGGCCAGCAGTGACACATCGCGGCGGTAATAGTCGCGGAGGCGTTGTCGTTGGGCCAGCAGGTTGGCCACCCTTGCCCGTACTTCGGCCAGTACAAAGGGCTTCACCAAATAGTCGTCGGCTCCGTGTTCCAGCCCTTCGATCTTGCTGTCCGTTCCCGCTTTGGCGGTTAGCATCAAGATGGGAACATGGCAGGTGCGCTCATCGGTCTTGAGCTGGTGGCAAAGGGACAGCCCATCTAGCCGGGGCATCATCAGGTCAGAGATGATCAGGTCGGGGATGTGCGCTTGGGCCATTTCCAAGCCTTGCTGGCCGTCGCTGGCGACCAGCACTTGGTAATCAGGGGCCAACTGTTCGCTCAAATAGATCCGCAGTTCGGTATGATCTTCCACCACCAGCACCAGCGGCTGGCCCATTGGACTGGTCGCCACCTCTTGAACAGGCCGCATCACTTGCCCAATAAGTTGTTGGTTAGGCAAAGTCTGGGGCAGCGAATTGGGCGCCGCAACTATTTCGATCAGTTGCAGGGGCAGTTCCACCGTAAAAAGACTGCCTTGGCCCAAGGTACTTTCCACTCCAATTTGTCCTTGCATTAGTTGGACTAATTCCTTGGTCAGGGCCAAGCCGATTCCGCTGCCCTCATGGGCGCGTTGGGCGGAGCTGTCCACTTGGTAGAAACGATCAAAAATGCGACTGGCCTCGGCTTGGGCAATCCCGACGCCGTTGTCCTGCACTAGGATCTGGGCTGAATGCGCACCAAAGCGTAAGCCAAGGCGTACTTGACCCCCTTGGGCGGTGAATCTGAGGGCGTTGCCCAATAGATTGCTGATGATGCGCTCCATTTTTTCGTGGTCAAAGTGGGCCACTGCGCTTTGGTAGGGAATATCGGCCACCAGATCGATCTGCTTGATCTCGGCCAATGATAGGCAACAGGCCAGTTGTTGCCGCAAAAAAATCGCCAAATCGCCGGGTTCGGGTGAAAGGGCCGTCACCCCTGATTCCAATCGCGAAAGCTCGAGCAATTGGTTGATCAGCCGCAGCAGGCTTTCGGCGTTGTGGCGGATGCTGTTCAGGGCCGGCCACGGGGGCTGGGGCAATTGCTGGCCAGCCAACCACTGTTGGACGGGGGCCAAGATGAGGGTCAAGGGAGTGCGGAACTCATGGGTAACATTGGCGATGAACCGGTTCTTGACCAGATCAATCTCTTGGAGTTTTGCCGTCAATTGGCGGTTGCTGTCCAGGGCCAAGTGGGCTTTGAGCTGTTTGGCCTCAGCCTGTCGCTTGCCCTCTTTGGCCACTCGGATGCTTTGGGCCAAGGCCAAAGTCAAAAAAACCGTTTCCAGAAAAGATCCAATGTTGAGGGCTTGCTGGAAAACCCAGATGTCGGGCACCACGCCTTTTTCCAACAAGAACAGAGAGATAAGCCCCCCGAAGAACGACACTGTGGCCAACACATAAAACCGGGCGGGGCGATAGCCCTGCCACAGCGCAACGAACCCAGCCAGCAGCAGTAGGCAGTCGGCCCCGATGGCCAGCATAAAAGTCCAAAATACCGGCAATTCCTCCCAGTTGGCTAAGATGGCCACTATGTGCAGCAGGGCCAGCAGAGCCGTAAGCTGCATCACTCGGTAGAAAGTTGGGAAAGTCTGCCGCACATTGAGGCCCACACTAAAAAAGAGCATGCCAAAAATAACGGTGAGCGAAGTAAAAAGATGGACACTGTTGTTGGTAAACCACAAATTGTCAGGCCAAAAATAGCGATGGCCAAAACTACCATTGGCCCGGGTGAGTTCCACCAAGATAAAGCTCAGAAGGTATAGCAGGTAATAGAAGTATATTTTTTCATATAAATAGACAAAAAAAGATAGATTATAAAGAAAAATAATGCTTAAAAAGCCAAAATAAAGGCCCCAATAAATATTTTCATCAATTATCCTTTTTAAAAAGGAAGTTTCCTCCCAGATAAAGATGGGAAAATGTTTGACATCTCGCCCGCTAAAATGCAGGTATATCCGGCGGGTTGCGCCGTTCGGGGGCAGGTTAAACCGGAAGGAGAAGTTGTACTCTTTGAGTTCTCGCAGGGAGAGCGGCAGCAGATCGCCCGCCCGGCGCACCTCAAAGTTGCCGGCCGAGTCCACCACATACATTTCCACCAGATCCATGTTGGGGTAGGCCAACTCAAACACCCACCGTTTGTTGGGCTGGGTGGTCAAGTCTTGCAAATCGAGTTTTAACCAGTAATCGGCATTGTTGAACCCAAAATTGAGATCTGGGTGAAGGCTGGGGCCAAATGCTTGATCATGTTTTCCCGCGATCACGGCTTGGGCCGAAAACTGGTGCTGGTCGTCCACCAAACAATAAACGTAGTCGTTGAGCTTTACCGAGGTGGTTCTATCGTTGAGATGGAGGATCGGCTGGGCTGTTGCCAAGTTTTGACCAACCAATACCCAACCCAGCAGCACAATCCAATACACCTTCCTAAGCGAGTAAATAGCTTTCATTGGCTTCAACGACAGTGGTTTCCCCGAAGATACAAAACAGATGGGTAAAATAAGGATGAGGTTTACTTGTGCCGGGCCGAAACGATGCTGCCCAAAGGTTTGGCCAAGGCCATGCGCTGGGCCGATAGGTGCTGGTGTTGGAGGATCAGGCGTTGGATCTCGGCTTCGTCACCCGCTTGCTCGGCTTCGCGCATCAACTCCAGCACCTCGCTTTCCAGCTTTTCGATAAACTGCCGCTTGAGGCGCAAGATGCTGTCGTGGGCATTGTCGAGCACATGATCCTGCTCACGAGGGACTTGGATGGCGTATTTTTTTTCCCAATTCTCGCTCACCACCCATTTGTCCACGGTCAGGTTGATTACCCGCTCCACGACCTCGGGCGATCCGTGGTTGATCAAGTAATCGGCATCGGGTTCTTGGCCCTGCAAAATGGCATTTTTGTACATTTCCAACATGGTGCGGTAGAGTGGCGTGTGGATGTCAATGTCCTCCATCTCTTCAAACAGGTATTGCCACAGCCGGATGTCGGTTGCTTCATCGATGCACACATTGCCAAACCGCAGCAGGAGGCGCACACATTCCTTCTCGTGGTTCTCGATCACCCGCTGCACTTTGGCCGCAAAGTTTCCCGACAGGATCACTCCCTCGGGCAGGGACAGGTCGTCGGGCAGGCTGGTTTCGTCCAGCTCGGGAATTGGGTAATAGTCGCCGCCCGGGTAGGGTTCTTCGCTGGGCAGGGGCGGATAGTCGCCGTGAAGCTCCCGGTGTCCCGATGGGTTGGTTTCGGGCCGGTTGCTGGCGCGTTCACGCTCCCGGCCGGCCTGTTGCTGGGCCTTGAGCATCACCTTGTTCACCTCGGTCATCAGGGTATCCTCGCCGATGGCCAATAGGCGGCTGCACTGCTGGGTGTAAACTTCGCGCTTGATTCCGTCGGGAATTTTGGCAATACTGCCCACCACTTCGTGGATCACTTTGGCGCGCTGCATGGGATCGTCAGGGGCGTCGCCGAGCAGCAGTTGGGTTTTGAACGTCAAAAAATCTTGGGTGGCCCGCTGGAGAAACTCTTGGAAACGGGCTGGGCCGTTCTTTTTGAGATAGCTGTCGGGGTCGTCGCCATTGGGGAAGAGCAGTGCCCGCACGTTCAGCCCCTCGGCCAGCAGCAGGTCGATTCCGCGCATGGAGGCTTTGATGCCCGCCGGGTCGCCGTCGTAGAGCACGGTCACGTTGTCAGTAAACCGGCGGATGAGGCGGATCTGCCCTTCGGTGAGTGCGGTGCCCGAGGAGGCCACCACATTGGCAACCCCCGCTTGGTGCATGGCGATCACGTCGGTGTAGCCCTCGACCAAGAAGGCATTGTCAGTTTGCCGAATGGTGTTTTTGGCCTGAAAAATGCCATACAGGGCTTCACTCTTGTGGTACACCTCGGTTTCGGGCGAGTTGAGGTATTTGGGTTGCTCGTCCTTTTTCATGGTGCGCGCCCCAAACCCGATCACTTTGCCCGCCAGATCGTGGATCGGGAACATGACCCGCCCCCGGAAACGGTCGTATTTTTTTTGCTTGCCCTCTTCTTCTTTGCGGATGAGCAAGCCCGCTTTTTCCAAAATTTCTGGGCTATAGTTTTTCTTGATCGCCTCGTTTTCCAGATCGTTCCAAGCCGGGCGGCTGTAGCCCAGCTCAAAAGCCTCGATGGTGGGGTTGGTGAAGCCCCGCTCGTGGAAATAGCTCAGGCCGATGGCCTTGCCGTCGGGGTCGTTGAGGAGCAGATCTTTGTAGTGGTTTTTGGCAAACCCCAGCGCAATGAGTATGGCCTCGCGCAAGGTGCGCTGCTCTTGTTGCTCGGGCGCGTGGCGTTCTTCTTCCACTTCGATCTGGTATTTGTTGGCCAGATAGCGGAGGGCTTCGGGGTAGCTGAGGCCCTCAATGTCCATCACAAACTTGACCGAGTCGCCCGCCGCCCCGCAGCCAAAACACTTGTAGATGCCTTTGCTCGGGGAAACGGTGAACGAGGGCGATTTTTCGTTGTGGAACGGGCAACAGGCCATTAAATTTTGGCCCTTGCGCTTGAGCGAAACGAAATCGCCCACCACGTCCTCAATGACTGCTGCGAATTTGATGCGGCGAATGGTGTCGTCAGTAATGCGGGACATGGAAACTGGGTGCCAGGTGAGGGGTAAAAGTAGTCCTTTTTTGGGGAAAAATGGACTGGTCGGCTCCTGCCCGCGCGACAACTCCAAGCCAGATGGGGGCGTTATTGCACCTGCTGGATAATTTCTGACAATTTCCTTGGGTCATCGACAAATGGTTGTCATCAATAATTTCCCGGAAATTTTGCCAATAGTCCATTGGCGTGTTGGATTGCTTTGAGACGATAAAGGGCTGCCTAAAATCAGTTGCCAGTTATATTTTATCGGCTGTCTGATTTTCAATATATCGCTACCCTTTCCCGCCGGAAGTGGCGTAGAGCATCACCTCCTGTTCGTTCCAACCCCCGATATCCCGCTTGGCCGACATCTGCCCCCTATGCATCACCACTAGGGAATCGCACACCCCGAACAGTTCGGGCAGATAGGAACTGATCATCACCACCGATTTGCCTTGGGCGGCCAATTGGTGGATCAAGCGGTAGATTTCGGCTTTGCTGCCCACATCGATGCCCCGGGTAGGTTCGTCGAGAAAAAGAACATCGCTGTCGTGGTGCAGCAGCCGGGCAATGCACACTTTTTGTTGGTTGCCGCCTGAGAGCCCGCCGATGGGTTGCCCCACATCATGGCATTTTACATTGAGGCTCTTGGCCCACTCGCTGGCCGTTTGGTGCTCGGTTTGGAGGTTCAACCAGCCCCACTTGGTGTATTTGCCAATTTTGGAAAGCGTCAAGTTGGCCGAAATGGGCAGGTTGAGGGCCAATCCTTCTTCCTTCCGATCTTCGCTCAGCAGGTTCAATCCTTCGTCCAGAGCTTGGCGGGGGCGGAGGTAATGGGCATTGAGGCCCGGTTTGCCCTTGATTTTCACATTGCCGGTGCGGGTGGAGTTCAGGCCAAACAAGCTGCGGATCACCTCCGACCGCCCCGATCCGACCAGCCCCGCCACGCCCATGATTTCGCCCCGGCGGAGCGCAAACGTTACATTTTTGGGCAATAAAATGCCATTCAAGCCATTGACTTCCAG
>JBBQXF010000170.1:0-6959 GCA_038209965.1 Cytophagales bacterium | reverse complement strand
ACTAGACCGGGTGAACCCAAACTAAATGGTCGGCCCATTTTATTTTTTCCTGCGTATCTAACAAGTCAGCCTCCATCTCTGGTAATACCCGGGAACCGAATGGCAAATTGGGATTGAATAGTAACTCCCGAATTAGGATCTTTTTTATTTCGGCTCCAGATTGTTCAGTTCCTTTCTTGTAGACATCGGCAATTCCAAAATTGAAACTTTCTTTGTTGGGATGACCGTTAATGATGAGTATTTTGGCCGTAATCTATCAATGTAAAAATCAAAGGTAGTCTAGTTAATTGGATAATGCGTTACACAATAAAATCAATCCGTTGCAAGATTCATTGATCGATCATTTTGGGCTGTCACCTAGGGATCGCAGCTAATATCCAAACAAACGCAACCTTTGCGTTTACTTTCAAAATCTTGCGCCGATCCTGCATAAATCGTGACAAACCACGAGTATGGTCTCATTTATTCCCATTTTGGTGGTGAGGGTGTACGGTGGCAAGGGAGCGATCGCACTTTGCTGCTGCAAACAAAGTCAATACAATAACAAACATTATCATAACCATTTAAAAATAAATAATTTTCACCATAAAATGATATTCACCAAGAAATTTTGCTACGCTATTCGGCGATCTATTGCCTATGAAATAGCATCATCAGCCAAACGGTTGGCGAGTCAATTTCGGGTTTATTGAGCGCAGCCATTTTATAAATGGCAATCCGCCACTGACGGCCGACTTTCGCACCGGTGCAACATCCATTTTTCCGGTGTAAATTTGTAGGGTTTGCGCCAATGTTGCGCTTTTATTAACCGACGTTCGGAACCATGTTATTGAGTAAGCTGGAAATCAAGGGCTTCAAGAGTTTTGGCGACAAGGTGGTGATCAGTTTCAACGAGGGCATCACTGGCATTGTTGGGCCAAATGGCTGCGGCAAATCCAATGTGGTGGATGCCATCCGCTGGGTGCTGGGCGAGCAGCGCACCAAAAGCCTGCGCTCCGATAAGATGGAAAACGTGATTTTTAACGGCACCAAAAACCGCCGCCCTGCCCAAATGGCTGAAGTGGCGTTAACTTTTTTGAACAATCGGGGCCTATTGCCCGCCGAATATGCCGAAGTAACCATCAGCCGCCGCTATTTCCGCACCGGCGAGAGCGAGTATTTGCTCAACGGGATCACTTGCCGCCTGAAAGACATCAACAACTTATTTCTGGACACGGGGATTGGCCCGGACAGCTACGCGATCATTGAACTCAAAATGGTCGATAACCTGCTCAATGACACCGACCATTCCCGCCGTGAACTGTTTGAGGAAGCCGCTGGAATTTCCAAGTTTAAGTTGCGCAAAAAGGAGACACTGAAGAAATTGGGGGAAACCGATGCCGATCTGGCCCGGGTGGATGACTTATTGTTTGAGATCGAGAGAAACCTCAAGTCACTGGAACGTCAAGCCAAACAAGCCGAGCGGTACTTTAAAACCAAGGAAGAGTACAAGCAGTTCAGCTTGGAACTGGCCAAGAAAATCGTTCACCGCCAGAGCGAAAATTTTATCCACCTCAGCCAGCTAGCCAGCCAAGAGACGGCAACCAAGCGCGATTTGGCCGACTTGGTGGATCAACAAGAAAACGAACTGGCTGATTTTAAGGATCGGATTGGGCAGCTGGAAACGGATTTGGCTGCCCAACAACGGCAATTGAACGAGCACATGGCCAAAATCCGCCAATATGAGAATGACAAAAAACTCAAAAACGAGCGGCTCCGTTATTTGGAGGATCGGCAGGCCGCCTTGGGCAAACAATTGGCCGAGGAGCAGCAAACGGCCGAACTGACCGAAAATCGCCTGCGGATATTGGAACAGGAAAAGGCGGGGGCAACGCGCCAAAGTACCGAAGCCGAACAACACTTGGCCGAGCTAAAAACTGCGCTCGATACGCAACGGGAGCGGGGGCAAACCCTTCAACGGGCAGCCAATGAGCAGACCAACTCCCTCAAAACCGAGCGCGATCTATTGTTCCAAGCCAATAAATCTTTGGAAATCAAACAGATGCAATACAATGGCCTGCGACAGGAGCTGGAGAAAAACCGTGCCGATGCCTCGGGACATACCAACAGTTTGGCCCGGCTAGCGGATGAGCTAGCTGATCTGCGCGATCAGTTGGCTGATCAAGCAGCAGACGTCCAGCAACTCAAAGACCAAGAAACAGCCCTGCAAGCCCAAATCGTGGCTGAACAGGTGGCAGCCGACCACCTGCGCGAAGAGATGGCCCAACTACACCGCCGAGCTGATGCCCTACAAAACGAACTGCAATTGACCCAGTCACTGGTGGACAGCATGGAAGGGTTTCCCGAAGCTGTCAAATTTTTGCGCGAGGCCCCGCATTTTTCCCGCGAGGCCCCACTTTTGTCTGATATTGTGACGTGTGCCGATGAGTATAAAGTGGCCATTGAAAATTTTTTACAACCCTACATGAATTTTTATGTGGTGCAAGATGAAAAACAAGCCCTCAAAGCCATTGACTTATTGAGCGAAGCGGGCAAGGGGAAAGCCAATTTTTTTGTGCTGGCCGATTTTGCCCAGAAAAACCCGGCTGGAACTGCGCTGGCACCAAGCCCTGGATCGATTCCAGCCTTGACGGTGGTGGAACATGAGGAAAAATATACAGCCCTTTTTGCCCGATTGCTGGGCCGGGTTCATATCTTGATTGATCGCCAAGATCAACTCCCCGACGATCGATCTTGTACGTATATCACCCTGAACGGAAAAATAATTCGTCAGTCTCGTAGTTTATCGGGCGGTTCGGTGGGCTTGTTTGAGGGCAAGCGCCTAGGGCGGGCCAAAAACCTCGAGCGACTTAACAAACAACTGGCCCAACATTCAGTGCAATTACAGCAGTTGGCCGAAGCATTCAAGGCCAAACAAAATGAGGTAGCGGCCCTCAAAGCAGCCACTCTCCAACCCAAAATTGAGCCTGCCCAAATGACACTGGGCAAACTCCAGCAAGAAGTGACAGCGACCCGCCTCAAGCAGGAGCAATTGGCCGAGTCGATGAGCCGCCACTCGCTGCGCACCTGGGACATGGAGGCCCGGATGGCCGAATTGAAAGACGAAATGGCCGATCTTGAGCCCCAGTCGCAAACTTCCACCAAGCTGCTGGCCACGATCGAGGCCGAAATAGGGGCCACCAACGTCGATCTGGTGGCCCAAAATGAAGCCCTGAACCAGCGGTCATCGGCTTACAATGAGTTCAACATCAAGTTTTTCCAGTTGAAAAACCGGGTGGACACGCTGGCCCGCGAGGGGGAATATAAGCAAACGGATCTGCAAAATAGCCGCCGCCGCACGGCCCAAGCCACTGAAGAACAGCACCCACTAGCTACCGAAGCTAATAAAATTATTGACAACTTGGCCGAAGGGGACGAGGCTTTGCTGGCCATGCAAGTTGAGCGGACAGCAGCCGAGGCCAGCACCAAAGCCACCGAGCAGGGCTACTATGCCGCCCGGGGCGAAGTGGAGCACCGCGAAAAGCAGTTGCGCGAAACCCGCCGCCGCCAAGAAATCGTGGCGACACTCTTGGCCGACCTCCAGCAAAAACTAAACGAGGCCAACCTCCAAATGTCGTCGATCAAGGAACGGTTGTCGGTGGAATTTGAAATCGATTTGGAAATGATAATGGCCCAGGGATCGCTGACCCTGAGCGACCAGCCTGAGGCGGAACTGCGCGAAGAACAGAAAAAGGCCAAGGATCGATTAGAGAAAATTGGCTCCATTAACCCAATGGCCATGGAGGCTTATCACGAAATTGAAGAACGATTCAATTTTATCAACCATCAAAAAGAAGATTTGGTCAATGCCAAAGCCACTTTGTTGCAAACCGTCGGCGAGATGGATGCCGTGGCCCGCGAAAATTTTATGCGGGCCTTCAGCCAAATCCGGGAGCACTTCATCCACGTGTTCCGTTCCCTGTTCTCCGAAGAGGACAGTTGCGATCTGATCCTCACTGAACCAGAGCGGCCTTTAGATTCCAGCATCGATATTATTGCCAAGCCCAAAGGCAAACGCCCGCTGACGATCAATCAGTTGTCGGGTGGCGAGAAAACCCTGACTGCCACGGCTTTACTATTTGCCATTTACTTGCTCCGGCCGGCCCCGTTTTGTATTTTTGACGAAGTGGATGCGCCGTTGGACGATGCCAATATTGACAAGTTCAACGGGATTGTGCGTAAATTTTCTAATAATTCCCAATTTATCATCGTAACGCACAATAAACGAACTATGGCTTCTACCGATGTAATCTATGGGGTGACCATGATCGAGCAGGGGGTGTCGCGGGTGGTGCCCGTGGATCTGCGCGAACTGGTGGCCCACTAAAATCTGTGCCCAAAAAGTACTATATTTGGCCAACATTTGCCCACTAAAACCAGCGACTAATTAATATCAAAACTTGAGATACGTTAGACTAAAAATAGAACGATTTAAAATATTTATGCTTTATTAATTTGATTTTCAATTATTTATATCAATATTGGTAACAACTATTTATAATTAAGCAAATAATCCATTTGTTCATTGTATGCCCAACTGTTTAACTTTTTTCTAATGTTTTATAATCCTTAAAGCGTAGAAAATAAAGTAGTTTTTGTGCAGTTAAGCTTAAAGTTATTTTCTTCCTGTTCTATTTTTATTTGTTTGTATTTAGCAAAACTGAACCATGATCCAAGCAGGTATCATTGGCGGGGCGGGCTACACGGGCGGTGAACTGATCCGGTTACTGCTCCCCCACCCCCAGATCCAATTGAAATTCGTCCACAGCAATAGCCAAGCGGGCCGGCTGGTCCACGAAACCCACGCCGATTTGCTCGGCGAGACCGATCTTCGTTTCACCGGCGACTTGACCGATGCCGTCGATGTATTGTTTTTGTGCGTGGGGCATGGCGAGGCCAGTAAGTTCTTGCACCAGTTCAGCATCGGCAATCACGTCAAAATTATTGACTTGAGCCAAGACCACCGCTTGGATCAATGGGTGTATGGCCTGCCCGAGCTAAACCGTGATCAGATCCAGTTGGCGCACCGAGTGGCCAATCCTGGCTGCTTTGCCACGGCCATCCAATTGGCCCTGCTGCCGCTGGCCGCCCATGGCCTACTCGGGGGCGAGGTGCACATCAACGCCACCACCGGCTCGACTGGTGCCGGACAAAAACCGACCGATACTTCCCATTTTAGTTGGCGGCACAGCAATTTATCGGTTTACAAAGCCTTTGAGCACCAGCACCTTGGCGAAATCGGGCAGAGTTTGCGCCAATTGCAGCCCGGCTATGCCCACGCGCTCAACTTCGTGCCCCAGCGCGGCAGTTTCACGCGGGGCATTTTGGCCACGGCCTACACCCGCACCGATCTGACGTTGGCCGAAGCCCAGTCAATCTACCAAAAATATTACCAATCCGCTCCCTTCACCCATTTATCGGCAAACAATCCCGACCTCAAACAAGTGGTCAATACCAACAAATGCGTGTTATATTTGGAAAAACATGGGGACAATTTATTTGTGATCAGTCTGATTGATAATTTGACTAAGGGGGCATCGGGGCAAGCCCTGCAAAATTGCAACTTGATGTTCGGGCTGGAAGAGGGCACCGGGCTGCGACTAAAAGCGGCGGCTTTCTGATCATCGGCGCGCTTCATTTGTTATTGTCAATCCCAAAAATTAAATTGTGGCAAAAGGATTTGGGGGAACTCCTGTGGTTCGTTGCCCAGTTTTGCAATAATTTATTGGTTTACCGATCTCGAACCAAGGATGACTGATTGCGAATTACCTAATGCTAACAATTTTTCAGTTATTGACCAAAAAAATTAACTTAATGACTACTTCGCGTCGTGAATTTATGCAGCAACTTGGTAAAACTGCGGCTGGGCTAGGGGCCGCCGCCGCCTTCCCCGAAATATTGGGGGCCGAAACTCCACTCAAAAAACCATTTTTTGAGATTTCGCTGGCCGAATTTTCACTGGCCGGTTCGCTGTTCAGTGGCAAGCTGAAAAACATGGACTTTCCGGCCAAAGCCAAAAATGACTTTGGGATCGATGCCGTGGAATATGTGACCATGTTTTGGAAAGACAAGGCCAAGGATCACGCCTATCTCAACGAACTCAAGCAGCGCACCGCCGATCTGGGTGTGCGCAATGTGCTGATCATGGTCGACGGGGAAGGTCAATTGGGCGATCCAGATGCCAATAAACGCCGTCAAGCCGTAGAAAATCACTATAAATGGGTGGATGCGGCCAAATTTCTTGGCTGTCATTCCATCCGGGTCAATCTCGAGGGCGAAGGCACGCCAAGCGAAATCGCCAAGGCTTGTGTGGATGGTTACGGCCAATTGGTCGAGTATGGCGCTCAGCAAAAGATCGGGGTGATTGTGGAGAACCACATGGGCATCTCGACTGACCCCGACTGGCTGGCGGCGGTGTTGGGCCAAATAAAAAGCAAGTATGCCGGGGCATTGCCCGATTTTGGCAATTTTACCGAGCGCACCAAGCCCGAAACCATGAGCATGGAAGCCTACCTAAAAACCACCGTGATCAAGCAACACGACAAGTACCAAGGAGTAGAAACCCTCATGCCGTTTGCCAAAGGGGTGAGTGCCAAGACCCACGCTTTTGATGCGGACGGCAACGACACCGAAACCGACTTTGTCAAAATGCTCACCATCATCAAAAAAGCCAAATTCCGGGGTTTCATTGGCATTGAATCTGAAGGCAGTTTCTTGAAAATGATGGGGGTTCCCGGTGACTATCCCAGCGAAGAGGAAGGTATTCGGGCCACCAAGCGGCTCTTGGAAAAAGTAGGCGCAATGGTCTAAACCGCTTGACCAAGTAAATTAAAACACGGATGAAAATAGGATTTGATGCCAAGCGGGCGTTTCATAACACCACCGGGCTGGGTGAGTACAGCCGCAACCTGATCCGGGCG
>JBBQXF010000169.1:0-7008 GCA_038209965.1 Cytophagales bacterium | reverse complement strand
CAAAATGGCCTTTACTTTTCCATCAGCATCCCTAATCGGAACTTTGGTGGTCCGCATCCAAGTAACCGTACCTGCCTTGTTTGTTTGCGGTTCTTCAATATCGATCTTGGTTTGTCCGCTGTTGATCACTTCGCGATCATCGGCCCGATAACCCTCCGATTCTTCCCGGCTCCAAGGGCAATCAAAATCAGTCTTGCCAATGATGGTATCCGGTGTAAAGCCTGCTAGGCCGGCAAACACTTCGTTGGCCCCCAAGAAAGCCAAATGCTCGGCATCTTTCCAAAAGATGGCCTTGGGCAAACTATTGATAATCGTCTGGAGCCAGAGTTGGGCATTGTGGAGCTCTTGCTGCTGCCGGGTGTAGCCTTGGGCCTGGCTTTGGAGTCGGGCCACCAATTCATCAGAGGCTTTGCCCTTGCGCCCCAATTCTTCTTGGGTAGCCACCAATTCCTCAAAATTTTGGCGCATTTCCTCTTCTTGGCTGCGTAAATTTTCGGTCATTATCTGGGATTCATTCAGCAATTGTCGCATTTTTTCGGAGGCTTGCACCCCAGCCAATGAACTGGCCAGCATCCCCGCTACTTGCTCTACCCACTCAATCTGATGCGGGGCCAATGGCCGAAAGAGGGCAAGTTCCACAATACCGACTGTAGCCAGATTGGTTTTAATGGGCACAAGCAACAATGCCGTCGGCCCAGCTTCGCCCAATCCGGATCGAATCCGGGCATAGTCAGCGGGCACTCTGGCCAAGTAAGTGGTCTCGTTTTCCAAGAACACCTGCCCCAGCAGGCCTTCGCCCAATTGCACTGTCTTTTGGGCGAACTTCTGCCGATCGTAGGCGTAACAGGTTTTCAAAACCAGCACCTTTTGCTTGTCGTCAGCTATTTCGGCCAGAAATATCGCGCCCTGGTTGGCCCTTAAATATTGGATAAGCTTGACCAGCACCTCATACACCAGTTGATCCGAGTCGGTTGAGTGCTGGCGAATGACCCCCGCAAAAACCGTCAACCCATCGGTGGCCCAGCGCCGTTGCTGTTCCGCCTCCGCTTCACTTTTTAATTGATCGCGCATGGTGGGCAGTGCATTGCCCAGTATGTCCTCGCTGCCCATCCCATTATAACTGGCCAGATAATTACCCTTGCCGATTTCATTGGCAAAACCAGCCGCCAATTTCAAGTTATTGGCCAGTTGATTGGTTGAAGCGTAAATCTCCCCAATCTCGTCATTCCTTTGCTGCTGATCCAGTTGGGCAAATTTTCCCGAAGCCATTTCCTTTAGGTTGACCACCAGTTTTTTAATCGGTTGAATGATACTAAAACGGAGCAATAAGGCCACGGCCAACAACACAAAGATAAAATAGATTGTAAATATAATTATTAATCCAGCCAAGGCAGCCGTTAAGGGGGCATCAACAATGTCGCTTTCGGGGATAGTGATTGCGAGATAAATGTCAAGCGGCTCGTAATAAGCGAAATATTGAAGCTTTATGGTTTTATTTTGATGAGGATAGCGGTAAATGCCTCGCTTGTTTTTAAACATATATTCAGCAATGTGCCGAGAATTGTCAGTCGCCAACAAGTTTAATCCTAGGCTTTTCTTGACCGGGTGGACGATAATAGCGCCCCGTGAGTTAACAATAAATGGATAACCAGTTTGGTTGTACTTGAGCAAGGCAACTGTTTGGGAAATATTGGCCAAGATATCGTCCCGTCCAGCATAGACCATGCCCACCAGCTCATTATTGAGGTAAATGGGCTCATACATCACAAAATAACTGTTGCCTTTGGGGCCAAAGATCAAGCCTGCCTTGGCTGGTTTGCCTTGCAAAATATTTTGCACTAGTGGCAAAGAATCAGGCAGATAGACATTGAGGCCCCGGGTGCCATCAGGATAAATGGCACTGGAGGCAATGCGCAGGAAACCGCCCGGAATCCGTTGGAAGATGACCACCGAGCTGCCAGCGTTTTTTTTCAGGGCATCCACCAGTACCGTGTCCTGGTAAAGCGATTTACCCCCCATCGCCAATGGCTTGAATTTAAGCGGTTCAATTTGGTTTGTTTCGCGATTTTTGGCCTCCACGGCTATAGTCGAGTCGGCAAAACCCAGTTGGCCGTCGGTGAGCACATACTTGGCCATTGCCAGATTTATGCTGGCTTGCTGGGCCGATTCTTCGTACTGGAGGTGCACCATCTGTTCAAAATCTCCCAAATAAGATAACATTTGGTCGTTGTTGTTCTTGATGATCCGACCTCGGAGATTGAGGTAAACAATAATGACCAATAAGGTAGAGATGGCAAACGTTGCCAAGGATACAACCAACAAAAACCGCTGGGTCAGGCTATTGCCAAATATTTTATTCATTTCCATTATTGCTTTCAATTAGCCAAGAAAGTCGGGCGGGGCCAATACCCTCTTTAGCGTCCATAAAAATAAACAATTTTCCTACCAGAAGGGCGGTGTGGAGCAATCAGGGCAAGAAATAGTGCCACATTTTTTGGTCAATCCGTAATGCCAATGTGCGGGCGGGTTCGTGCTGAGACGAAACCAGCAGGCGCAAGGCAATTTCAGCGCCGCTGACCTGCACCGCAATGGCCAGGTGAGCGCCCAGAAAAGTGGTTTGGCGCACCTCGCCCCAAAACTGGGCCTGCTTGGCCGGGCAGACCACGATCTGCTCGGGCCTGATGCACAACAAGGCCTGCGGCGGAACATGAGCAGGCAACGCCATTACTTTGGCCAGTTCAAGGGCCGGTACAATATTGGTTTCCCCAAACAAAAAAGCCGCGTAGGGTGAAACTGGGGCCGCATAGACTTGGCGGGGGGTAGCAAGCTGCCGCAATTGGCCCGCTTGCATGACGGCCACCCGGTCACTCACGGCCAGCGCATCGGCGGGATCATGGGTGACCAAGATCAGTGTAATGTTGCTCTGGGCCACGATCTGCAACAAATCGTCGCGCAATTGGCGGCGCAAAGCTACATCCAAATGGCTAAAGGGCTCATCGAGCAGTAGTACCTTGGGCTGCTGGATCAGCGCACGGGCCACGCCCACCCGTTGCCGCTCCCCCCCCGATAACTCCCGGGGAAATTTGTGCTTGATCTCGTGCAAACGGCACCATGCCAAAATTTTGTCCACTCGCCTTGCTTGGCTTTCTTTCGGCAAATGCAATAAGGAAAGGGTAAGGTTGTCAAATACATTCATGGTTGGTGAAAGCCCCTGGTGCTGGTGCGACAGGGCGATGTCCGGGTGGCCAGCCACCAACTGGAAAGCTGGGCCGCGCACCAACTGCCCATTGAGCCAAACGGTGCCGGCATCTGGCTCTTCCAGTCCAGCCAACAACCGCAAAAGGGTGGTCTTGCCAGCCCCGCTCTCCCCCACTATCGCCAATATTTCGCCTTGATCGACTGAAAACGAAATACCCCCGACCGCCGGCAAAAGCTGAAGAGGGTATTGTTTATATATGGAGCGAACTTCAAAAAGCGGCATTGCAGATCATTGATTTGCCTGCAATTTAGGCCCAAAATCCTATCGACTCGCCAGTTTCTTGCCCGCCAACTAAGCAATGGGGATGTTTTTGGGTAACGACACAGCAAATTCTGTCCCTTTGCCCGCAACGCTGTTGACTTTGATATCACCGTGCAAACGCTCTACCAACACTTTAACAATGGAAAGACCGATTCCCGTAGAGCTTTCGCCGGCAGTAGGTCTAGCGGTCAACCGTTGGAATTTCTTGAACAATTTCTTCTGGTCTTCTTCGGAGATGCCCGGACCTTCGTCTTTGATGGCAATCCGAAATTGATCGGGCGTTTCCGCCAATTTGACATAGATGTTGGAACCAGGATTAGAAAATTTGAGGGCGTTCGATACTAAGTTGTCCACAATCCGCCGCAAGTACTGTTGATCAGTGATGGCCAGCCCTTGCTCGGTTTTGTTTTGAAAATGGATCCTGGTATTTTTGGCTGAGGCTTCCTGCTGAAAACTTTTGAGTATTTCGGGCACAAAAATGGCCAAGCCTATTTCATTGGCGGCCAAGGGCTTAACCAGTCCTTGCTCGATGGCATTGACATCCAGCAGATCATTGATAAACCTCGTGCCCTCCACGGCAGATCGCCGGATAATATCCACAAACATTCGTTGCTCATCATTGAGATCGCCTACTACGGGAAGCAACTGCGTTACCCCAACCATCTTATTGAGTGGGGCTTTGAGATCGTGGGCTACGATGTCCATCAAACTATTTTTTTCATTGTTCATCTCCAACAGAAATTGATTCTTGCGCGAGATTTCAATCTGTTGGGCTAGCAACTGTTCGTTTTGCCGAGTTATCTCTTCATTTTTATGGAGGATGTCACTGTTTTGCTTGGTGATTTCATCTTTTTGCAGGCCAATCCGGCGGGCCGCGATATATGAACCCACCCCAAAGACGAGAAACAATGCCCCAATCACAGTCGCGGCCAACAGGTTGCGCCTAAAATCAACTTCAGCTTCGGCTTTCTCGCGAACCACCACCTGCTTTTCCATCTCCAACCGTTCTATTTGTTCGGCCAATACGGCAATAGAATCTTGAATGGCCGGATTACCGTTGGCCAGCAGATTCCGCAACTGGTTGACTATTTCGCGGGCCAGAGAAATTGCCTCCTTGTAAACACTGTCCGTCGAGATGGTGGCTTTCTCCAGCTCGGCTATTTTACTCAATAAATTTTCCTTCTGGGCCGGGGCAATTTCCTTGTCGTTGTTCACTACGACGCGGATGGCCGACAACCTTTTTTTGATTTCTTGGTTGAACAAATCAATGTCTTTCAGTTGTGCCTCCAATTGCTGACCGTTGGCATTGGAGCGTACCACCACATTGTTTGTCAATAACTTCGGTTTAACGTCTTCGCCTATTTTGGTGTCCACCGCCAACGAAGCAATTTTGTCCTCCTCTTTGCTGGCCAAACGTTTGGGGTCGGTGGCACTGCCCGCATTCCGAACACTTGAAGCCGGAGACTTAGCAATCGGCCGGGACAACCTTACCCGGTATTCCAATATTCGCTCCTCCCGGTTCTCGGTGGGTTTGCTGGGCCGTTCGACCAAATAGCCGTTGGGTGCTTCAAAAGTAGCGGCTTCTTGGGCTGTGAAATTGATACTTTTTTCTTGTAAAACGATGGCCCCGTTTTCGTCAAGCCCGGGATTCTTGAACTTTAATTTATTGACGACGAACACCGCGATATTTTTCAACATCTGCTGATCGTCGCTGGTGATAATAATGCGGCGAACAGTCCCGTTTTGGAGAAACAGCGTGCCCCCATAAACGCTCGGCTCCACTTTGACCCCGTATGTCTTAGCGTTTTGCACAAACTTGGCACTGGCAGAAGCAAAATCTTCCTTCCAAGAGAGCGGAACCCTAAACAGCACTTTGGCCTTGTCAACATCCAACCTGCCGGCCCTTTCAGCCCCTTGATAGCTTAGATAAAATAGACCATCGCGCAACTGGCCAATATTGCCCTGTTCGGGGATCAGAGAAAAAGATATCTTTAACGCCGGGATCACCACAATATTGATCACTCTGTCAGCTTCTACCGTTACCTTGTTCGTTTTGACTTCATAGCTCAAGTTCCGATCCCCGGCGCTCACATCATTCAGCAACATCACCTCTACCTCACCCAAACCAGTGGGCAAGGAAACTTGCGCCGTCAGATATTTGCTTAGATCAATGCTGAGTGGTTTGCCACCGTTAAATGAAAAGGAGTAACGGGATTGGAGCACCGCTCCTGCCTCATCGGTCACTTTTACTTTGTAAGTGTCCTTACCACTAGATTGTGCCAGCGTTAAAACCTCCGGCACAAAGAGGAAGGGCAGTAAGCAGGCAAGTATCCTGAGCATTTTGGTCATTATCGATAAGAACAAGTACTGTCAAGAGATATTACGATAATTGGTCGGTCACTTTTTCAACATTTTTCTTTAACAAACCGCCCAATTAATAGCTTTAACGTCAAAAAGTGTGCTAATATTTGATACACTCCCTAACAATGTGAAAACTTGTAAAGTGAGTTTGGCTCGCGGAGTAGTACCGGGCACTTCATTTTTGATAAACTGCCTCGGGGTGTATATTGTTAAGCCTCCCACAAGATTAGTCATTAACTTTAAGAGTAAAAAAAAAATTAAATTAAAAAATTACGGTGCACCACCGGAATAAAATTAAGGAAATATATTATTGTACTATTTCAAGTTAGCTGAATGCCGCTCAATAAAAAGCGGGAGTAACTCGTTTTGCCAATCCCCAAAGTAATTTCAATGGCTCACTCATGGGCATCATTTGCTGCTGGGCGAACAAAATCGAGTTTGCCCCCCCTTTTTTCCATCAATTTTACCTCACGTATGACAATATCGTGTGAAAAAGCTTTACACATGTCATAAACCGTGAGGGCGGCAACGGCCGCCCCAGTGAGCGCTTCCATTTCCACGCCTGTTTTGGCCACCAGGCTAGCGGTACATTCAATCTGGATCTCTTGTTGGGCATTGACCCAGATCTGGATGTGGCAATGATCCATCCCCAAAGAGTGACAAAGTGGGATCAGATCACCGGTCTTTTTGGCGGCCATTATGCCCGCAATGATGGCAGTTTGAAAAACCGCTCCCTTGGGGCTTTGAATCTCACCTTCCACCAAATTGGCCAGGATTTCTGCGCTGACCTGCACACAAGCACGGGCACGGGCCATGCGCTTGGTGGCGGCTTTCGGGCCAACATCCACCATTGCAGGGTTGAGTTGTTCGTCTAAATGGCTAAAGGACAAGGGACAAAAAGTTAAAATGGATCATCATTGGGTCAGACAGGCCGAAAATGGGCCGTTGTGGATATTTTTAAAAACGCACTCATTCGATATTCAATTTTTGTAACTGTTTAGGTGCTCTAATTATTCATAACTAATTGAAAATAAATTAGTTATGAATAATTGGCTTGATTTTAAATAAATTACTTATTTCTATAATTATTTGATTATCAGTAATTTAAGTTAATTTGCGTACCCGTT
>JBBQXF010000168.1:0-7043 GCA_038209965.1 Cytophagales bacterium | reverse complement strand
GTACCTAGCCCGCCCGCCCGCCCGCAAGCACCTGATCCACCGCCACTATCTCCGGTTTGGAATCCTCAACAACCGAGCTATCCCCGACACGGTGTACTTGTACCTTGGCCCCCAAGAAACGGTCAAAGTGTGGGAACAGGGCTTCACTGGGCAAAGTGCGGTCGTTTCGTCAAGTTTGCACCGGATCAATGCTTTTTTGGAAGTGGAATTGTTTGCCCTGCCCTTGCAGCCGGGCGAGCAAGCCTCTTTTTTGGTGGAGGTGGAGCCCCGCAAATTGTACTCCCTCCATCTTGTCCCAGTATTGATCCCCAAACGCTTTGTTGACTATTTTTTCTATCAGTATATCGTTCAACAGAGTACTTTTTTGCCCTATTTGCTCACTTTCATCGGCATGTTGTTCATGATGTTCTGCTACGTGGTGGCCAAAGCGATTCAGGTCAAGTCATTGGCATACACCTATTACGCTGGGTACGTGGCGTGCTTCCTGGGCTATTTTGCCTTCAAAGCATTTGGGCTGGCCTCGGTAGATCTGTCTCGGAGCCCCTGGTTTTATTCGTACGTGAACAATATGCTGCCGGTGGCGGCCTATGCCCTGTATTTCCCATTTGTCCGGCACATCTTGGATCTCAAAAAAAATGCCCCGTGGCTCAACCTTTATTTTTTGTTCTCCACTTATTTTCAGTTTTTTTATGCCCTGATCGATGCGGGCCTTATATCAGCCGGCGATGCCTATTTCCCATTGCGCTGGCTCATTTGGGACGTGACCCGCATGGTGCTTATCATTGCCACTGTTTTTTCCTCCATCATCATCTTGCGCCTCAAAAACCCGATTGGCTATTATTTGATTACCGGAGGAGGCGCGATCGCAGTATTTGGCTTAATAGCCATGCTTACCTCAAACAACCAAGCGTTGATCCACCATTTGGCCTCGCCGCTAAATCAGCCATTGTTTTACTTTTTATTGGGCATTGGCATTGAACTGATCTGCTTTTCGTTTGCCATTGCCTACAAAAACCGCCTTGATATTGCCGAAAAAATCCAAGCGCAAGAAAACCTCAAATTTGAGCGGGAGCGCGAAGCTTTTGAGCTTTACAAAGCCGTGGCCAAGGGCAAAGAAAGTGAACGCCGCCGGATCAGCGGTGAAATGCACGACGACATCGGGTCGGGGCTTACCTCCATCATGTTCTTGGGCAATCGGCTGGCCGCTCAAGCACAAGATCCCCAAGCCAAAATCACCACTGGGCGGATATCAGATTTGGCCAGCGATTTGGTGGACAAAATGAACGACATCATCTGGTCCATGAACCCCCAGAACGACACCTTGGACAACTTGGTGGCCTACATCCGCCAACAAGCCGCCACCCAACTGGAAAATGCCGGGCTCAACTACAAATTTGAGATTGCCGAGCTAATCCCGGCTTTGGCCATCACTGGCGAAAAACGCCGCAACATCTACCTCACGGTCAAAGAAGCGGTGAACAACGTGGTCAAGCACGCCCAAGCCGATCATGTAACCATTGCCATTAAATTGAACGGCCACTTGCAAATCGAGATCCATGACAACGGCAAAGGCATGGCCCAAACTACGGGCCGCAAGTTTGGGAACGGTCTGCGCAATATGCAACAGCGGATGACCGACATCCGAGGCACCTTTGATTTGCGGAGCGATGGCGGCACCACCATCGTGCTGACCGCGCCGCCTAACTAAAGTTAGTTTGCCAATTGCCCGAAAATAGCTTTATTTTCCACCTATGGTCAATATCCGTGTTAGTGTCGTAGAAGACATTCCCGATATTAGGGAGGCTCTCCGCTTGTTGATTGAGCAATCGCCGGGCTTCACCTTTGTGTCGGCCTACGAAGAGGGCGAAGAATCGGTGCCGGGACTGCTCCGGGAAAAGCCCGATATTGTGATCATGGACATCAACTTGCCCGGCATGACCGGCATCGAGTGTGTGCGGCAAATCCGCAATGCCGCCCCGGTGATCCAATTCATGATGTTCACCGTTTATGAAAACGATGAACAGATATTTTCTGCCCTTGCTGCCGGCGCAACAGGCTATTTGTTAAAAAAGGCCCCGCCCC
The DNA here is from genome assembly GCA_038209965.1 of Cytophagales bacterium. GTDB lineage: Bacteria > Bacteroidota > Bacteroidia > Cytophagales > Thermoflexibacteraceae > JALONO01. The sequence goes on along the minus strand of JBBQXF010000168.1, from coordinate 4,961 downwards.
ATAAAATCTTGGAAGCCCTGCGCGATCTGTACGACGGCGGCTCGCCCATGAGCGCGGCCATTGCTCGCCGGGTGATCGGTTCGTTCCGAAAGCCCCCCGCCCTAAACCTGCCCGCTGATTTTGGTCTGACTCCCCGTGAGCAGGAAATCCTTGATTTGTTGTCGAGGGGATTGCTATATAAAGAAATTTCGGATCAATTGGGCACTACTACCGGCACCGTCAAACAACAGATCCATAAAATTTATGAGAAGCTGCAAGTCCAAAACCGAACCGAGGCCCTTAACAAAGTATATCCCAAATAACTTTCGTTATATTGTCAGGGGCGAAAATTCCTTTTACTTTTGTCCCGTTAAGTTGTCTGGACATTGTTTCACTAAACGGATTGCCCAGTATTTTCTAAACCATCAGATTGCGTTATCTATCGGTTCACCTATAGTCACCACTGATTACGAATCACCTAATTTTCACGTAAGGGCCGGCCAATTGGTCAGCCCTTTTTGTTGGTTCCCTCTATTGCTTTTTGGGTTTTTTGGCCCCGACGTAAGCCTTGGCCAATACTTGGACAAAGTCGGCCCAAGTGCCGGGCAGGTGGTAGTAAAGTTTCACTGGGGTCGACGGTCTGCCCTCGTTGTGCAGCCGGTCCACTGCCGTCAACACGTAGGTGTAGTGGCCGCTGCTGGGCACATTCCGATCCACAAACGCAGTGCCCAGACCACGCCACACCCCCGAGATCCGGCTGGCATCCTCCAAGTTGATCGGTTCGTTTTCAGCAAACCGATAAATGACATAATACGCTGCCTCAGTACTTTCCTTGGTCTTGCCCGGTCGGTCCCATTTGAGCAGCACGCCCTGTTTGGCCGCAAACACTTCAACTTGGCGGGGGGAGAGCGGGGGGAGCTGTCCTTTCCAGGGCATGGCGGGAACCAAGGCCGGGTGGCGGTGGAAATCTAGGACCAGCGAATCGCGGAAATTGCCCAAGTTGCGGGTCAGTGACTTGGAACTGAAATAGATACTGCCGTGGATGTTGTTCCATTTGCGGTTCACCCGCAATTGCTTGGGCATTTGTGAGGGATCAGCCCAATTCGGGTCAGTACTCTTGGGGTTGATCTTGTAGGTTCCCTGCCCAATGTACAGGTGCTTGCCGTAGCTGTTTTTGGTCCACCACTCGACCAAGGTCTGATAAGGAATTTTATCAAACCCGGTGCTAAAATATACTTGGGGCGCAATGTAATCGATCCAACCCTTTTGGAGCCATAGCCGGACATCGGCATACAGGTGGTCGTAGCAGGTTTGTCCGCCTTGGGTGGCCGAGCCGGCCGGATCGACCGACTGGTTGCGCCACACCCCAAACGGGCTGATCCCGAACTTGACGTAGGGCTTGGTTTGGCGGATGCCGCTGGCCAAGTCCTCGATCAAGCGGTTTACATTGTCCCGCCGCCAATCGTCCACTTTGGCAAAGGCCCTGCCTTGCAATTTGTAGGTGGCCTCATCCTCAAACTTAACATCTTTGATTTGATAGGGATAAAAATAATCGTCAAAATGCACGGCGTCGATGTCGTATCGCCGCACAATGTCGGTTACTATATCGGTGATGTAGGCCCGCACTTCGGGAATACCGGGATTGAACACCTTGTTTTTGCCATATTTGATAAACCAATCGGGTTGGCGGTTGGTGATGTGATCGGGGTGGACTTGGCCGGAGTCGGCATCGAACATGGCCCGGTAGGGATTGAGCCACGCGTGGAACTCCATGCCCCGCAGATGGGCCTGCTCGACCATAAATTGCAACGGGTCGTAATATGGCGCGGGCATTGCCCCCTGTTTGCCGGTCAGCCATTCCGACCACATTTCTTTGGCACTGTAATAAAAAGCGTCGGTGGCGGGCCGCACCTGCACAATCACGGCGTTGATGCCCGTCCGTTGGTGGTGATCCAGCAGTTGGACAAACTCCTGTTGCTGCCGCTCCACGGGCAAGCCTTTCTGGGAGGGCCAATCGATATTGGCCACACTGGCAATCCACACGGCCCGAAATTCGCGTTTGGGCGATTTGGTCGTTTGGGCCAAGCTTAGGTGAATTATTAGGATTGGGAAGAACAACAAGCAACGGAACAAATACTTCATGGTAAGGGGTTGGAAATCGGCATGACAAAATGATGCCAAAAGCAAAATGATGCCAAAAGGTGGAAGGATGGGATCGGCGCGATGATATTGTCGGCTGGGCGCGGCGACCAGACAGGGGCGGGGCCAGCCAGCTACCAGCGACAAACCGCCGCCCATAGCCGACTGGCCCCGGATCAAGGTTGACACCCGGCCCAATGGTACTTTTTAGCTCCGCTTGTTGGCCCCGCGAACGGCGAGCTCGATCTCGTCCCACATGGGCCCGGAGATGGACTCGAGGTAGTTGAATTCACCCGCCCCATTGAGCCATTCGCCGCCATCGATGGTGACCACTTCGCCGTTCATGTAGGCACTGTAATCCGAGACCAAATAGGCCGCCAAATTGGCCAGTTCTTGGTGCTCACCCACCCGTTTGAGTGGCACTTTGGTCGATACATCCATCATCGCGTGTAGGGCTTTGGGGAACAGCCGATCCCAGGCCCCCTTGGTCGGGAACGGACCGGGGGCAATGGCATTGGATCGAATGCCGTACTTGGCCCATTCCACGGCCAGCGAGCGGGTCATGGCCAACACGCCCGCCTTGGCGCAGGCAGAAGGCACCACGTAGGCCGATCCGGTCCAGGCGTAGGTGGTCACGATGTTGAGGATGGTGCCGGGCTGTTTTTGGGCAATCCAGTGTTTGCCCACGGCCAAAGTACAGTTGTAAGAGCCTTGGAGCACAATCCCCACCACGACATCAAACGCTTTGTGCGACAACCGCTCCGTGGGGCTGATAAAATTGCCCGCAGCATTGTTGAGCAGTACATCCAAGCGGCCAAACCGCTCCAAAGTAGCGGCAATGGTGCGTTCCACACTTGCATAGTCGCGCACATCACATTCGACGGCCAAGACTTGTCCCCCAGTTTCGGCCATCAATTCGGTGGCGGCAGCTTGGATCACGTCCTGTTTGCGACTGGCAATAACCACGTTGGCCCCCAATTGCAGAAAATATTTGCTCATTGACCGGCCCAGTCCTGTTCCTCCGCCCGTTACTAGAATGGTCTTGCCCGCTAAGGCATTGTCTTTCAACATTGGTTCGTTGTACATGCGCTAATTGGTTAAGTTTTTGGTAAAAGTAATCAGATACATGGGAACAGAAAAACCCGGGCTCCAAAATATTGGGAATGGGACAGCATATTGCCAAACCACGGTCGGCGAGGAGTTGCCAAATGACTGAGAAAAGCGGCGAGATTGGCTTTTTGCCACCGGGCAATTTAGCTTTGACCCTGAAAATCGTCAAATTGCTCGGGGTGAGGCTGGCGAAAATTGAAGGGGTATTCTTTTGATTGCGGGCAAAGAAAGACAAACTTCGTTACTTTAGGCTTTAACCCGACATTTCCCAGCCTCTTTTTTAAGTCTGGTGTTTATCAAAATGCGTCTAAAGTTGCTATCACACCTTCATTTTGAAGATTTGTTTAAACTTTGGGGCTTTGAAAATTAAGTTACTCTTTAACAATATGTCTGCCATTTAAGCCGCGTCAACCATATCCTCTGGGACAGAACTAGGGATAAATTGGGGGTTAAAAAAAGATCTGGGTCTTTTTTGGCCAATTTTATTACATTTTGAGGTTTCACCGGGCTTTAAAACGGCCTTCGGATCGGGGAAGCCCAGCTTGCGGGGATCGTACCCCGACGGGGCCAAACCTAGTGTGGGGCGGGGTGTGACACCCCTTCGGGGCTGGGTGCTGGCAGACTATCACCCCTCAGGGCTGACCGTGACACTTGGCGGCCCGGCCCCGCGATGGCAGACATATTGTATTCAAGTGCTGGTTTTAACCTAAAATTTTGCTGTAATCCGGTTTTCAAAAAACTGACAGGGCAAACGCCTTCCCAATACCGAAAACAAGCGCAAAAGCCTTCGGGAAATTTGTCCAAACCCTGATCCCCCCTGACATGATATGATGGGCAATGGCGTTTTATGCGCTGGTAATCAAAGGTTTGGTTGCCCTTATTGTTTGGATACAAGCAACCAAAGAGCCTTACCTAGGCTTGATACAAGTTGAAACTAAGGGACTTGACAATATAACCGGCGCATCGTTGTTACCAAGTCTGGGCCACTTGGCCAAAAGCAAAGATTGCCAATGCTGTGGGGCACCCGCCCAGCATTGGCAATCTTTTTGGATGGTCAGCCCTTATTTGCCCCCACCAGTGGGCGTATTTTCATTCCGTTGCCGGCGCATGGGGTTATCGCCAGTGCCTTGGCCCCGGCCCACGCCCGATTGCTTGTACAATTGGAAACGGCTCGGTAGGCTTTGCCGGGGGAAAAAGTTGTTTTCCGTCTCGATGTCGGCGGTTTCTTGGTACGGATCCAGCGTGACCTGCTTGATCTTCTTTTCGGTCATGAACACTTTGCTCACTTCCCGGTCGTTGCGCCGCCAGATCTCGGCGGGGATCTGGTGTTCTTCTTTGCTGCCGTCCTCAAACTCAAATTCCAGAATAAGGGGCATCAGCAGTTCGCCCACGTTGCGGAAATCGATTTGGTAAAAGAACTTCTTGTCTTTCAACATCGCTTTTTCCTTGTCGTTCAAAGTGGCCAAGTACGTTTTGTACGCATCCTGATCGTTCTTGGATACTGCGTAAGGATCGTAGTTGTTGTAAAAATCTTTCAGATCGCCGTTGGACTCAATTGCCGTTTGGGCAATGTCTTTTTTATTGCGGATCTCGTAAAGCTCTTCGCGATCGCCGGCTGCTTTTGCTTTGGCAATGGGCTTTTCCACGGCGGGATCACCCGTGTTGAGCTGTGCCTCGGTCACGTTGTCAATGGCCACATCACAATAGTCGGTGGTGTAGAACCAGCCCCGCCA
>JBBQXF010000167.1:0-7423 GCA_038209965.1 Cytophagales bacterium | reverse complement strand
GGGGAAGTGAGTGTCCATTGCGTCCTCATACGTGCCAAAGTGCGGGAGGCTGCGCGTGACAAAAAAGTGCAACATTTTAAGGCTATCGGCCCGGGTAAAATACCAGTCAAAGTGATCTGGCTCCACCCGGCCAATGGTTTCCACGCCTTGGGCCAAGATTTCTTGGTAAATTTCTTTGACCAATACCCGATTTTCGGGCGAAGAGAAAGTGGGTTGGTTGGGCACATTGACCTTGCCGTCAAATTTTTTCCGGTTCTCGGCATCGTAGTTCCATTGGCCGCCCGTTGGTCCGCCCGTTGCGTCGATCAGCAGGTGGTGTTCTTGGCGCATCCGACGGTAAAAGTTTTCCAGCAGGTATTTTTTTTTGCCCCGAAAAATTTCCCTGACCGCCAAGCGTTGGGTCAAAAAGTGCTCCGAGTCGACCGCCCGGGCTGGGATGGTGAGGGTGGTGGTGTATTGTTTGAAATATTCATCCAGTCGGTATTCATCGGGCAGTTGATACTCCAATTGCTGGATGTCCAACTCAGTGATTAGTCGGTTAATATTATCGGCAAAATTTTGCTGATTGTTGGGATCGCTCAAGGTAAAGTAGCGGATTTCGTGGCCCTGCGCCCGCAAATCAGCGGCGAAAGAACGCATGGCCGCAAAAAAAGCAATCACTTTCTGGATGTGGTGGCGGACGTAGGACGTTTCTTGCCACACTTCCATCAGCACATAAACAACGCTGGGATCGGCAGTGCGAAACCACGAATGATTTTGGTTGAGCTGATCGCCCAAAACGAGGCGGAGGGTGAGGGACATGGCAAGTGTTTAGTTCTTGAACAGGTTGCCCAAGGGAATTGTTCGGGGCGAGCGCCGATCTCGCGCCCCAGATTTCCTGTTTCCTGTGCGTGCTCCGCAATGTCTGCGCCGCAATTCGCTGGGCCAATCGATTGCCCCAAATAAAACTGGTTTACCACTACTTTTAACGTAAGTAGTGGTAAAGCAATTAAATAAATTCCACGAATGGCCTAAATCACCTTGCATCTTGGCGCAATGTCCCCGATGGCGGCCAAAGAGTGCCCGACTTGCACTAATTGACCAGCGTCATCCCGCTTTGGAGGTTGCGCACATTGATCCCGATTTGCCGGGCCTCGGGATTGGTCCAAGTGTAGGCAATGGCCTCCTCTTTGCCGTCTTCGTAGATGGCCAGTTTGAGCACCGCTTGGCCTTTGCCATAGACTACCTGCGAGAGCTCGATCCAGTATTTGGTCTTTTGGCCCTTGCTGTCCACACAGCGCACTTTAGCACCCTGATCGTGCAAGTTGATGCCGCGCATGGTCAGGTATTCATTGTTGTGGCTCATTTGCACCACCATCCAGCCCGAAAATTGGCGGCAGCGTTTCAGTTGGTGCGGGATTTTGGCCCGGTGGCCGAACACGTAGTTCCCGTCTTCGTCCTCGGCCTCATCGCGGATCCAAATTTCGTCGCGGGTCAACTGGAGGCTATCGGTGATAAAAATTTTCTTGCCCGAGCGTTTTGAGATAAAATTGCAGGCCTTAGGTTTCATGTAGCCAATGAACTTGTCAAATTGGCGTACCCAATACACCGCGCAACCCGGGATCATGGTCATTTTATCGGGGCTGAGGCCACTAAGCTTTTCGGGTTTCAAGTGGGCATCGTAGTAGAGGCTGTCCACGGTAAAGCTCCAAATGTCCAGTTGTACCGCGTTTTCTTGGGGGTTGGTGCGGAAAGCATAAAGCCGTTGGCGGTAAATTTTGTTTGGGTTGCCGTCCATGTATTGCTTGACATAGAAAACGTGCTCGCCAAAAGCGGGGACATTGACCCGGGCAAAGATGGAATGGATGTGCTCGTGGAGCAGTTCCTTTTTGACCGAGTCGCGCTGCTCAGTCCATACTTGCTGGAAATTGTCGAACTCGCCCGTGAACCAAGTGAGCATGGTGTCCAAGTCTTGCCGAAGTTTTTTGTCATTTTTTTGGGCCTGAGCGGGTGAACAAAAAAGGCCCAGACCCAGTAAGACAATCAATAAAGCGTATTTTTTCATATCAAACGAGGTTGCACAGTAAACAGTGAAGACTTGGCCGGCGTTGCCTGCCCGTGCACAAATAAAGCATATTCTCGGAGTTTTTGAACAAAAGCCCGGGTCGGGCCGCAATATTGCTGCTTACCGACAGGGCTTTCCGGGTAATTTCAGGCGCTTCCACCAATCAGCGAGCAAAAATAGGATTGCGATTAATGAAAAAGTAAATTATTGATAATCAGCTTTATAACTTCCTGTGGGAAGGCATTTTCAAGCGCTGGTTTAAAGTACTGAGGATGGCCAATGAAAAAATGCGTAAAATCGGCCCAAAAAAGCGAACATAGAGCACATGGATATTTTTGCACTTATTCAGGCCGGAGAGGCGGCTGCAATCGCCAGCGCACTGGCTGAAAATCCCGAACTCGTATATGCCCATAACCGCGAGGGCATTTCGGCCACTTTGTACGCGGCGTACTGTCGGCGGCCCGAGGTGTGGCCGCTCTTTGTGGCCCGCAATGAGCGGCCCTCGATTTTTGAGGCTGCGGCCCTGGGCCTTTTCAACCCGGCCGAACAGTGGCTGATCCAAGAGCCGGGCATGGTCAATGCCGAATCGTCCGATGGTTTTTCGCCGCTGGGGCTGGCCTGTTTTATGGGCCAAATCGATGTAGTGCGCTTGTTCATTGCGTATGGGGCCGAGGTGGATCGGGCGGTCAACAATGCCACGCACGTAGCCCCGCTCCACTCTGCGGTGGCGGCGGGCAACTACGAAATCACCGATTTTTTGCTCCAGCATGATGCTTACCCAAACTGCCAGCAGGCGGGTGGTCACACGCCCCTACATTCGGCGGCCCACCAAGGCCGGCGCGATCTGGTGGAACTGCTGCTCCAGTATGATGCCCACCCAGCCCCGACCAACGACCAAGGACAAACTCCGGCCGATCTGGCATTGGAAAGAGGATTTACTGAGGTGGCAGCTTTATTGGTCGGCTAGTCAATTAGTTCCGGGCTGGGAGTCTGCCGAAATGGTGATCGTAGGGGTCGGGTCACCGTTCCCACCACAATTTCCAGCCGCTGTCCTTGGGCAATTCCCCGGGCGCGACCATTTTTATCTCGCCCTTGATCAACAGCAGCACTTGGTAATGCCCGGCATTGGGATCCAGGTAAGGTCGCATTTTACCGATCTGTGAGCCCCAGCGCAGTACGTTCGCCCGGTCGGTGATTTCGGCCACCAGAGAGTGGCCCGTTACCCGCATGACCGACAGATAGAAGTCCTTGAGTTTACGGTGCTGCCAATAAAACCGCTTGTCCGCCAAGTAGGTGGATTGGCAAGGATACTTTTTCTCGTCAAAACCACAAAACTGGGCTTGAAAAATCGAGCTGCCCCCACCCCGGTAAACCAAGTAGATCGCATCTTGGGTGGGCGTGAGCAGGGCATGAACGGTGTCAATGGCCAGCCCGGCCAAGTTTTTGGCAAAAAAGACCGGGCCCAGATCCCCAGGGCCGTAGTCGATCCGTAGTCGGTACGGCTGTTCGCTTTGGCTGAGCTGTTCCTGCCGGCGGTCAAACCGCAGCGTCTTTTTTGGGTAGAACCGCAGCAGGTAGCCTTACAGGTAATCAGGGTGTCAGCGCTACGGGGCCACATTGTGCGTGGTGGGCTGGGCCCCGGCCCGCGTGGGCACAAGGATCCACAATACCAATAGAAAAAGGATGTGTTTCATTTCAATTTTGGGCAGATTGGGTTGAAGATCGTCACTTTGGGGGTGGGGCAGCCGGCTGTCGCCCGCGTCCTCGTTGCAGGCCATTACGCTGGGCGGTGCGGCAGCTGGCCCGACGGAAGTCTCAGACTTTCGTTTATTTCGAGCGCAAAGTCGCAGACTTTGTACAGTGGGTGATTTTAATTTCACCACCCAATACAAGACTTCGACTCATGCCATATCCACTTGATATTTTCTGGTTAATGCCTTGGGCTGAGACATGGGTAATAACCTGAACAAATTCTTTACTTGGCTTTTGTAAAGTATAATTGCTAAAAGAAACGGCCATGTCCCCCGCAAAAAACAGCTCGGTCGTGATCGCTTTGCCATTGTTCAAATAGTGTTTTCTGGCAATCCCCTGCGTAATAAAGTAGCTTTTTTTACCTATTTAATCCTGCCGCAATAAATAGTCGCTTTTTCTAAACTTTTTATGGGTCGATATGGCCTCAAGGGCCGCTAAGCTCTTGAGGTTCAGCAATTCTCTAAAGGCGTTGATTTTGTCAAGATAGGAAAAAGTGTCTGGCCAAAGCAGCATTTGAATAGAAAAAAGAAATGGCAAATAGAAAATCAACTTGAAGTCACATTAACTAATGGATTACATACTTTTAAATAATTGGGTTCAACTTAATATTGGTCATTGGTCAAACTAATTTTGCTCGAACTGAACACTGGCAAAACCTATACACAGGCAAAACATGGAGCCAAGGATTTGGCAATGCCGCTTCGTCAGCAATGTCATTTCTGGCCTTGCTTATTGGGGGCTGCTCATTTGGTTGACGGGTTGATCGCCCACCAGCCATTGATTGTCAATCCGTTTGGCCAAGAACTGGGTCAACCGTCGGGTGAGTTCGGGCCGGTGCTGGTCATAAAAAGCGAGTTCCGCCTCGGTAAATAGCCCAATTACGGCCCCAATGAGCATATTTTTGAGGGCGATGTCTTTGCCCAGGGTATTGAAAATATAGTCGGACCGCTGTTGGGCCGACATTTGGGCCAAATTGGCCTTGGTCTGGCGCACGTAAACCCGGAACAAACTCAGAATGAGCGGGTTCTGGAATTTTAGGACGGGCCGCAGGGTTTCGCTCTGAAATTGCTCAATCGCTTGCTGGAGGCCAGTTTCAATGGGCAGGCTGGGCCGGAGCTGCAACAGCCCTTGATCGCGTTCGTGGTTCATGCCCTTACAACCCATCCGCAGCCCCAAATGTTGGAAACCCAGCCCAACAAAAGATTATTTACCCCGGTCGGGGCTTGGTAATCCTGCCCAATTGTTATAATTTTGTCCCTCTTTATTCCACCTTGATAAACGCTGGTCGACGAAAACAAGTTTTAGACTGGGGTTTTATCGTAACACATTAGTTATCATGTATTTAGATCCAGAAGTAAAGCAAGGCTTGTTCGAAAAACACGGCATAGCCAAATCTGTCACCGATACCGGGTCTCCTGAATCGCAAATCGCGCTTTTCACTTTCCGGATCAACCACCTCACCGAACATTTGAAGCAAAACTCGAAGGATCACTCTTCGCGGTTGGGTTTATTGAAGTTGGTGGGCAAGCGCCGCAGTTTGCTCGATTACCTGAACAAGAAGGAGATCGTGCGCTACCGTGCCATCATTGCCGAATTGGGCATCAGGAAATAACGCATTACAAAGGGGGAAGCCTAGGTTTTCCCCTTATTTTTTGTAAATTTTTTATTGCATTACAACGAAATCAGTCAATTATTGAACTGAAAACTAGCAAAAAATCAGTCCGCAAGGGTAATGTGCGGCTGTCCCCGGCGAAAGAGCGGAAACGCCGGTTAGTACATTGCCTAGGCTCAGGGCTGTGGCGGCCAACGTTCAGAAGCGGAAAAACGGATAAGCGATGATAACCCACCCCCCTGAAAATCTCCACGACACTGTCGGCAAAACACCAAACTCCGGCCTAGCATGGCTGCCTTTGGTAAACCATTTCTTGACACAACACTAATACGCAATTTAAAGCTGCTAAATTTCATGTCACAAGCAATTCTTAAGACCATCGAGATGCCGGACGGCACCCAGATCACCATTGAAACCGGGCGCTTGGCCCGGCAAGCCGACGGCTCAGTGATGCTTCGGGTGGGCGATACCGTGCTATTGGCCACCGTCGTGGCCCTACCGACCATGCGCGAAGGAATCGATTTCTTCCCTCTTTCGGTCGATTACCAAGAAAAATTTGCATCAACGGGCAAAATTCCCGGTGGTTTTATCAAGCGCGAAGGCCGTTTGTCCGATTACGAAGTGCTCATTTGCCGTCTGGTGGATCGCGCCATCCGGCCATTGTTCCCCGAGGATTATTTGTGCGAAACCCAAGTCAACATTGTATTGTTGTCGGCTGGGCCCAACGAATTGCCAGATTCTTACGCTGCCCTGGCTGCTTCGGCGGCACTGTCCGTATCCGATATCCCCTTCAACGGGCCGATCTCCGAAGTGCGCGTAGTGAAATACGATGGCCAGTTCTTCGTCAATCCCACCCGAGACATCGTTGAAAAAGCCGAACTGGACCTAATCGTGGCGGCTTCGGCCAAAGACATCATGATGGTAGAAGGCGAATGTAACGAAGTGTCGGAAGAAGACATTTTGGCCGCCCTCAAAGTGGCCCATGAAGCCATTCGGGCGCAAGTGCGGGCGCAAGTTGAACTGGCTGAAGCGGTGGGCAAAACCGAAAAGCGCGATTATTCCCGCTTGGCCGAAAACGAAGAACTCAAAAAGCAACTTTGGGATCTGTGCTACCCTGCCTATTATGCAGTGGCCCAGAACCCAGTCGCCAAAAAAGAGCGGAGCAGGGCTTTCAAAGCCATTGAAGAAAATTATTTTGCTTCCTTGCCGGCCGATGCTGTTGTCGATAAAGGCATGGTGAAACGGTATTTGCACGATATCCAGTGGCACGCGGCCCGCAATTTGGTGTTGAACGAGCGGATCCGACTGGACGGTCGCCAAACTGACGAAATCCGCCCGATCTGGTGCGAAGTGAGTCCACTGCCCATTCCCCACGGATCGGCCATCTTCACCCGGGGCGAAACCCAGTCCATTACCACGGTCACGCTCGGCACTAAGCTCGACGAACAAATGATCGATGGAGCCGTGATTGAAGGTTATAACCGGTTTATTTTGCACTACAACTTCCCCGCGTTCTCCACGGGTGAGGTGAAACCCAACCGTGGCCCCGGTCGCCGCGAAGTAGGCCACGGCAACTTGGCCAACCGGGCGTTGCGCAAAGTATTGCCACCTAAAGACGAAAATCCCTACACTATTCGGGTAGTATCCGATATTTTGGAATCGAACGGTTCCTCATCCATGGCCACTGTTTGTGCTGGCTCGCTCGCCCTGATGGATGCCGGGATCAAAATCAAATCGCCCGTTTCTGGCATTGCCATGGGCATGATTTCCGACAGTAAAACTGGTAATTACGCCATCTTGTCCGATATTTTGGGTGATGAAGATCACTTGGGCGACATGGATTTCAAGGTAACCGGTACCGAAAAAGGGATCACTGCTTGCCAAATGGACATCAAAGTGGATGGGTTGAGCTACGAAGTGCTGCAACAAGCTCTCGAGCAAGCCAAACGCGGCCGGTTGCACATCCTTGGCGAAATGAACAAAGTGCTCAGTGAGGCCCGCCCAGACCTCAAACC
>JBBQXF010000166.1:0-7455 GCA_038209965.1 Cytophagales bacterium | reverse complement strand
CTGACAGAATTGAGGTAGTTTCGCCTGGTAGCCTGCATTGGGGAGTTGATAAGGAGAAATTCTTAGCGGGAAAAGCAACTCCAAAATGGAAAAATCAAAGTTTTGCCTATCTGTTTAATAAACTTCAATTGGCACAATCGGAAGGGCAAGGTATACCTACTATATTCCGAACTATGAGAGAAGAAGGCTGTCCCGAACCTACTTTTGAGATCGGAACAGATAGCGTTACGTGTATTTTGCCGGCCCATCCGAGACATCGCATTATCAGAGAATTACAAGAAATTCAAGATAAAATTATTTTAGAAAAATTAGGCGAGGCCAAACAACAAGTGCTGAATTTATTGGAAAGCGATTTATATAATTTTAGAATACTTGACTTATACTGTGAAATTATCGCAAAACAAAAAAGGCCTCAGGAACTTTATGGCTTTATTACCAGCAAAAATTTAGACTTTTACTCGCTGAACCCCAATACTCTAATCAACATGGGGGAGATATTAAGTAATGAAAGTGAAAACGAAAGTTACTCAATCTTGGCAAATAAGATACTCACTATTGCATTATCAGGGAGAGTGGAAGAAGGGCAGGTAGTCAAAGCAGTCGTTAACCTCAAAAAAGTTGGCGAACCAGAAGAGGTAATTAAGTTCATAAGTGAAGCAATGTCAAAATACCCTACACTAGCCTCTAATTCTATACTACTTGAAAAGAGGGCCACCGCAAGAATGGACCTAGCTAAAAAGTGTATCAATACTGGCCAGGATTCCAAAAGCAATCCTAAAACAAAGGCCCGAGCTCGGGAATTGTGTAGGCAATTGCTTGATGAGGCAGAGAAAGACTTATTGAAAGCATTAGATTATGTAGATAATCCAACCGGGAAATCTTTTATTGAAGGTGATATAATCTTTTTAGAAAAAATGAGAAAAACGGCTAAAAAGCTACGGTGAAGAAAATTTTGAAGTGTTGCCATTGTGCAAAGCCGCCGCCGCTGTGCAAAGTCTGTGACTTTGCACCAGAAACAAACGAAAGTCGGCGACTTTCGTCAATCACGGCAGGCATGTAGGACAAAAGCAACTGATTTACCGGTCAATTTCCCCCAGCACGATGTCCAGCGATCCCAGGATGGCGATTAGATCCGCCAGTGCGGCCCCCCGCGAAATATCGGCCAATACAGCAAGGTTGGCAAAGCAGCAAGAGCGGACTTTGATCCGGGCGGGCACGTCGCTATTGGCCACCGTGCGGAAGAAGAACCCCAGTTCGCCCTTGGGGTTTTCGGCCCGGAAATAGAGGTCGGCCGCTTTTTTCATCCGCAGGTTTTTGGGTACTGCTCCTTGGGGGTCAAAAGCGCGGGTGCGGCGCAAATCAGAGGTGAGGCGGGCGAGGCACTGCTCCACGATCCGCACCGACTGGCGACATTCTTGGGCCCGCACGTGGGTCCGATCCCAACAGTCGCCGACAGTACCCCTGGCCCCGGTGCCCACGGGAATGTCAAATTCCAATTCGGGATAGACCGAATAGCCATCGATCCGCCGCAAATCATAGCGCAGGCCCGAAGCTCGGAGCATGGGCCCCGTGATGCCATAGTTGATCGCTACTTCGAGCGGGAGCACACCCACATTGGCCGTCCGCTGGATAAATATCTGGTTCTCGATCAACAGTTTGTCCAATTCGTCCAATTTGGGGATCAAGTATTTGATAAATTCGGCACAGCGTTCTTCAAATTGCAGGGGGAGATCATAATACAGCCCGCCGATCCAAATGTAGTTGTAGAGCAACCGGGCACCACTTACCCACTCGAAAAGCCGCAAAATATGTTCCCGGTCGCGCATGAGCCACAGGAAAGGGGTGGTGGCGCCCATGTCCACGCCGTAGGTCCCGATGGCGACGAAATGGGAGGCCAAGCGGCTGAGTTCGGCCATGAGCACGCGGATGTATTCCACCCGCCGGGGGATCCGGTCGGTAATGCCCAGTAACTTTTCTACCCCCATTGCGTAGGTGTGCTCGTTGTTCATGGCGGCCACGTAGTCGAGCCGATCCACAAACGGGATGATCTGGTTGTAGGGCAAATGCTCGGCGTGTTTCTCAAAACAGCGGTGCAAATAGCCGATATGGGGCACTACATCGACCACTTGCTCGCCATCGGTGACCACCTCCATGCGCAGCACCCCGTGGGTGGAAGGGTGCTGGGGGCCCACATTGATGATGGTATGCCCGGCTGGCAAATCGGCCGGCTGGTATTTGGTGGGTTCGGAGCGGGCCAAATGGGCCGGGTCGTATTCATATTGGATAACTGGCATCTGGTTGTCGGTGGCTTGGATGGTTAACTAGGCCCAATAAGGGACGTAACAGGCAAATTTGCGCGATTTTTGTCCAGATGGGTCAAATTTGATCAGGTTTTCGCGCGAGGCATCCACAATGGCTTGGGAGGCAATGGGCATTTGCCGCTCATCAATTTGAAACCGCTCCCTGACTGCCTGATTGTTCATTTTCTGGTTGGTCAAATAGCGCAGGCAGCAATGTTGATAAACGGCCCTCAGCCGTTCACTCCGGCTGATTTGGGCAAAATCTTGGTGCGCATAGAGCGTGGCGATGGTTTGGTTTTGCACTACCTTGAAATCAGGTGAGGGTAGTTGAAATGCTTCACATTGGGTAAGCACGGTGACTATCCCACTGCCATTATCTTGGCCGAAGCCCATTCGCCGCATGGCATTGGCCAACAGCGGATTGCAAGCACTGTGCCCATCGCTAAAGCGATTTGGTTCCACGCATGGCAGGCCTGGATTGCTTATTTCCAAGCGATCTTTGTAAATTTTGATGGTGAGAAAATTGCCCTGCTGCGTGAAATCCTGGTGGACAAGGGCATTGGCCACCAGTTCGCGAATGGCCAGCGGGGGATAGGCGGCTCCTTGGGTTGTGGCCCCACTGGTATTACCCGGCGGCAAGCTAGCCAAGATGTGATTTATCAATGGTTGAAAACCAGGGCCGTAGCCAAGTGCGAGGAATTGATCCTGCTCCACCACGGGCTTTTCTTTTCCCTTGTACTTGGTCACCCGGGGTGCTTTTCGCCCCAATTCGAGCTTTTGGAGGTTCTTGGCAAAAAGCAAAGCCCCCAAATAGGTTAAATGGTAGCGCCCGTGATCGGAGACGACCAATTTCTCGGTCAGCAGTTTATCAAACACGCCCGCTTGGGTGGTGGGGTACGGTATTTTTAGCAGTAGCTCAAAAACCGCGTGGGTATCCAGCAGGGCCAATACATCGGCTGCCGACAGGTCTTGCTTGGCATATTGTAGCTCAAATCCCCCAATTGGTTTTTGCCAGAGTTTGAGCTCCAGCTCGGGAAACTCGCGGAGGAATTGCACCTGATTGCGCACCTTGGTGTAGGCCAGGTTGGCAAAAAAGGTAGGTTGGCCACTGGAAGCGGTTATTTGGAACAAAACCAACTCTTTGGCCCCATAAAAAAAAGAATAAATTTTGAAATTTATTCTTGGGGCCAATAAATCGGCCAACCAAAGCTCGAGATCCTTGTTGGCCATTTTATGCTCGTAGGCTTTGAATTTGGTGCCCACGATCCGGCCGGTCACCTCTTCCACCCCAAATACCATATAGCCGTAAGGCTGATCGGCCAGAAACGCGCTGTTGGCAAGGGCGGAGAGATATTTGCCAATTTCTTCGGGTTTGTGGTGGCTATGTTTGAACTCGACGTATCCGTTTTCTCTTGGCAATCGCAGCAATTGGGGCATGAGATCATTAAGTTCATCCTCGTTCATTATTCTATGCGTTTGTTGCTCTGCGAAGAATTAAATAATAACTAACGTTTGGGTGGATACCTTGATTGGTTACCGATTGGTAAAATGGGCAATTAAATATCCCCAAACAAAATTTATTTTGCACTAGCCAGCAAGCCAAATCATTCAAAATCAAAGAGATAAATATGCTTAATTGCCCCAATCCGTTTAATATCCACCAAAACTGTGTTGGGCAATGCTTGATTATCAAAAATAAACCTGTTTTGATAATCAGGTACTCAATGCCCGAAAACCTACTTAAACAGGTAGAAGGCAATAGATTGGCATTTACCTGTGCTGGGGCAGCCCTTGCTCACCCGCCACTCACGGGTGGGATGAGCGCAATCTCGTCGGAGGCAACCAGTGCCAGATCGTCCTCGGCATAGTCGTTGTTGACCGCAATGGCCAGCGAACGCAGGGCGGTCAGGGCGGGGTATTGTTGGCAAAGTTCGGCCCGCAGTTGGCCCACGGTCAGCGGCCCCCGGGCCAAGTAAGCGAGTTGTCCGCCACCAATAATCTCTTTGGTAATCCCGAACAGATAGATATTGAGTTGCATAACAGGAGTAAGAACGCGAAGTTAAGCACTAGATTGAACAGTAGCCAGCCCTCCCCAAAAAAACTTAGTGGCCCGAGGTTTGCAAATCAGCCCGCATAGAGGCATTTTTGCTGCGTGGAACACAATTACCTAACACCCGAAGCAATCGATCAGTTCATCGAGGCGGCCCTGCGCGAAGATGTGGGCGAAGGCGACCAGTCGGCCTTGGCCGCTGTGCCGGCTGGGGCGGTGCGCCGCGCCCGGCTCTTGGTCAAGGATACCGGCATCATTGCTGGGCTGGACTTGGCCGGGCTGATTTTGGCCAAGGTGGATCCGTTGGCCACAGTGGACTTCTTTTTTGCCGATGGCCAAGCGGTGAAAATGGGTGATGTGGCGTTTGTGGTGCAAGGCAATGCCCGCGCCATTCTCATGGGCGAGCGCTTACTGCTCAACTGTATGCAGCGTATGAGTGGCATCGCGACTTACACCCGCCAAGTGGTGGCCCTGACCCAAGGCACCAAAGCCAAAATACTGGACACCCGCAAGACCACGCCCAATTTTCGGCTGATGGAAAAATGGGCCGTCAGGATCGGGGGGGGAAAAAATCACCGTTTTGGCCTGTTCGATATGATCATGCTCAAGGACAACCACATTGACTACGCCGGCGGGATCGGCCCGGCCATTGCGTCGGCCCAGCGCTATGTAAAAGAATCGGGCAAACCGCTGCGCATCGAGGTGGAAACCCGAAATTTGGCCGAGGTGCGCCAAGTATTGGCCATTGGCGGCATCGATGTGATCATGCTCGACAACATGGATCTGGCCACCATGACCGAGGCAGTTGGCTTGATTGATGGACAGTACCCAACTGAGGCGTCGGGCGGCCTCACCGATAAGGACATCCGGGCGGTTGCGGGTTGCGGGGTCGACTTTATTTCCATTGGCGCCCTTACCCATTCTATTCGGAGCTTAGATTTGAGCCTGAAAGCCTACTAAAATCGTTTTAACTACTATTTTTCGAATTTAAAATCATGATTAGCAAGACAAAAAAGTACCAATTGGATAAAAATACATTTATCAAATTGGGGATGCAGAATGTACTGTTGGAATGGTGGTGGGCTTTCTTGGTGCCGGTAGCCATTATGCTCATTCCCATTTTTGTAAAAGGGGCTTTTTGGTGGTGTTTTTCCATTGCCCTGATTTCCACCATTTTGTATGTGTTGTTCTGGGCCATTCAATTCGCTGGGGTGAGCCAATTGGAGCAATCAAAAGTATTGTTCCAAAAGTTCTTCTATGAAATTGATAGCCGTCATATTATAGCTAAAATCAATGACAAAGAGGGGATGCAAATTTCTTGGGACAAGATCATCAAAGTAAAACCCGGCAAAGATTACTATATGTTTTTCTTGTCCAAAGTGCAGTTTCTTTATTTCCCGCACAGTATCTTCAAGAGCGAGCATGACCTGCGCGTGTTGGAGACCATCTTGCGGCGCAAAAAGCTGCTAGATCCGCCCAAAGAGAACAACACCAAACCCCAAACTGCTACACCCGTTAAACCCGCCCAATAATGGAAGCTATCCGGATCTTGACCTCGCACAATGTCACCATTGAGTACCAACTGGCCAGCTTGGGCGACCGGATAGTAGCCACTATACTGGATCAAATGGTGCAGTATTCTTATCTCTTAACGGCTTTTTTATTGCTGAACACCTCTAGCCTGGGTGACAGTACAGCGGCCACGATCACCATTATTCTACCTTTCGTTTTTTATCCACTCCTTTGCGAGGTTTTTCTCAATGGGCAGACGATCGGAAAGCGCGCCATCAACATTAAAGTGATCCGGCTGGATGGCAATACACCAACGCTGGGCGGATATTTCCTGCGCTGGTTGTTTGGGCTTCTGGAATCTACGGCCCTGCCCGTTATCGCCATTTTGACGGTAATCATCCGGGGCAAGGGCCAGCGACTGGGAGATGTTGCGGCGGGCACTTGTGTGGTGAAAGTGAAAAAATACGTCCGATTGCAAGCCTCCAACCTGCGCCAGACCAACCAAAACTACCAAGTAATTTTTCCCCAAGTCGCTCAACTCAGTGATCGGGACATCAATATCATCAAGGAGGTAATTTTTACCTACCGCCGCAACCGGAACAAGAAGCCGGTGGAACTGGCCGCCCAAAAAGTAAAAGACCTGCTAGTGGCCACTTCCGACCTGCCCCAACTCAAGTTCCTGGAAACGGTTGTCCGGGATTACAATTTTATCACCAGTACGTTATTGGTAAAATAACTGGTGGGCAGCCTCGCTTCACCTAACCAAGGATGGATCTGGGATTTCAGGCTTGATATTAACCGATCGGCCGGTTTAGGTGCGTTGAATCCCCCCGGCTTGCCCAACTGCCTGTGCGCAGATGCGGACATATTGTTCCAGCCCGCGATTTGTCCCAATCCGCAACCAATTTAGGCGACTAATGGGGCTTATTTCTTTGATTTTCAATGAATTACTTCGCTCGCTGGTTCAAATTATTTTGTTGGTTGGTATTTGATAGATACTGATTCTAGTCCATCACCAACCACGTTCGTTGGCCAAAGTTGGTTTCCATTACCAAAACATATTGGCAATAATGGAAACCTTCCGTCCATTTGGGACATAAAGAATTGGGAGTTCCATCCAAGCCCGTGCGGAGATGATAAATGACGATCAAATAATCGACTTAATCCGGGGAGGCCACCGCTCGGAGGCCCTGGCCAGCATCTATCGGCATTACCCCAAAATCCGCCAACTGGTGGTAATGGCCAACGGATCGGAGGAGGATGCCAAGGACTTGTTCCAAGAAGGGGTCATTATTTTCTACCAAAAAGCCCAACTGCCCGATTTCCGGCTGACGGCGGCCGTTGGCACTTTTATTTACAGCGTATGCCGTAACCTCTGGCTCAAGCGCTACCGCAATGTCCATGCCCGCTAAGTACCTTGGGAAACCATCCCCGAACCGTCCCATTTTGAGGCTGACACATGGCTTGACGAAGCCCATGATGCCGCCATATTGGCCGATCAAGTGCTCAATGCCCTGGGCGAGCCTTGTTTGTCAATCCTCAAAAGCTTTTATTACCAAAAACTGTCCATGCGCGACATTACCGCCCGACTGG
>JBBQXF010000165.1:0-7657 GCA_038209965.1 Cytophagales bacterium | reverse complement strand
GGCCCAGCAGCCCCGCCAAGAGACCTTGCACGACCCGACCCTGCCCCACCTCAAACGCACTGACCCAGCTACTGAAGTGGACAAACTGACCACTTCGACCCCAAAACCCGAAAAGCCCCGGTTGAACCCCCTGTATTTCGTCTTTGACGAGGACGAGCTCACCGCCGAGGATGTGAAAACGATCCGTACTGCCGCTGATTATATCAAATATGGCTATAATATTGTAATCGAGGGCCACACCGATAATTTCGGGTCCGAGGAGTACAATTCTCTGCTCTCCCTCAAGCGTGCCCAGCGCATCAAAAAGATCATGGTGGAAAAAACGGGGGTTCCCGCCGACAAAATAGCCGTAATTGCACTGGGTGAAACCCAGCCCGTAGTGGCCAATACCAGCCCCGAAAAACGCCAATTGAACCGCCGGGTAGAAATCAAGGTGGTGGAATAACCGCTACCGTAATCACTTTTATTGCTTGCTTGCCACACAAATATTTCATGGGGTGCTTCCCTTCTTGCGGAGGCACTTGGTGCACTCTGCCCATAGGGCGTACCGCCGAATCACCAATTGAACGAGCTCTTAAACTACCCTATGCAAGCCGTTGCTAACCAATGTAAGCCGTTGCGAGCCAAGGGGTGGCCAGCAGCAGCGGTTCATATTGACATTCCTTGTATTTGCCCCACCAAGCAAGTTTATCGTTGATCCCAGCCGAAAAGTTAACGAGAAATTTTTGCGAAAATTTACTTAAATTATTCTCTATCAATTATTTGAGACAAAAAATTACAAAAATTTTGTAGTGCGAAAAAAAATACTGTTCTTGCATAACCAGCCAACATTGTATTGACCGGTAGTAGCCTATGAACAACCGAAGGACATTTCTAAAAACGGCCGCCACAGCCACCGCAGCCACGGCTCTCGGCCCGCTGATCGTATGGGGGCGGCACAATTCGCCCAATGAAAAAATCGTGGTCGCAGCCATGGGCACCAACAGCCGGGGCGCTGAAGTAATCCGCAATTTCGCCGCCCACGAAGGCGTGGAAGTGGCCACCATCTGCGACGTGGACGAGCGGGCCATTGCCAAGGGCATTGAATTTGCCAAGCAAGGACAGGCCAAAGCCAATCCCAAAGGCGAAAAAGACATTCGCAAGGTATTGGAAAACAAGGACATAGACGTGCTCATGATCGCCGCGCCCGATCACTGGCACGCTCCGGCCACCATCATGGCCTGCGCGGCGGGCAAACACGTGTATGTGGAAAAACCTTGCGGGCACAACCCCCGCGAAGGCGAACTGTGTGTGGAAGCTGCCGCCAAACACAATAAGGTGGTGCAAATGGGCAACCAACGGCGGTCATGGAATGTGGTGCAAGAAGGCATTGCGGCCCTGCACCAAGGGGCGATCGGCAAAGTGTATTTTGCCCGCTGTTGGTATGCCAACGGCCGCAAAAGCATTGGCCACGGCAAACCCGCCCCCGTGCCCAGTTGGCTGGATTATGACCTGTGGCAAGGTCCCGCCCCGCGCCTGCCCTTCCGCGACAATTTGGTGCACTACAACTGGCACTGGTTTTGGCACTGGGGCACGGGCGAAGCCTGCAACAACGGCACGCACGAGCTGGATGTGGCCCGCTGGGGCCTGCAAGCCGACTTCCCCACCCGGGTGACCTCGGCCGGCGGGCGCTATGCCTTTGCCGATGACTGGGAAACGCCCGATACCCATACGGCCACTTTTGAGTTCGAAGGCGGCAAAATGATCAGTTGGGAGAGCCGGAGTTGTGCCCCTTTTCCCATTGAGGGAGTTGGGCGCGGGGTGCAGTTCTTTGGCGAAACCGGCTCGCTCATCATGCGTGACAACAACTATGTGATCTTGGACATGGCCAACAAAGTGGTAAAAGACGTAAAAGACACGGCCGCACAAACCAATTCCATCGATAAAACTGGCCCCGGGCAACGACTCGACGGGATGCACATCCAGAATTTCTTGGCAGCCACCCGCGACCGCAGCGTCAAGCTCAATGCACACATAGCCGAGGGCCACAAGAGCGTGCTGTTGTGCCACTTGGCCAACATTGCCTATCGCACTGGCTACACGCTGAACTGTAATCCCCGCAACGGCCACATTGCCAACAATGAAGCCGCGATGGCCCTCTGGCAACGCACCTACGAAAAAGGTTGGGATCCGATTGTCTAAAACATTGTGCCCAAATAAACCAGAGAAATCCCGTAATGAAAATCATTTTAGTCTTGGGATAGTCCCGAAACCTCATTCTATCGATGCAACACTTGAATGTAGTACTGGTTTTATTGGCATGGCTGGTCAGCCATGTCAGTTTGGCCCAGAAATTTAGCAAGTACCTGCCCGAAATGCCGGGGGTAGTTTCCTATACTTACCGCAATGAACTGGGCAAAGACCCCGCCGCCGCCTTGGATCAGATCAAGGCCACGGGCATCACCAACATCGAGTTGTCCAACTTGTTTGGCAAGACTGCCACCGAGTTCCGGGCCATGCTCGATGCCCGGGGGATGCGCTGCACCAGCTTTGGGGTCAGCTATGACGAGATGAAAAACCAACTGGACGCGGTCATTGGCAAGGCCAAAACCTTGGGGGCGGAGTTTGTGCGCGTCGCTTGGATCCCGCACGAGGGCAAATTCACCTTGGCCCGCACCCAAGAAGTGGTCGCCGATTTTAACCACGCTGGCACAGCCCTCAAGGCACAGGGCTTGCAGTTTTGCTACCATAACCACGGCTTTGAGTTTGAACCGCACGCGGACGGCACACTGTTCGACTACTTGGTGCAAAATACCGATGCCGACAACGTGGGCTTTGAACTGGACATCCTCTGGGCCCACCTGCCCGGCCAAGATCCCGCCGCCCTGCTGCGCAAATATCCCCGGCGGTTCCTGCTCATGCACGTAAAGGACTTGAAAAAAGGGGTGACGGCCAATCAAAAAGGACAAACTGCACCAGAGAATGTGGTGGTGGTGGGCACGGGCCAACTGGACATGAAAAAGATTTTGAAAGCCGCCAAAAAAACCCGCATCAAGTATTTTTACCTTGAAGACGAGCATCCCGAAGCGGCTAAACAAGTGCCCGCAAGTTTGGCTTTTCTGCGGGGGCTGAAGTAAGCCGCTGTTGCTTGGCTCCGCCCGGCGATCACGATTGACGAGCTGCAAGCCCAGCCCCAGAAATGTCCTGGGGCTGGGTTGGTGCACCCGAGCCTGACCATATCAAGCTACCGGGGCGGCGAAAATCACGATTGGCGATATTTCACCTCGATTGCGTGCAGCTCCATCAGCGGTTTGAGGAAATCCTCGAGTTGGTTCATGTCCAATTGGCTGGCCGCATCGCACAGGGCTTGGGCCGGATTGGGGTGAGCTTCGACAAACAGGCCATCTATCCCAGAAGCAACCCCAGCCCGGGCCAAGACGGGCAAAAACTCCCTGGCCCCGCCTTTGGCATCGGCACTGGGAATCCCGTACTTGCGAATGGCATGGGTCACATCGAACACCACCGGATAACCCGTACGGTTCAAGTGATAGAAACTGCGGGGATCCACTATAAGGTCATTATAGCCAAAAGTATAGCCCCGTTCGGTGAGAATGATCTGATCATTGCCACTGTCCACGCATTTTTGGGCAGGCTTGGCCATGTTGTCCGGGGCGAGAAACTGCCCATGCTTGATGTTTACCACGCGGCCGGTTTTGGCTGCCGCCACTACTAAGGTAGTTTGCATGCACAAATAGGCGGGAATCTGGATCACGTCAAGCACTTCAGCGGCGGCGGCGCACTGTTCGGGATAGTGAACATCGGACAGGACCGGAAACCCAAACGTCTCCTTGATTTTCTGGAGCATTTTCAGCCCCTCGTCCAGCCCTGGCCCCATGTAAAAGTCCAGCGCGCTGCGGTTGTCCTTCATAAATGACGATTTGTAGATTACTGGCAGGTTAAGCCTTTCGCTCACCTGTTTGAGCTTCTCGGCGGTCCTCATCATGATGCTTTCTTCCTCGATCACACATGGGCCAGAGATGAGGAACAGTTGATCGGCACCGCAATCGATGTTCCCAACTTTTACTATTTTCTTGGTCATCTTACAATAAAAAATATTAGCCAAAAGAAAATTGTGTGATAAAAAAGTACTGTCGGTCAAAAAATGAATAAGGACATACCGAGGTTGGTATGCCCTTATCTCACAAGAACAAAGTTAATTAAAAACCGTTGATTGGCCCAAATACTTTGGCAAATCTTGTCCCCTACACCTTAACGGCCAACATGGTAATGTCGTCGCGCTGCTCATGGCCATCGGCTTGATATTCCCGCAAGGCATCCTCCAATAGCGTACCCTGCTCGGCCAACGACAGGTGCTGGTTGGCGGCCAAAATGGCAACCAGCCGGGCCGAACCAAACCGCTGCCGCTCCACGTTGGAAGCATCCATGTAGCCATCAGTGGCCATGTAGAGCGTACTGCCTTTCTCGATCCGTACCGTGTGTGGGGAGTAAGCGTAAATCAAATTGGCATCAACGCCGCCAAGGGGAACCCGGTCAGCCTTGATGGTATGGATTTGACCATCAACGGTGTACCAGAGCGAAATCTTGGCCCCGGCAAATTTGAGACTGATGGTGCCATCTTCCCATGTCTCGATGCAGCACAAGCCAATGTCCATGCCATCGCTGGTGGAGGCATCCTGTTGCTTGAGTGATTGACGGATATTGGCATCCATGTTTTCCAGTACCTTATGAGGGGTGTAAATATCTTTTTCGTTAATAATTTGGTTGAGCAGGGTATTGCCAATCATGGACATGAACGCCCCCGGGACACCGTGGCCCGTACAATCCACGACGGCAATAAAACGTTTGTTACCCACTTTGCTGAACCAATAAAAATCGCCCGAAACCACATCCTTGGGTTTATAGATGGTAAAGTGCTCAACAAAATTGGCCGTCAATTGCGCTTCGGTGGGCATAATCGCCTTCTGGATGCGCTCAGCGTACCGGATACTGTCTGTAATGCGGATATTCTTGCGGTTCAGTTCAGCAAAAGCCTCGCCCAATTTTGCATTTTGTTCTTTGATTTGGGCCCCATTTGCTTGGATTTTATCGTAGGCTTTGGTCAGGACCACCTCATTGGCCGCCATTTTATTGTTGGCCACTTCCAACTCATGCTGGCGCAGCTGCATAGCCTCTTGGGTCGTTTGCAGTTCTTCCATATTTTGGCGCAGCTCTTCCTCGCTTTGGAGCAACTGGTCATTTTTCTCCAAAATCTCGTTCTGTTGTTGGTTCAACTTGCGGTTGGCCCGTTGCTTCTGGACAAACCCAATGACCCCCAAGCCAATCACCAAGCCTAGTAGGGCCATGATCCAGTTGCCCAACCGGCGCTGATCACGCTCCTTGTCCAAGTTGACTTCCTGCAATTTTTGTTGTCCTTCCAAGAGCGAAATGGCTGCTTTCTGTTTTTCATCCTCCAATCTTTTTTGCTTTAGTTCAAAATCGCCCGCCTCTTTGGTGCGTTGCAGCTCAATGATTTCGCCATCGCGCCGGGCGGCCAGCAACTGTTGGGAAGTCAGATCGGCCGTCTGCCGCAGGCGGTTCTTTTCCAGTTCTTGGTTCTGGATGCGGGTGGCCTGCAATTCCTGATCCCGGCCGAGCAAGCTCAGTATCTGTTCTTGCTTTTCGGCCTCGAGTTCCAACTGCTTGAGGGCCAAATCTTGCTTTTCCTTTTCAGTCAATAGCATTCTGATTTCGCTCTCCCGCTTTTCCACATCGAGCATGATCTGCAGTTGCTGCTGCTGAAGCTGGCTTTCGGCCGAGCCAACGCTGTCCTTGAGCGATTGGTAATTTTTGAGAAACGTTTGGGCCCCGCGAGAATCTTTTTTGGCCAAGTACACTTCGGACAGGAGGCGGTAGCTTTCTTGCAACACATCGGTGGCCCCTTGGGACATGGCCAGTGTAACGGCTTTGTTCAAAGCTTCAATCGACTTGGGATAGTCTTTGCGGCCAAAATGTGCGGCCCCGATCAAGTTTTGAATTTTTGCCTCTCCCTTCACATCACTGGCTTTGCGCTTGAGCAACAGGGCTTGGTCAAAATTCCAGAACGCATTTTTGTAATCTTTGATCTCGTCGTAAATTATACCTTGGTTGCCCAATGCATCGCCGCGCTTGCTCAAACCTTGATCCCCCTTGGTGTATTGGTTATGAACGGCCAACGAGTTTTTGAAAGCA
Source organism: Cytophagales bacterium (assembly GCA_038209965.1). Classification (GTDB taxonomy): domain Bacteria; phylum Bacteroidota; class Bacteroidia; order Cytophagales; family Thermoflexibacteraceae; genus JALONO01. The sequence goes on along the minus strand of JBBQXF010000165.1, from coordinate 1,450 downwards.
CCGATGGCTTCTTCGTGTTTCCCTTGGCGCTGGTATAAAAAGCCCAGATCGGTCATTAGCTCCGCCACAGCGGAGAAATCTTGTTTGGCTTCCGCCAGTTGCATGGCCTCATTACAGAAAGCAATGGCATTATCGATTTTGCCCGCCAGCTTGTCTGTATTGACCAATTGTTCCAGTTCAGCCAATATGCCCTTATAATTTTCTTGCTTTTTGTAAAAATTCAACAACTGCAAATAATGCTTTTTGGCGTTTGCATAATCCTTGATCAAAAAATAGGTGTTGGCCACATTTTCCAGCGCGGGGACGTATTTGGGGCTCTTGGGCTGCTTTAGGGCAATTGCCAAGGCTTGGTTATAATAGGCAACCGCTTTCTCGTAGGCGCGTTGTTGGAAATATAACTGGGCAATCTCGGTATTGGCCGCAAAACCAGTTGCCAGATCCAGTTGAGTCTCAGCCGCTAGCTTGGCCTGGATCAAATAGTTGAGGGCAACGGAAACATTGCCCTGTGCCCGGCCGATCCGGCCGGCCAACAACAAGCTTGCAGCCTTACCCGGGCCATTATTGGTTTTGCCCGCAACTTGGATGGCCTCTTCGGCGTGTTTGAGGGCATTGGTGTAATCGTTTTGCCTCAACCCTGTTTCGGCCATTTGGTGCAGGGCCTCCACTTTGGCCGAGTCATTGGGCATGGTAATGAGCCTAGCCAACATGACTCCATCAGTTGCCTGCTGGGCCCGAGCCAAATGGCCCTGCCAGAGGGCAGAAAAAAGCAAGAGTGTGTAAAAAAAACGCCCTTTGGGCCAATCGATAACGGATGAAATAGAAGACATGGTTGTTCCTGCTTATTTAAAAAAAGGGTGCAGTTGGGGTCGCCCCGCAAGTAGCCGTACTGGGGCATTGTAAAACTATTTAATCAAAAACATCTCCAAAGGACAACTGCTCATTGTATTACTTTATGGCAAAACTTACATCCATTTAGGGGGGTGGCACGATAGATCACCACCTCGCATTTCCCTGACCAACAGGCAAAAAAACCTATATTTGCCCCATGAAAGCACCCGATCTGCCCGACATGGGCCAATTGGTCACCGGAAAAAAGTTGTTTTTTGCCTCCGATTTCCACCTTGGTTTCCCGGATCCTGTGGCCAGTCTGGCCCGGGAACGCAAAATTATTCGCTGGCTGGACAGCATTGCCCCGGTGGCTGGGCACATTTTCCTGCTTGGTGACTTGTTCGATTTCTGGTTCGAGTATGGCCATGTAGTACCCAAAGGCTTTGTGCGCTTTCAAGCAAAACTGGCCGAACTGGCCGACCGGCAGATCCCCATCTCCATTTTTGTGGGCAACCACGACCTGTGGATGTTTGATTATTTTAACCATGAATTGGGTGTTGCGGTCTATAAAACCCCCCAGGCATTTACCTGCGAGGGCAAACGCTTTCTGGTCGGTCATGGT
>JBBQXF010000164.1:0-7726 GCA_038209965.1 Cytophagales bacterium | reverse complement strand
GTCAACCGATTGTTCATCGAGCCGGCATTGGGCATGGGCTATCCCCAAAACTTGGGCATTTTGACCCGTCATCTAGAAAAGCAGATCCGTCCGGGGGATGAAGCAAATATGGCCTTTGCCTTTGATTTTATTGGGGTCCAGAATTATTTCCGGCTGGTGGCCAAACATAGCTGGTGGCTGCCCGGCCTACTGGTAGAGGAAGTGCCCGCCAAAAAGCGTGGCGTGCCCGTCAATGAAATGGGGATGGAAGTGCACCCCGAAGGAATGTACGAAATGCTCAAACAGTTCGGGAGCTATAACGGGATCAAGAAAATAGTGGTCACCGAAAATGGGGTATGCTATCCCGATCGGTTACACAACAATGCGGTGAATGACCAAGGCCGGATCCAGTTTTTTCAGGATTATTTGGTCCAAGTGCGCCGCGCCAAGCTCGAAGGGGTGCCGGTGGAGGGTTACTTTGCTTGGTCGCTCACCGACAATTTTGAATGGAGCGAGGGCTATCACCCCCGTTTCGGGCTGGTCTATGTGGACTATGCGACCCAACAGCGCTACCTCAAAGATTCGGGCCGCTGGTTTGCTGATTTTCTGGCGTAGCTACCGCTTGTGGTTGATTTTAGTGTGAGGTGATGATTGCCCGCCCGCCAAGGCCGAAAAACAGGGTAAAATTGTGGGAACTGTTCGGCCAAGATCTAACAAACCGCCCGGTGGATGGTTGACGTAGAGAGCGAATCCAAACTAGACCAATCATGGGATTTTTACCAATATTCTTATCTTTCGCGGCAGCGATGACTTTGTGGTTGCTGGTGGTGCGGGAGAACCTGAGCCGGCGCTTAGCCACCATCAAAGCGCTGAAAATCCAACTGGACAACCGGCCACCCAGCTCCGAAACCGCAGTGATCGAGGCCCGCTTGGCGCAGGCCTTGCGGGCGTACAATCAAGTGCGGTGCTCGGGCCCAGCCCGCATCCCGGCCCGGGTATTCGGTTTCCGGGAAATCAATGGCTAACCAAGAGACATAGCACGCCCAATCATCGTGTTCGCTAACAAAAAACAAGGCGGTGGGGATTTCTAGAAATCCCCACCGCCTTGTTTTTTTGCTGCATAAAGGCTTTGGTCGCTTTCAACTATGGGAAAAGGGGACAAGTTCCGCATTTTCTTGGGGCATCTGCGTAAAAAAATAATTACACTGGGGTGGTTTCGTCTTGCGTGGTCTCTTCGGCATTGGTTTGGGATTCCTTTTGCTGGGCCTTAGCTTCCTCGTCGGAAGGTATGGTGAACACCTCGGGGGCATACGTTTGGAGGATCCCGAACCATGTAACCAGCTTTTTGACATCCGAAGGGTACACCTGGTTGCGATCGTAGTCGGGCAGTACGGTCTCGAGGAACTGCATCAAGGCCAAGTTGGAGGTGCCCACTTCTAGTTGGTGGCCATATTTGGCCAATACACTCGCCATTATTTTTTCCAACAAAAGTGATCCGTCGGCCGAGGTGGTGTACATGGACACTTCTTTGAGCAGCGAAACGCGGTGGCTCATGCTAGCGGTCATCTTGGTTTTTTTGTCGTCCAGCGACTCGAGGATCACGCCCGATCGCGAAGGCTTTAACACCCGGTACAGCCCAGGCTTGCCCGAAACGGCGGCAATATCTTTGAGGTTCATGGTTAATCAGGGTTTTTGTTTTCTTGATTGATTTGATCAATAAAATTCAGGATTTCCTTGGCCCCGGTTTTGGTTTCGGCCGAAGTGACAAACATTTTGGGCAATTCCTCCCAGAATGACTCCAAGTATTTGCCATACGCTTCCACTTTGCCCCCGACGGTGGTCTTGGCCAATTTGTCGGCCTTAGTAAACACCAGTACAAATGGAATGCCCCTTTCACCCAACCAACCGATAAAATCCACGTCGTTTTTTTGGGGGGTGAGGCGGATATCGATCAAGACAAATACGCAGAGCAGGTTTTCCCGCTCTCGCATGTATTGCTCGATCATGGTGGCAAACTTGGCCCGATCGGCTTTGCCCACTTTGGCATAGCCATAACCGGGCAAATCGACCATATACCAAGCTTCATCGATCAAGAAATGGTTGATCAACTGGGTCTTACCGGGTGTGGAAGAGGTTTTGGCCAAGCCCGCAATGCCGGTGAGCAAATTGAGCAAGGAAGACTTGCCCACATTGGACCGGCCGATGAAGGCGTATTCTGGCCGATCGGGGGCTGGGCATTGGCGGTAATCGCTGCTGCTAATTACAAACTTGGCGGTCTTGATCTGCATAAGGGGCACAAATTTGCGCCAAGTTGGGGACAAAAGAAAACCTGTCCCAAGGTTTGGTGCTTTGGGTGGGCAGTCGGCCCGGTCACTCCCGCTTCATATTGACGAATTGCAGGGGAACGCCGTAGTCTTTTTTGCGCAGCAGGGCCATGACCTCTTGCAGGTCATCGATCTTTTTGGCCGTTACCCGGAGTTGGTCGTCCATGAGGGCCGCTTGGACTTTGAGCCCACTATCCTTGATGTCTTTCAGGATTTTTTTGCCCGTTTCTTTCTCAATACCTTCTTTAATGGCTAAATCCTTGCGGATCATGCTGCCCGAAGCGTATTCCTGTTTGCCAAAATCCAGTGCTTTGGGATCCAATCCTTGTTTGACCATGCGCTCCAAGATGATTTTGATCACAGTTTGGAGGGAAAGCTCATTGTCGGTGGTTACATTGATGTGCAAATCTTTCTTGTTGAGGGTCACCTCGGTTTTGGATTCCCGGAGATCGTAACGGGTACTGATCTCCTTTTTGGCCGTATTGATGGCGTTGTCCAAGGTCTGGTGGTCTATTTTATTGGCAATGTCTAGCGATGGCATAAGTAAGTAGTTGTTGTGGCAACGGTTAATGGCCTAAAAAATGATGCGCCGAATAGCGTTCAGCACTGTGCCGGCCGCCACTGAATCGGGCTTGACAATGGCGGTACTGTCGGGATTGCGGGGAGCCCAGGAGCGCGAAGGACAGTTGATGTTTTTCTTGATCTCCAACTTAAGATCTTTTTCGGTGGGGAAGCGCCCCTTGGCCACTTTGAGGGCATTGGCCCCATCGGGATACTTGTATATTTTTTCCATAAAAGTGCCAAAAATCGGTAGGGCAGATTTTGATCCTTCGCCCTGCTGGTTGCGGAAGTGGATGCTGCTGTCATCGCCACCCACCCAAACGCCGGTCACTAGATCCCGGGTGATGCCCATGTACCAGCCATCGGCATAATTTTGCGAAGTGCCGGTTTTGCCCCCCACTTCGTTGCCCGATACGACGGTGGGAAAGGAGTACAAGCGGCGCGAAGTACCGCCCGATTCTTGCAATCCCCCGCGCAGCATGTGGATCATGAGGAAGGCACTCTCGGAGGACAATACCCGGCGGCTTTTGGCCCGGAAACGGTGGATCACTTGGCCGTTCCGATCTTCGATCCGGGTGACAAATTGCGGTTCGTTCCATATGCCTTCATTGACAAAGGAGGAATAGGCCCCGGCCATGTCATAGAGCGACACATCGCTGGAGCCAAGGCCCACCGAGGGCACACTGTCCAACAGACTGGTGATGCCCATTTTCTTGGCGTATTTGATGACTGACCCCCACCCGATCCGTTCAGTGACCCGAGCGGCCACAGAATTGAGCGAGCGGCCCATTCCGTAGCGGATCGACACGTGGCCAAAAGTATAGGTGTAGCTGGTATTGTGGGGCTGCCAAACCAAGGGTTTGGGGTTTTTCTTTTCTTTGTAGCGGATGACCACGGGCGCGTCCAAGATTTCGGTGCAGGGCGAGAAGCCAAAGGAGTCAATGGCCGCTGCATAAACAAACGGCTTGAAAGTGGAGCCGGGCTGGCGGCGGGCCTGCCTAACGTGGTCATATTTGAAATATTTATAGCTGATCCCCCCCACCCAAGCGCGGATGTGGCCCGTATTGGGGTTCATGGCAACCAGGCCAGCGTGCAAGAACTGTTTGCAATAACGGATGGAATCAAAAACGCTCATTTCCATCTCTTCTTCACCGCCATCTTTCCACGAAAACAGTTTCATTTTGCGTTTCACGCTCATCAGTTGGGCAAAACCCGCCGAGTCGCCCTTTACGCTCGCATATTCTTTGGGATACAATTTTCTGGCAATGTTCTCAATGTAATTGGGAATCTCGGTGCCATCGCCCCGCCGCCATGGGTTTGCCCCCAGCCATTGCCGTTCGAACAATTTCTGGTACTCCTGCATTTTCTTGTTGACCGACTCCTCGGCCAGTGCTTGTAGGGCCGAGTCGATGGTGGTATAGATTTTCAGCCCGTCGGAGTACAGATCCAGATCATTATCTTCGCACCATTTCTCCAAATATTGGTTCATAACGCCCCGGAAATAAGTGGCAGCGCCTTCTTCCTCCCGTTCGATCGTTTTTTTCAAGCCAAGTGGTTCTTGGCTGAATTTGTCGTATTGTGCCTGATCGATATAATTGTATTTGACCATTTGGCTCAATACGGTATTGCGGCGGCGCAAGGCATTTTTGGGGTTTCGCACTGGGCTGTAGGTGGTCGGTGCTTTGAGCATCCCCACGAGCATGGCCGCTTGGGGCACGGTGAGTTGCTCGGGCGTTGTGCTGAAAAAGGTTTTGGCGGCGGTTTTGATCCCAAAGGCATTGCCACCGAACTCGACCGTGTTGAAGTACATGGTCATTATCTCCTCTTTGGTGTAGGCCTGCTCCAAACTGATGGCCGTGATCCATTCCTTGGTCTTGTAAATGAGCGTGCCAAGGGAGCCACTGAAACTGCTCAATTTGCCCTTGGCTTCTTTTTTGCGCGTCCTGAACAGGTTTTTGGCCAATTGTTGCGAAATAGTGCTGCCACCGCGCTGCTCACCCCGCAAGTTGTACCAGATGATGGACAAGGTGGCGGACAAATCAATGCCCGAGTGCTCATTGAAACGAATGTCTTCGGTGGCGTACAGTGCTTCAAGCACGTTGGAGGACAGTTCTTGGTAGCGCACCGGGGTGCGGTTTTCTTTGTAAAAACGGCCCAGCAATACGCCATCAGCGGTGTAGAGTTCCGAAGCGGTGGGCACTTTGGGACTTTCCAACTGCTCCACGCTGGGCATGGAGCCAAATAGGCCAAAAGCATCGGCCTTGACGGCCTGAATGTACAAAATGGGGCAAAACACCAACAACAGCAGGGCATACCAACAGCCGGCCACCAGCCAAGCAATGAATGAAGCCCCACGCCCGGGAAACCACAATTGATAAACGGATGGCAAAAAAGAGGTGTAAAAAGCCGACCGTTTGAAGGATGCCCAAACTTGACCGGCCATTGCCAAAAGGTTCGCGATATTTTTGTTCACAAGAAAACCTTAACGTTGGGTAAAAAACAAAAACAATGAATATATCCAAGAATTAGTGGCCGGCAGCGGCCATTTTGAGCTTTACGGGATCGGTGATGTTCTCGTTGAGGCGATCGGTCTCGACCAGCCCGTCGCGCAGGCGCACAATCCGGTGCGCATAGTGGGAGATGTCGTCTTCGTGGGTGACGACAATGATGGTATTGCCCTTCTTGTGCAGGTTATCGAACAGTTCCATTATTTCGTAGGAGGTCTTGGAATCCAAATTACCGGTTGGTTCATCGGCCAAGATAATGCTCGGTTCATTGACCAAGGCCCGGGCCACGGCCACCCGCTGGCGTTGGCCGCCCGAAAGTTCGTTGGGTTTGTGCTTGGCCCGGGTATCCAATCCCACACTGCGCAGGGCTTCAAAAGCCCGCTCTTCGCGCTCGGCCTTGCCAATGCCCGCATACACGAGGGGCAGGGCCACGTTTTCCAACGAACTGGAGCGGGGCAACAAGTTGAAGGTCTGGAAAACAAACCCGATTTCTTTGTTGCGGATTTCGGCCAATTCGTTTTCGGTCATGTTGCTCACATCCTTGCCCGCCAAGATATAAGTTCCGCTGGTCGGAGTGTCCAAACAGCCTATAATGTTCATCAAGGTGGACTTGCCGGAGCCAGATGGCCCCATAAAGGCAACGTACTCGCCGTGTTTAATAGAAATGCTGATCGAGGTAAGGGCGTTGATTACTTCGCTGCCCATGCGGTAAATTTTGGCAATTTTATCGGTGAGGATTACATCAGGTTTCATCAAAGCAGTGGTTTGGGGTCTCAATAACTAGAAAAAGCAATTAGGTTGACCAACGGAAATTTCGCCTAAAATTACAATGGAAAATGCACAATCCGTTTATCCAAACCATAAATTCTCTCTTTTGCTGGTTGGGCTTGGCCAGTGCGCCTCCCGGGGCGGCAAATCCTTTTAATTTTGGTGTAACTTTGTCCCCTTGGTTGGACATGCCCCCGAACTTGATCGTTACCTGCCATTGCGCCAAGCGCTGGTAAGTGCCCGTTTTATCCCGATACAAAAAAGCTGAACCCTGAATGTTAGATCGCAAATTGCCACCCAATGCCCTGCCCTTGGGCGATTTTTTCCTCCACAAACCTGAAATTATCCGGTTGGACAATGGGGTGCCAGTCCACATTTTGAGCGCGGGTGAACAGCCGGTCATCAGTGTCAATCTATGGTTCCGGTCGGGCACTTGGCTCGCACCCTCCAAAGAAGCCGCGCTCCTCACCATGAAAATGATGACCGAGGGAACCCACCAACGCACGGCGGCCCAAATCACCGATGAAATCGACAAGTATGGGGCGGTACTGGAATGTAGCGCTGGCTTGGATCACGCCGAGGTGGAGATGTACTGCCTTGCGCGTTACCTGCCCGCCATGCTGGCCCTGGTTTGCGAGAGCCTGACCGGAGCCACTTTCCCCGACCGGGAATTGGAAAACCTCAAGCGGATCAACATCCAAGGCTTGCGGATCAACCAAGAAAAGACCAGCTATATCGCCTCCAATAAATTCCGTGAAAATTTGTTTGGCCGCACCCATCGCTACGGCATCACGCTCACCGAAGACCGGATCAAACGGTTGGATCGGGCCGAACTGGCCGATTTCTATGCCCTTACCGTTCAAGGCCAGCCGTTTGAGATGATGGTGGCCGGGCACGTGCGCCCCCAAGATCTACAGGCAATCAACCAGACCTTGGGCCAGCTTCCCCTGAACGCCCCCTTTGATTTGTCGGCCATCCATGCCCAGGGCGACCCCGCCCAACTCCAAGAACTGCTCTACTTGGAGCGGGGAAATGCCCTCCAAACCTCCATTCGGATGGGCAAGCGGTTGGACTTGGCCGACAATGGCCATTACCTGGGCAAGCGCAGTGCCGACTATCTGCCCATGACCATGCTCAACGAAATCTTGGGGGGCTATTTTGGCTCGCGCCTGATGCGAAACATCCGGGAAGAAAAGGGGCTGACTTACGGCATCAGCTCAAGCGTGGTGCTCATGAAGAGCGCGGCCTACATGGTTATTGGCACTGATGTAAAAAAAGAGATCCGCGAGATGGTGATTGAAGAAATCGGCAAGGAAATAGCCGAGCTGGTAAAGGCCCCCGTCAGCGAAGACGAACTGGATTTGGTCAAAAACTATATGCAGGGCACTTACATCGGCTCCCTCACCACCCCGTTTACCATTGCCGAGAAATTCAAGAGCATTTATTTTCATGGCTTGGCACAAGACCACTACGATCATTACGTATCCGATATCCAAGCCATCAGCGCCGAGCAATTGCACCGTTTGGCCAAAAAGTATTACACGGATGGTTTTTTGACCGTTATGGCTGGATAACAACTTAAACGAC
>JBBQXF010000163.1:0-7881 GCA_038209965.1 Cytophagales bacterium | reverse complement strand
GTGCCCAGCCGAGTGCCCAATACATCATACCGGACAATCGTACCATTGCCTTGAAAAGCATTGCCATCAGCAGCCAAAATCTCGCCATTTACTGGATTCACACCGATGCCATACAGGTTGGTGAGGGTGATCAACGGACTGGTCGGAGCCGAAGTGGCACTGATCGGCAACTCGTAAATCGTACCAGTACTGGCCGTAAAAGTAGCATTCGACACGCTACTCATGTAGTAAATGCGGTTGCCCGCTGCGTTCAGGGCGGCCTTGCCATTGGGCCGGACTGAACCAGTGGAAATAGTGGCCTCCACTTGGTTGGTGCTCGGGTTGATCCGCACCAAGGCCCTATTGCTGCAAACCACCCAAATGCGGTTGTTGGCATCCAAGAGCAACCGCTGCGGCCCATTGGCCACCGCAATACTGGTTGTAATCTGATCGTTAGCCGGGTTCAATACGGCTATTTGATTGGCGCCGGGCAAAGCGATGTAGATATTTTGGCCAACTACCAAGCAGCCCTGCGGAAAGCTGGGCAGGGCAACCCGGCCCGTAATGGTATTGCTTTGGGTGTTCATCACGGCCAAAAACGGGGCATCGCGACTGAACGTTGGGCTAAATGGCCCCCAGCAAGCGATGTAAGCTTTGTCGCCCAAGACGGCAATGTCTTGGGGGTTCACCAAGTTCTGGTTTTGGGCAGGCACCGAAGCCAACGATTTCAAATCTGCGGCATTGATCACCTCTATTTTGTCGGCCCGGTTGCACACTAGGTAGATTTTATCTCCAAACCGCCGGGCATTTTGCACGATTGCCGACAGTGGACGGGTATTTTCGGCTTGGAAGACCCGGTTGGTGACTTGTCCAGTCTCATTGCTGATAAAACTGATTTCCCCATCCGAATCGGAGAAATTTCCCTCGTTGATCACCACCACGCCCTCTTCGTATTTCCCCAGCGGGGTTTCTTTGCTTCCACCACAAGAAATTAGGACAGCAAGCCATAGAAGAGCGAGAAATTGGATACTTTTTTTCATAATTGTTAAACTGGTTTAGTCACTAAAAGTCAATTTTGACACTCATCTGGTAATTTCGCCCGGGCATGGACCGCAGGCGAAGGTTTTGGTATTGGATATTGAATAAGTTGTAAACATGGGCAGTCATCGTGATCCGTAACGGGTTGGCACTGGGCCGTTTGGCCAATTGGACGGCCCGCCCGCCACTCAAATTGAACAGCCGAAAAGCGGCGAGGGCTTCATCGTTGTCGGTACTGACAAAGCGCTGGCCCGTGTAATTGAAATTTACACTGGCAAACCATTGTTGATAGTCCAAATTGACGTAGGCCGTGGCCCGGTGGCGGGGTACGTAAGGCAGTTGCTTGCCCAGCGAGCGGTCATTTTCGTTCAACTGATTGCGGTTAGTGGACTGGTTGAAAGCGTACTGCCCTCCCCCACCGATCCGCCAAGCACCCATTTGCTGGGTAAACTTGGCCGAAAATTCGGCTCCCACTACTTGCACGCGCCGGATGTTGCTGGGCGACCAGAACGAGGTTTGGGGCAGCCAAATGATCCAATCATCGACCCACATCCGGTAATGGGTGGCCTCCACTTCCCAGTTGCTGGCCGCTGTGCCGCGCTGGTAGAGTAGCCCTAGCTCGGCACTGTGGCCCAACTCGGGGCGGATATCCAAGTTGCCGCCCGGCTGCCAGTAGCGGTCATTGAGCGTGGGCACGCGATAGTTGCGAGAAACCAACGTCTTGAAAACCAGTTTTTTGGATTGCTGCTGATACAGTTTTACTTCACTGCCCAGCGAAGGGGCTATCGGGGCAATAAACCCGGTGACAAAGGCTTGGCGCACGTTGGCGGTGAGTACCCACCGGGGCAATGCCTGATAGCGAGTCAGCACAAAAATATCCTGGCGGTTTTCGCCGATCCCCTTCCCGTAGGCCGGCACACTGGCCGTAATGTGCTGCCACGCGGCCCCAACTTGGATCTGGACTTTGGTTCCCAGCTTTTTCTCATATTGTAGCATGGCCCAATAGCGGTTGGTGGCAATTGGCGCACCGCCGTTATAGCGCATCCAATCGTTGACAAACGCGAGTTTGGCCTGCACATACCCGAAACGGGAATTGGCGTGGTAATCGGCCACCAAGCGGGTGCTGTGGTCTTGCTGCTCGTCAGCCACATCGGCGGTGGCCATATTGGGCTGGATCTGGCGGTTGTTGGCATTGTACCACCCTTTGACCGAAAAGTAGCGATTGGCCGAAAATCGGTAAAAAATTTCCTGTACTAGTCCGTAATTTAGGGTGGCGGCGTTGGTTTGGCGCTCGATCGGCGCACCTGCCTTGGTTATATTGACAAAAGAAAAATTGTTCTGTGCGCTGTTGCGGTAGAAATGGCTTCGCATTTCCCATTTGGCCGAAGCAAACTTGGCTTGGGCCGAAGTGAACCACCGGCCAAAACTGCCCACATTCTGCTGGAAAGTAAACCGATGGCCGGGCTGCCAATGGGGCTGGGAGTTGAGGTGGATACTGCCCCCGAGCGCATCGCTGCCATAGATCGAACTGCCGCCCCCGGCTTGCACCTCCACTTGATCCACTGCAGCCAGGGGCACGGTGTTGAAATCCAACATGCCGAGGGTGGGCTGGTTCAAGTTGACCCCGTTCCAGAGCAAAGCGGTGTGGTTGGAACTCGTGCCGCGCATTGACACCGTGGCCAACATTCCGTTGCCGTACTCCCGCACGTACACAGGGGTATGTTGCATGAGCAGATCGGCCAGTGTGCCTTGGCTCAGGCGCGCCAGCGAGGCACTGTCTGGGGTGAAAATCTTACTGCCCACCGCGAACTTGGCTTCGGGGATACCATACACGCTCACCTCCCGCAGCCAGCGCACGGAGTCATTTTTGGGCCGGGGCACTTGGCCCAAGGCCGCACCAGACAGGGCGCAGAAGCACAGGGCAATGATTGCCCGGCAAATAGTTACCATCACAAGCTGATTTGAATACCAAAAATGATAATCAATTCATCGCCTGTTCAGGGACAAAACAAGAAATCAACAACAAAGACGATCAACCATCATTGCAGACATTCTTCGCTCTTCCTCCGAAAGCTTTGAATCGGGTAGTAAATGGCAGGTCTCCTGGCTTGCTTCTCTTTTTTCGCCTTCCCAAGTTGGGCCAAAACGCTGATGCTCAAAAACACACCAATGCTTCAACTAACAACTCAGTGGCTTGTGACAGTGAAAAAAGATTGAACACGAAGCTCACAGTTGCGGGGACAGCCCCAGATTTGAGCAATGCTCTCACTGGTGTTCCCTTTTAAGGAACCTTGCTGAACAACAAGGTTCCACCACTAACTGAGGCAAAAGTACAGCAATTCGTGGCAAATGCAAACGTGGCGGCAAGTCAACCATTCCTGAAAATCAGCAAAGGCGGGCAAAGGGACTCGTACAGCTTGGGGCAAAGCAGAACAGTTCGGCCTGAGTTCAAAAATTAAATGTTAAATTTAGTAAAGTACACTTGTCTAAAAGAATCCATAACTGTACTTTTGTAAAGCTAACTAAACATTTTAAGTGCTATGCTGTCACTCCCTTTGTTACCCAACTACTTCAAGATAGTTGGTTGGATCATCTTGATCCCCTTTTTGGGCCTCGGTCTATTGCAAATGGCCAGCCCCGATTGGTTTGAGTTCGACTGGCTCACCTACCAATCTAGCGGGAATAGTATTCTTGATAATGGCGAATGGCTCTTTACTTTGGAGTACAACAATTTTACTGATGAACTCCTCGGTTTAGGCTTGTTGGCGGGATTGGTCTTGACCGCATTTGCCAAAACGCGCACCGAAGATGAACGCACCACTTACCTCAGATTGGCCGCCATGCTTTGGAGTGTGATCATCAATACGATACTGGTTACCCTATCAATGATCTTTATCTATTCTGGGTTATTTTTGACCGTGATGATGGTCAACTTATTTTCCATCCTCCTCCTTTTCATCTTGCGGTTTGAATATTTGCTTTGGAAGGACCGCCAACAAGTAAACAATACTGCCTCATGAAAAATTTATTAAAAGTTGAACGGGCCATCAAAAACGTGACCCAAGCCGATCTGGCTATTCACTTGGGCGTATCCCGGCAAACGATCAACGCCATTGAGACTGGCAAATACATTCCCTCGACTGTACTGGCCCTGAAAATTGCGAGGTTTTTTGGTAAACCAGTTGAAATGGTTTTTTTGCTCGAGGAAACTGATTGACCTTTCTTTTGGGGGACTTGAAGCCAAGCCCGACGGTGGGTGCAGGCCGGGCATTTCACCCATTTGATACCTTGGATTCAATGAGCAATCCCTTGCACAATTTTATTACCAGCCCCCTTTACCCTGCTTTTTGGGGGTTGCTATTTGGAAATCAAGATATTGAACCTATTGGGTTCAAGTAAACAAAGGAGCATTTCAACTTGGTTGCGGAGCAGTCCAGCGGCCGTGGGACAACCACCACCCGCAAAGGGCAATAAGGGAAGGACATAAAAAAAAGTGTCAATTTTTGGTTGACACTTTTTTTATGTTTGTAGCGGGGACAGGACTCGAACCTGTGACCTTTGGGTTATGAGCCCAACGAGCTACCAACTGCTCCACCCCGCGCCATTATTTTCGTGGCACAAAAGTAAAACTCTTCCGGTAATAAACAATACCTTTGCAACATATATTTTTTTTGAATGAGCGAAATAGCACACAAAGCCGGGTTTGTCAATATCATTGGAAAGCCCAACGTCGGCAAGTCCACCCTCATGAACGCGCTCACAGGCGAGCAGTTGTCCATCATCACTTCCAAGGCCCAGACCACCCGCCACCGCATCATGGGCATCCTGAGCGGGGAAGATTTCCAGATTATTTACTCCGACACCCCAGGGATCCTCAAACCCATCTACGAACTGCACAAAGTGATGATGGGCTACGTGGAATCGGCCCTGGAAGATGCCGACATCATTCTGTTCGTGGTGGAAGTGGGCGAAAAATACGACGAGGAAATGCCTCTGCTCCAACGGTTGGCCCATACCCAAACCCCCTTGTTTGTGGTGCTCAATAAAATTGACAAAAGCCAACAGGAGGAAGTAGTGGCCAAAATGGCTTACTGGCAAGAAAAGTTGAACCCCAAGGAAGTGATCCCCGTATCGGCCCTCGAGAAGTTCAACACCGAGCGCGTGCTGGATCTGATCCTGCAAAACCTGCCCGAACACCCGGCCTATTTTGAAAAGGACGAGATGACCGACCGGACCGAACGCTTTTTTGCATCGGAAATCATCCGGGAGAAAATATTTTTGAATTATTCCCAAGAAATCCCCTATGCGTCCGATGTGGTAATCATCTTGTTCCAAGAATCGGGGACATTGATCCGCATCGCTGCCGAAATCCTCGTTGAGCGCGACAGCCAAAAGGGTATCCTGATTGGCAAAGGGGGCAAAATGCTCAAAAAAGTGGGCACCGATGCCCGCAAGGACATGGAGGCGTTTTTTGGCAAAAAGGTATTCCTGGAGCAGTTTGTCAAGGTAGAACCCAACTGGCGCAACCAAAAGTTGAAACTGGAGCGCTTGGGCTACGGGGCTTGATCGGCCCATAAATAAACGGTGGTCGATTTGCGAAGCCAACACTTTTTGGCTAAAATTGCCCGGCAGTCCCAAGCACCGATCTTGGCAATGCTTTTATGGCTGCCCAGCCCATTGCAACGACAACATGATCCACACTAAAAAATACGCCCCCATCAATCCGCAGCTTTTTGCTCAAAATCGTGCAAAATTGATCAAACACCTAAAAGCGGGTGCAGTAGCTGTTTTCAACGCCAATGATATGATGCCCACCAATGCCGACGGCACGATGGGGTTTCGGCAGCAAACCGATCTGCTTTATTTGACCGGAATTGATCAAGAGGAAACCATTTTGGTGCTTTGCCCCGATGCCCATGAAGCCAAGCACCGGGAAGTCTTGTTTGTCCGCGAAACCAATGCGCACATTGCGGTCTGGGAAGGGCACAAATACACCAAAGAAGAGGCAACGGCCGCTTCGGGCATTCAAACGGTGTATTGGACCCACCAGTTCAAAAGTATTTTCGCGGCCTTGGTGTTTGAGTCCGATCACCTGTACCTGAACACCAACGAACACCTGCGCAACAGCACCGAAGTGCCCTCCCGCGATGCCCGGTTCATTCGTTGGTGCCGCCAAGAATATCCGCTGCACAAGTATGAACGCTTGCAACCGCTCCTGCACCTGCTACGGGCGGTCAAATCGCCCTTGGAAATTGACCTGATCCAACAAGCCTGCCACATTACCGAAAAAGGTTTTCGCCGGTTGTTGCCATTTATCAGGCCGGGGGTTTGGGAGTATGAGATCGAGGCAGAACTGATCCATGAGTTTATCCGTCAGCGCTCCCAAGGATTCGCCTATTCGCCCATCATCGCCTCGGGGGCCAATGCGTGCGTGCTCCACTACACGGCCAATAACCAGCAGTGCCAAGCCGGCGAAGTACTATTGATGGACGTGGCCGCCGAATATGCCAATTACGCGTCCGATCTCACGCGCAGTGTGCCCGTGAACGGGCGGTTTGCCCCACGCCAGCGGCTAGTATATGATGCCGTACTGCGGGTAATGAGAGCTGGTAAAGAAATGCTCAAAACGGGCAATAATTGGATTGACTACCATAAAGAAGTGGGCAAGGTGATGGAAAGTGAGCTGATCGGCCTCGGCCTGTTGAAAAAATACGAAGTGGAGGCCCAAGATCCCGACAAACCGCTCTACAAAAAATATTTTATGCACGGCACTTCCCACCATTTGGGGCTCGACGTGCACGACTATGGCAGTAAGTACCACGTTTTTGAACCGGGGATGGTATTTACCTGTGAACCGGGCATCTATATCCCCGAAGAAGGGCTGGGCATCCGGCTGGAAAACGACATTGTAATCACCGAAAACGGTCACATCGATCTAATGGCCAGCATCCCGTTGGAAGCCGAAGAAATCGAACACTTGATGCACACCAAACCTTAACCATTTTGACAAAATGGCCAATCACAAAATCCTCATTCAACGGCTATACATCTGCTTGGGCAAGCGGGACGGCTCTGGTATGGCCAACCTCTACCACGACGAAGCCACTTTTACCGATCCGGGATTTGGCCTGCTGAACGCAGAACAAACGCGGGGAATGTGGAAAATGCTCTGTGAGCGTGGCAAAGACCTCAGGGTGCAATTTGAGGTCAAGCATGTGGACGACGAAGTGGGGCAATGTCATTGGCAAGCTTGGTACACTTTTTCGGGCACTGGCCGCCAAGTGCACAACCAAATCACCTCGGACTTCACTTTCAAGGACGGTAAAATTTACCGCCAAGTGGATTATTTCAATTTCCACCGCTGGTCGCGGCAAGCCTTGGGCCTACCCGGCCTTTTGTTCGGCTGGAGCGGTTTTCTCCAAGCCAAAGTCCGCCAAAAAGCCTTGGCCGGGCTGGCCAACTTTATGCAAAAGAAGGCTCAAAGCGAGAGCAAGGCATAGCCCCTTAACTGATAAGTAGTGATCAGCGTAATGGCCGAAAGGGCCACTTTGATTGGTTTGTTCAATTTTTTAGCATCGATCTCCCGTGCCCGCAATGATTGGCCGCAGACGAACAGTTGCACGCCGGCCTTCTCCAACGCTTTGAAAATGGGTGTGTTGGGGTTGGCTACCTTGTACTTGTCTTCGTAGCGGCGGTCGTCCATTGCTGCGAAAGCGGCCAAGTTTTGAAACACACAGATTATTTTCACTTGTTTGCGGGGCACTTTGCCCATTTCCAGCAGGTTGAGCAGCCGGGCAACTTTGAGCAGGGGCTGGTTGGCCTCATCGGGTTTGTCATTGGTCTTGATATCAATCACGATGTGGT
>JBBQXF010000162.1:0-7931 GCA_038209965.1 Cytophagales bacterium | reverse complement strand
AATTATGCAAAAACAATTAATTTTCTTATTTTACTTTTGGGGCCTCACCCAAGCCCTCGCCCAAGGAGTATTGCCCACCAGCGATGTCCCACGCCACTGTCGGAATTGTCATCCCTGTGACTGTTGCGATACCACCCGGCTTGTGCCCGTCAAGCATTGGCGCGAAGTGCGTTATCAACTGAGCTTTCTCAGCCCGACAATAATGCCCCTGCGGGTTACTGAATTACTCCCAAATGTGGAAGGTGAAACAGTCAAACAACTGGGACGGGCAACTGCCCCGGCGGTACAATTATGGGGGTTTGAAGTCAACTTGCCCCGCTTCTTTGTGGGGACCGATGCGCATTGGGCCTTACCTACCCGCCACAGCGGCGATATGACCCCTGGACGGGTCGAGTTGCACACCCAGTCCAACGTCCAGTTTGGGCTAAAAACCGGGGTCAACCTGCTCATGACCGCCCGATCGCGGGTGTATGTGCAGGCCAAAGCTGACTTTAACCACCTCACGCTCCGCCTGGATCGCAGCATCAACGATCTTGGGTCGGGCTCGTGGAACCGTTTCCTTTGGCAGCAGGGCGAAACCATCGAGTACACCGAGCTGGTAGAGGCCATGATAGGCACCGATCTCTGGGAAAACAACCTTCGTATCCGCCAAGCCTTTTATACCTCGCAAGTGGGCGCGGGCTACGACTACCGCCTGGGCAAGTTCTTTCGGGTGGGCGCTTATGTGGGCTATGTCCACCAGCTTGGCCAAAGAGGGGTTTGGTGGCTAAATTATGAGTATCATCCCGAAGATGAATCACAATATCGGATCGCCAACGTCCCCGTCCGGGCCGATTTATCGGGCTTCACGGCCAGCATTACATTGGGTTATGTATTTGCCCGATAGCCAGCCAACTTTTCGTCCCTCGAGGGCAGTAGGGGTATTTTCCTTAACCCAAAGGTTGGCTTGAGCCAAAACAAACAAAAATTTCATTTTTAACAATGTGAAGACACAAAAAAAGCAGGTATTACGTCCGCTTTTTTTATACTTTTGACCTTTGGTTGGATCAAAATAGGTCTGGCCATTTTGCAAACTCTACAAATGCGCTACTGGCTCCGTTGTTTGATACTCTTTCCCCTGCTTGCCTGGGCTAAAAATGATACGCCGACCCAACTGGCCAAGCAGGCATTGGCGCTGTACGAAGTCAAATTGGATCGAGCCGTTGAATTAGCCAGCCTTGGACTTAAAGAAGCCCAGCAACAAACGGATCGGCCGGGAGAAGCCTGGTGTCACTTGGCCTTGGGCACCGTGCAACGACAAAAGGGGGATTTGGAAACAGCCTTTAACTCGCTAATGACCGCTCAGCGCCAGTTTGACCAGTTAAATGCGCCCTTGGAGGCCGCCCATGCCCTGCGGGAGGCTGGGGGCGCGCGCAGCCAAGCGTTAGGGTTTGCCGAGGCCGAGAAATTACTGAGGGCATCCCTGGCCATCCTTCGCCGGTTGGCTCCGGGAAGCAGTGCGTTGGCCGAAAGCTACCGGGAACTGGGCCTCAACCGCCTCCGCTCGCAGTCTTTTGGCCAAAGTTTGGCTTTATTGGATTCGGCCCGACAAATCTTTCTGGCTAACCGCGATACGCGCGGGCTGGCCAAAGTACTGAACAATCTGGGCCTCTGCTACCGGAACATGGATGACCTGGAAAATGCGCTCAGGGCCTACCTTAGCGCATTGGACGCTTTCGAGGTGGAGGGTCAGCCGAGCCGGCCAATGGCAGCCCTGCTCATCAACCTTGCCAACTTAAACTTACAGTTGGGCGATACCACAGCCCAGTCCGTGGACAGCCTCTACCGGCGGGCATTCCGAATCGGCGAGGTGTTGCGCGATACCTCCCAACTGGTGGGGATGTCCTACAGCCTTACCAGTTACCTGATCACCCGAAAGCGCTACGAAGAGGCCCGCCAATATATTGGTCGCGCACAAGATCTTGCCCAACGTGCCGGCCTGCGGGTGGAGCAGGCCAACTTGACCACCCAATGGGGGATTTCGTACAGCCGGGAGCGCAAAGACTTTGAAGCAATCACCGTGCTGGATCGGGCAGTTCAACAGTACCGCGTAGCGGGCAGCCCCTATTTGGCCATTACCCCGTTGGGTGAACTGAGCCACTTGCACCAGTTGCGGGGCAATTGTCAACGGGCGATTGAGGTGGGCCAAGCAGCACTGGCCATCAAGCAGTTGCAGCCCAATTTTCGCTTCACCGCGCCCCGGATCAGGTACCATTTGGCGGCTTGTTACTTGGCCAGTGGGCAAGTGGTGCAAGCCCGCAAAATGGGTCTGGAACTGTTACAAGAAGGTCGGGAATCCAATCGGCGGACAACGGTACTCATGGCCTATGGCTTTCTCCAGCGGTTGGATTCGGCAGTGGGCAATGTGCCGGGCGAACTTGGCTGGCTCAAGCAGTACCAGTCCCTGCGAGATAGCATATTGACCATCGAGAAAGCCCAAATCTTGCAAAGTCTGAGCACCAGCCATGCCATCAAACAGATGCAGCAACTGAATGAGCTGCAAGCCGTAAAAATTAGCAACCGGAACACCTATTTGTGGGGTGGCGGAATCTTAGTGCTCATGCTCTTTGTCGGCTTAGGGCTACTAAACCACCTAGCTTCCCAGCGGCGCTTGACCAACCAAGTGTTGGCCAAAAACAACGAGGAAATCAGCCAACAATACGAAGAAATTACGCGGCAAAATGAGGTTTTGGCTACCAAAAACCAAGCCTTGGAGGCCTTGGACAAAGAAAAAACCAATTTGCTGCGCATCATCACCCACGATCTGCGCGCTCCCTTGGGCAACATCACTGCAATAGCCGAGCTGGCCCTCGGGGAAACATCCGTGCCCCGTGACCACGTGGACATGATCCGCCACATTGCCGACGATGCCCTGGAAACAGTGGCCCAACTGCTCAACTGGCAAACGGTAAACCAGCCCGAAATCAATGCCAACTCGGAGCCGCTGAACATTACCGGTATGTTGGGCACAGTAGTGGACCGTTTTGCCATCGAGGCCAGCCAGAAACAAATATCGTTGCACCTGCCACCTTCGCCCGATGGGGCTAGCTGGGCATTGGGCGACCGCAACTTTGTCCGCAAAATTCTGGAAAACCTCATTTCCAATGCCTTGAAGTTTTCGCCAACCGGCAAGAATGTGTATTTAACCCTCAAAGAAGGCGCTAGCCAATTGGCCGTTGGTGTGCGCGACGAAGGACCGGGCATTCGCCCCGAAGACCTGCCCAAGCTGTTTGGCCAGTTCCAGCAACTGAGTGCCCGGCCCACCGGGGGCGAGGCTTCTTCGGGCCTGGGCCTCTACATTGCCAAACGTTACGCTGAGACAATGGGGGGCGATATCACCTGCCATAGTGTGCCGGGCAATGGGGCCACCTTTACCGTCCAATTGCCCATCGGCCCCACCACGCCACCACTTTCATCGGGCATTGGGCCAATGAAGCCTTGACCGTTTTAATGTTAATCTGCCGCCCTTTTTTTTGGCTGCCATTGCTATAATCAGGGACTCAACTTTCGTACTGTTGTCATTTATTTTCCTGAATTTTGCGTAGAGTGTTTGCTATGTTTTGGATCAGCAACCACTATTTTATTTTGGCATAAAAAGGTAAGCCGATCCAGAACAAGACAGTTATTTTGGGAAAGAAAATACCAATAAATAACTTATCTACATTTTTTAAAAATGGATATAAAAATAAGAATAATTTTGCCGCAATACATTGATTTATAAATGATTAGCTAATTTATTATTCATATTATTTTCTCCTAAAAATTCAGTAATTGATAATTGTATAACCGCTTTTAAACTTAGCTTCGAGGAGAAAAACAAATAAAATAAATACTGGTTTTTCAAACGAAATAAATCGACTAGTTTGACACCATTTGCCGTTTTTACCTGGTTGGCGGTGCTATCTTTTCCGGTGTTTAGCCGGCCATTGTGCTCCCTTGCTTCTGGGCGCAGCAGCCAGTGGGCTATCGTCATTCTTGACTGGATTAAAACAGCAAATATTGGCAGAAACCAGAGATAAGGTCATTAATTCGGGAAAATCCGTTAATTTAGTGCGAAACTGAACCTTTATACAATATGCAGAAATACATGGTAATGCTCCTGATCGCGCTGGTAAGCTTTGGCGGGGCTACTTCGTGCAAGAGCAAGAAAAAGGCCGCCGAAAAAGCGGCTTCCGAAAGAAGGGCCGCCGATCAAAAGGCCGCCGAAGCCGCTAAGGCCAATCAGGTACAGCAAGCCAAAGATGAGTTGTTCTCTTTGCTGGAAGACAAAACCAAGTCGGCCAGTGAGAAAGAAGCCGCTTTGGCCAAGATAAAAGCCAAAAATATCAATGACCCAGAGATCAAAGCTTTGATTGCACGGGTAGAGACCCAAGTGGCCGAGGCCAAGCAGCTCGAGGCCGACAAACGAATAGCTGATGAGGAACGCAAAAAAATTGAAAATGCACCACTCAACGTTCGTTTGACCACCCTACTGGGCCAGATTGCCGCCGCTCCCAATCGCGAGGCCGCCAATCAAACCATTGCCAAAGCCCTCATCCTTTTTGCTTCCCCCAAAGTGCCCGTGTTCAAAATCATTGGTGTGTTCAATGGCGAAAAGGATTTTGACAAACCGACCGATATCTCGCAGTATCTCAACTATGTCAAGGATCAGAAAAAGAACATTTACAAACTCCAAACCTATAAAACGGATGCCAATGGCAAAATCTCGGAGTTGGAAATGATCATTGATAAATAGTGGGAGTGGGGCTAGGGACAATCGTTCCTAGCCGACGTTTCTTTGGCCCGGGGATTTCATCGGGATACTAATTGTATTCCAGTGGGCACCCGGGCCTTTTTCTTGTCCCGATTGGGCGCAAACCGCTACCCGAAATTGCTGGTTTACTCAATCGCTACCCAACCGAAAATGAAAACTCCCTTCTGCGTATTCATTTTGTTGACTATCTTGTTTGCGGGCCCAGTGGTGGCCCAGCAAGATTCGCTCAACCTATGGCCCGGCCCCGTGCCCTACGATTTGCCCGGTGAAGAGCCCGAGATCGTGACATTTGGCAAAAATCCCGTCACTTATTTGGTGCGCAATGTACAAAAGCCAACGCTCAAAGTTTTTTTACCGCCTCAGGGTAAGGCCAATGGCACTTCGGTCATTATTTGTCCGGGTGGCGGCTATTGGCTGCTGGCCTCGGGGCACGAAGGCGACGATTTTGCCCGCTGGTTCAATGGTTTTGGCGTGACGGCCTTCGTGCTCAAGTATCGCCTACCCAACGAAAAATTGGTGGATCCGGCCAATAAAGCGATCGTCCCGTTGCTGGATGCCCAGCAGGCCATTCGGCTGGTGCGCCGCCGGGCCAGTGAATGGCAACTCCGGCCCGACCGGATCGGGATCATGGGTTTTTCGGCCGGCGGGCATTTGGCCTCCACCGCCGGAACGCACTTTGACCGCGCGGTGGGCGGCGTGACCGACACCACCAGCGTGCGCCCAGATTTCATGCTGCTCATCTACCCAGTCATCACTTTCCGCGACAACTACACCCATGCTGGCTCGCGGGACAACTTGCTGGGCAAGGATCCATCTGCCGAAAAAATTGATTGGTATTCCAATGAGCTTCGGGTGACCGCCCGAACCCCGCCAACTTTTTTGCTGCACACCGCCGATGATCCGATCAAGGTGCAAAACAGCGTCAATTTCTTTTTAGCCCTCAAAAAAAACAATGTGCCCGCCGAAATGCACATTTACGAGAAAGGGGGGCATGGCTACGGGTTGGCCACCGGGCAAATCCCGCTGGGCACCTGGCCCGACCGTTTGCGGGCTTGGCTGGCTGCGCATGGCTGGGCAGGGGAGTAGCCCAAGGATTGGGGAAAGCAGCAACCATGAACTACAATGGACAAAATAATTACCAATAGTCCTTACTTTTGACCTCGCAAAGTCAAGCAATCAATCCAAAAATCGCTGATTTACCATTGTTTGCCAACGGGCAAAAGCCAAATTAACCCGTTTGCAGGGTAAATGCGAAAGGAAGGATTTTTTTGTGGTTGCCCAACTGCCATTTGCTCAATGGATTACACTCATGCCTAGTTTACAATATTACTTTGCCGCTTGGTATCTGAAACGGCGCAAGCGGAAGCGCCTCCTGAACCCGGATCTTGATTTGGCCCGCCGCCGGGCCGAGGCCGATCAAACCACCGAACGCTTGGGTTTGCCCCCGGGCACCCAAACTGCCGTGGCTTCGGCCCACGGAATCCCGGGGGAGTGGGTGTGGGTGGGCCAGCCATGTACCGACCGGGCACTGTTCTATCTCCACGGCGGGGCCTACGTGCTAGGCTCGCCCCAGTCGCACCGCACGCTAACGGCCCGCTTGGCCCAAGCGGCCAACTGTCGGGTGTTTGTGCCCGACTATCGCTTAGCGCCCGAGCACCCATTTCCCGCCGCGCTGGACGATGCGGCCACGGCCTACGATTGGTTTGTCAAAAATACCCCCGGCCAAAAACACCTCCTCGCGGGCGACTCGGCCGGTGGTGGCCTGGCAGTGGCGCTCATGTTGGCCCGCCGCGACGAGCAAGCCACCCAGCCCGATCTGGCCGTGCTCTTGGCCCCGTGGCTCGACCTCACCTGTGAAAGCCCGGCCCACCAAACGCTCGAGCCATTGGACTGGTTGCTCTCCCGCCGGGAGTTGTTGCGCTCAGCCCAGTCCTATGCCGCGTCGCACAGTCTCCGGCACCCATTCATGTCCCCCTTGTTTGCCGACCTGACGGGCCTGCCCCCACATTGCCTCCAAGTGGGCACGTATGATCCCTTGCTGGACGACAGCCGGGCCTTCGCCCAAAAAGCGCGGGCCGCTGGAGTGGCGGTGACTTTGGCGGAGTGGGAAAAGATGCCCCACGTATGGCAAATACTGGGCGACAAATTGCCCGAAGCCAAGCGGGCCATTGCCCAAATTGGCCAGTGGCTGGCCCAGTGTTGAACTAAAAACTACTTATTGAAACTTCGCGTTGACCAATCCAGTTTAAAAACTTACTTTACCTTTGCACAAGGTTCTTGTACGCATCCACCCATTCTAATCCCTTGCACCATGTTCAACTTTTTTAACAAAGACAAGAAAAAAGCCAAAAAGGCGGAGTTGCACTACGACCCGACCAACATCAAGGTCACCGATGTCCGGCCGGGCTTCCTGCTGGACTACAACTTTAAGTCTTGGGAAGTCACCGACGAATTTGAGTACGACTGGGGCGACGAATACTTTACCTACGAATACAAACTCGTTGCCGGAACCGACATCGTATACATGCACTTGGAGCAGGCCGACCAGCTCTATTGCGCGTTCACCATCAAAGTGCCCTTTGTCAAACTGGGCGAAGCGGTGGCGGAGGCGCTCCGCAAGACCGGACAGCCACCCGCCAAAATCGGGTATGAGGGCATCGAGTTTTTCCGCGACAAGGAAAGCGTGGGCTTTTTCCGCAGTACCGCCGATGAGGATGCAGTCGAGCTGACCATGTGGGAGTACTACGACGAAAGTGGGGCCCAAACCCTGCTCATTTTCCAGTGGGATGTGGATGAATTTGAGGCCGCCATCGGGGTGCTGGAAACCGACCGGGCCGTGTCCAATATTCTGCCCCGCGATGAGAGCGAAATGCACTAGGATGGTTAACTTGCTATATATTTGCCAAATTTTTTCTTTTATCAATGAACCTGAAACTTCGCAATCCCCTCGTTTTCTTTGACCTAGAGACTACGGGCATCAATGTGGCCACCGATCGCATCGTTGAATACTCCTTCCTCAAAGTAATGCCCAATGGAGAAAAGCAATCCCGGACTGATCGGATCAATCCCAGCGTACCTATCCCGCTGGAAACCAGCCTGATCCACGGTATTTACGATGAAGATGTGAAGGACAAGCCCT
>JBBQXF010000161.1:0-7993 GCA_038209965.1 Cytophagales bacterium | reverse complement strand
GCCGATATGGAAGAGGGGGATATTTTGAAAGAACTCGTCTTTAAGGTATTGTACAGTTGAGTGGTGAGTGTGGCTAGGAACCGGCTTGCTTGAGGTCGGGGAACCCACAGCGGCGAGGATGCCAAAACTGGTGCCGCCGCAAGAGGCTGGGCAGCCCTTTGCGGCGGAAATTGTTTAAACGGCCTCGGCGTGGAGCCAAGCTTTTTTGCCGAGCAGTTCGGTCTTGCTCTCCACCGCTTCGGGATCGGCCACGCAGCAATCCACCGGGCAAACGGCGGCGCATTGCGGTTCCTCGTGGAAGCCCACACATTCGGTACATTTATCGGTGACAATGTAATAAAATTCGTCGGAAACCGGCGTTTGGGTGGCATTGCCATCAATGATCACCCCGCCTTCCATTTCTACGTTGGTCAAACTCGTGCCGCCTGCCCATGTCCATTCCACCCCGCCCTCATAAATAGCAGTATTGGGGCATTCTGGTTCACAGGCTCCGCAATTGATGCACTCGTCCGTAATCATGATCGCCATTGTACATTCCCTCAGGTTGAAATCTGGTTATTAACAAACTGTTTAAGCCACAAATTTACGGTGGCCAACGTTTTCGGGCAAGTAATTAGGAAAAAAAGGTCAATGAATCTCGAAACCAGCTTGGGCAAGGTCGCTCCAGAAGCGGGGATAAGACTTGTCCACCACTTCGGGCCGCTCAATCTCGATGCCAAAAAGCAGGCCCAGCGGCGCAAAGGCCATTGCCATCCGGTGGTCTTTGTAGGTGCGCACCAGTTCGCCTGATGAACGGATGCCCCCCGGGGCAACGTGCAGTTCGGTGTCGCCAATGGCCTCGGTGGCGATCCCGAACCGGGCCAGTTCGGCTTGGAGGGCCGCCGTCCGATCGGTCTCTTTGATCCGCAAACTTTCCAAGCCCTTCATTTTCAGGCCAATACCCTTGGCCGCGCCCACTACTGCAATGGTTTGGGCCAAGTCGGGGCAATGCGAAAAATCCCATTCCAAGGCGGGTTCCGCCGGGATTTTGGTCAATAAAATACCGCCCGCCTCAAATGTGGTTTTCACGCCCAAGTGGGCCATGATCTTTGCAATCTCCCGGTCACCCTGCAGCGAGGCCGATTTGAGGCCCAGCAACCGCACTTCGGCTTCCTCGGCCAAGGCCACCATGCTAAACCAGTAGCTGGCCGCCGACCAGTCCGATTCCACGGCGTAGGTGGAGGCTGTGTAGGGCTGTTCGGCAATTTGGATAGTATTGTCTTGCCAAGTGTGGCCCACGCCAAAGTTTTCCATCAATTGGAGGGTCATCTCGATGTAAGGGCGGGAGGCTACTCTGCCGACCAGCTTGAGGGTCAAGCCACCGGGCAATACCGGGGCCACCATTAATAGGGCCGAAATGTACTGACTGCTCACATCGCCCCGAATGGCCACTTGGTTGCGGGCCAGCTCAAATCGTTGGATCTTGATCGGTGGATAGCCTTCGTTTTCCAAGTAATCGATGGTGGCGCCCAACTCCCGCAGGGCATCGACCAGCACCGAAATGGGCCGTTCTTTCATGCGGGCACTGCCCGTGAGCACCGCTTGGCGGTGGGTGGCCACGCACCAAGCCGCCAGAAAACGCATGGTTGTACCGGCATCCAGCACGTCGAGCATGAGGTCGGGCGAGCCGAGCAGCCGCTGCATGGTGACCGTGTCGCGGGCTTCGGCCAAGTTGGTCAGTTCACAAGCTTGCTGGCACAGCGCGGCAATGATCAGGGCGCGGTTGCTCTCGCTTTTGGAGGCGGGAAGTTGGATGTCCGCCCGCAGGAGTCGGCTGGGGTGGTGCACTGCCACCGAAGTGGCTGATTTAAGGTGGCTCAATGTCATACGTTCAACGCTGGGTTGGGCCACAAAGCTATGCTATTGGGGGAGAATTGCGATGGTGGCTCGGCACCCGCTTTTTGGCAAATGGTGAACCTGCCAGAAATTAAGGACTGGTCTTTAGGGTTGCAATTTTAAACCCTCCAAGAGTTACAAATGCTTGGAGAGTTGGGCAAAAGTTATGAACGCTTGCGGGGTTGGGAAAAAGAGCAACTTATATTTGCCCCATTTTAGGCGCCAACTTGTCTATACAAGCTGTACTACTTATCTTTGCCCCATGAAAGAACACCGCCATCAGCAAGTTTACCGCGAATTGAAGCAGCGCATCCTGGGTGGCGAGTTCGGGCCGGGCGACTGGCTGCCCTCCGAAAATGTTTTGAGTGCGACCTACGGGATTGCCCGGATGACTGTGCGTCAGGCGCTGACCAAGCTGGAGCGGGAGAGCTACATCGAGCGGCGGCAGGGCCGGGGCAGTTTGGTCAAATCGCCCATCCAATCGTTGGGCTTGCTTTCGTTCCGGGGATTTTCGGAAGTGGTGAGCAGCCATGATCATGCGGTGCAAACAACGGTGCTCCAACCGCTGACCTTGCAAAACTGGCCAGTAGCTTTTTTCTACCCTTTGACCGAAACAGAATTCGCGTCACCTTGTTTTTATTTACAGCGCTTGCGGTTTGCCGATCGGGATCCGGTCATGTGGGAACATACTTGGCTGCCCCAAAGCTTGGTGCCCAACTTATCCAACCAGCCGTTGCTGGATGGCTCGCTGTTCAATACATTGCGGGTGAGGCACCAGATTGAGGTCACTGATATGGAGCAACACATCAGGGCAGTAGCTGCTGCCCCCGAGGCCGCCCAACGCTTGGCCATGCCAACCGGCCAGCCACTGCTCCACATTTATCGCCGCTACCAAACCTCTGCTCCCAACTATTTTATCTACAGTTCCTTGTATTGCAATACCAGTGAATATGCGATTGGAAGCCAATTTACTGGACACTGACTAGATTTCATTTATTTTCATATTGTCAAACATTTTATACTTATGGATCAAATCAAAGAATTGGCCAAAATGATTGATCACTCGCTCTTGCACCCCACCATGACGGATGCCGAGCTGAAAGCGGGGTGCGACATTGCCAAAAAATATGACGTGGCTTCGGTATGCATCAAGCCCTACGCCGTCAAACAGGCCGTCGAATGGCTGGCCGGTAGCGAAGTGCTGGTGGGCACGGTGATCGGGTTCCCGCACGGGGGCAACACCACGACGATCAAAGTGGCCGAAACCATTGAAGCCTGCCAAAATGGGGCTGCTGAAATTGACATGGTGGTCAATATTGGCAAAGTATTGGGCGAGGACTGGGCCTTTGTCAAAGCTGAGATCGAGCAGATCCACGCCGCCTGTGTCACGCACGGGGCCATTTTGAAGGTGATTTTTGAAAATGACTACCTCCCGGATGACAAGTACAAAATCCGGCTCTGCGAAATTTGCAGCGAGGTGCACGCAGAGTTTGTAAAAACTTCCACTGGCTATGGCTTCGTCAAGGGCAGCGATGGCAAATACTCCTATGAAGGGGCCACCGATGCCGATTTGCAGTTGATGCGCCACCATTCCGCTCCGTCGGTGCAGGTGAAAGCCGCCGGTGGGGTGCGCACCCTCGACGATCTGCTCAAAGTGAAGGCACTTGGGGTGACCCGGGTGGGGGCCACGGCCACCATCGCCATGCTCGAAGCTGCCAAAAAACGCTTTGGGGTGGCCACCGATGAGGCCGTCGAGATCGTGGAAACCAAGGGGTATTAGGCTTTCGGCCACCCAACCCTCCCCCGTGGGGCAGACACTTTCCCAAGCCTGCCCCTTTTTTGGTGGCCTTTTGTCAAAAAACAGGTAGATTTGTTATTAAAGCGAGTTTATAGCTACGTTTGGCCAACAAATTTCTTATGCGGATCGATGAACTGACCAAGTATTTTCCTGAGCCACCGCTGACTTTGGCCGCGGCCCTGCAACGGTTGCTGCAGCCGCTGTATCAATTCTGGACGGTATTTAATTTTTTCCTTTTCATGTTGGCCTGTTTGCCATTTATCGTGGTTCCCATCATCCTCCACGAAAAAATTGGGAGTTGGGTGGCCTACCGGGTGTTCATGAAATTCTGGGGATTTTGCTTTAGTGCCCTGAGCGGGGTCTTTTTCCGGGCCAAGGGCCGAGCCAACCTGGTACCCGGCCAGCCCTACATTTTTGTGGTCAACCACAACTCCTTTTTTGACTCGCCCGCGCTGGTGCACACCATCGATCAGCCCTTTAAAGCCCTCGGCAAGCAGGAAATCTTGGGCTATCCGGTTTTTGGTTTCATCTTTCGCTACATCGGGGTAACCGTTGACCGCAACAGCCTGCAAAGCCGCAAACGAAGTTTTGACATTATTAGAAAAAAAGTACAAGCCGGTTTTCACATTGTTATTTTTCCTGAAGGCACCATGAACGATGGCAGCACCCTGCTCAACCCCTTTTTTGACGGGGCGTTTCGCTTGGCGGCGGCCACCCAAGTGCCCATTGTCCCGGTGGCCATCCACAACTCCCGCTATGTCCTCCCCCGCTCTTGGAAACTACGCCCGGGCACTATCACCGTAGAATTTGGCCAGCCCCTCTCACCCACCCTGCCTGCCGCCGATCTGCGGCAAGCCGCCTTTGATCAAATCAAGGCCATGCTGGAGCAATCCACCACTCACCGCTAGTCTTTCCGCAAATATTACATCCTGCTTAGTTCGGCGTGATTTCGGCACAGTTTTATCTCTTAACAAAGTACAACCGACTGAATTTTTTAACCCCTAAATCATGAGCACCGAAAGAGAATCAAATCGCCGCGTTTACATTGGAATGGCCAACGTCCGGCCCAAGCATGACATGACCGTACTGGACAAACATAACGCGGCAGTCGTAAACGTATTGGGCTGCGCCAACAGTGAACGAGATTTTACCAAACAGGTGGAGCGTAGTTTCTTGCGCGACGGCTTGGAAATGTTCGAGCTGGAAGAAGTGGAAATATTTTGTTTTAAGCGCAACCAGGGCATCACCAAACAAGATTTGTTGGCCAAAGCCAAACTTGCCCTGGACACCCAGCAAATCGTTTTCGATACGTTTTATACTTATTAATCACCAAGCCGGGCACAAGCCCCACTTGTGCCCGGCTTATACCGACAATTCCTGCAACGCCAACCAGGCCATCAGGCCCGCCCCAATCTCGAGGGCGCTTTCATCAATATCAAAAGTGGCGGTGTGCACGCCCGAAACAATCCCCCGGGCCACGTTTCCGGTTCCCAAACGGTAAAAACAGGCATCCATTTGTTGGGCATAAAACGCAAAGTCTTCGCCCGCCATCCAAATATCCAGATCAACAATGTTCTTGGCCCCCACAAACTCGGTGGCAGCTTGCCGGGCGCGCTGAGTCAATTCGGGGGCATTGACCAAAAACGGATAGCCACGGTTGATCGTAAACTCGCAAGTACCGCCCATGCTTTCGGCCAGCCCTTCGGCCAATTTTTTCATTCGGCGGTGCGCCTCTGTTCGCCATTCCTCGTTCATGGTGCGAAACGTGCCCTCCATCCGCACTTCGTCGGGGATAATATTGGTGGCACCGTGGGCCAACACTTTGCCAATGGAAAGCACTGATGGGATCCGGGGCGTGCCCATCCGGCTCACCACTTGTTGCAGGGCCACCACCAAATGTGCCGCGATCAGCACCGGGTCAATGAAACTTTCGGGCATGGCCCCGTGGCCACCTTTCCCCTTGACAGTGATGTATAGTTCATCGGTGCTGGCCATGTACATTCCCTCGCGGAAGCCGATTTTGCCCGCTGGCAGGCGCGGCATCACGTGTTGGCCCAAAATATTGGCGGGAGCGGGGTTTTGCAGCGCACCATCCCGGATCATCAGCGATGCCCCACCGGGGATTTTCTCCTCGCCGGGCTGAAAAATCAGCTTGACCGTTCCTTCAAATGTGGCGCGGAGTTCGGTCAAGATGCGGGCCGTGCCCAGCAAAGAGGCGGTGTGGGCGTCGTGCCCGCAGGCGTGCATCACCCCGGGCACAGTGGATTTATAGGGAACTTCATTGGCCTCAAAAATCGGCAGGGCATCCATATCGGCCCGCAAAGCCACTACTTTCTTGGTGGGGTTGCGGCCCTCGATCAGGGCCACCAAGCCAGTCCCGGCGCAGGGCTGGGGGTGCAGGCCCAGCGCGGTCAACTGTTGGGCCACAAACTGGGCGGTTTGGTGCTCTTGAAACGAAAGCTCGGGGTGTTGGTGCAGATGTCGGCGGTTGGCCACTATCTGAGCCGCATACTGGGCGGCCAAGTCTTTGATAATGCTGATCATGGGAAAGAAAGTAAAACGCTAACTATTCCAAAATAGAAATGAATTGCGGGATTTGGCTGATCCATTGCCAAAACCGGTTTCGATTGCTCCAAACAAATTTACAATGGATCTACCAGCAATCACCAAGGACAAAACTAGGCGGAATAGATGGAATATTGGGTGTATATTTCCGTGATCTACCAAACCACACAATGAGCCTCGCTTTAGAAACCGCCGTTGATATCGAAAAAATACAGTCTATTTTTGCGGCCCACCAAAAACGTGCCCTCCTATTCCGCCGTTCCACTGCGGGTGAGCGGATCGCCAAACTGGAACGCCTGCGCGAGATGCTCATTGTCCACGAGAAGGATTTACAGCAAGCAGTGTACGACGATTTCCGCAAGCCTGCCGTCGAGGTGAGCGCCACCGAGCTACTGACCACGCGCCTGGCCATTAAACACACGATCAAGCATTTGCGCGGTTGGATGGCGCCCCGTTCTGTACCTTTTAGTTTGTTCATGGCGGGCACCAGCTCACGGATAATTGCTGAACCAAAGGGAGTTACCCTCATTATTGCCCCTTGGAACTACCCGATCATGTTGCAGCTCGAACCGCTGGTCTATGCCATTGCGGCGGGCAACACCGCGATCCTCAAACCCTCCGAGTTAACGCCCCACACTTCCAGCCTCATGGCCCGGCTAGTGCCCCAATATTTTGCCGAGGAGGAAGTCGCGCTTTTTGAGGGCGGAGTGGAGGTATCCACGGCCTTGCTGGACTTGCCCTTTCACCATATATTTTTCACCGGCAGCCCGGCAGTGGGCAAAATCGTGATGCGGGCTGCGGCCAAACATTTGGCTTCGGTCACGCTCGAGTTGGGGGGGAAATCGCCCGTGATTATCGACGAGACCGCCGACCTACGCGATGCTGCCGAGAAAATCGCCTGGGGAAAGTGCATGAACGCCGGCCAGACCTGCGTTGCCCCCGACTATTTATTGATCAAGGAAGCCTTACAAATCCCGTTCATTGAGGAATTCAAGAAAACCGTTGAGCGGTTTTATGTCAATGGTGGGGAGCGCGTGGCAAGTTCGCCGCACTTAGCCCGGATCGTCAATCAGAAAAACCACCAAAGACTGGTGGGGCTGCTCGAAGATGCTGTCCACCAAGGGGCACAAGTAGCAGTAGGTGGTCAGCATGAGGCAGGCGAGCGGTACTTGGCCCCAACGGTGCTGACCCAGATCACGCCGGCAATGAAAATCATGCAAGAAGAAATTTTTGGTCCACTGTTGCCAATCATGACCTATCAACACCTCGATGAGGCCATTCAAACCATCAATGCCGGCGAAAAACCATTGGCTTTGTATGTTTTCAGCAAAAATAAACAGAATATTGACAAAATAATCCAATATACCTCGGCTGGGGGCACTTGCATCAACGAAGTGGTGCTGTATTTTGGCCATACCGATTTACCGATTGGTGGCACCAACAACAGCGGGATTGGCAAAAGCCACGGCATTTATGGGTTCGAAGCGTTTTCCAACTTGCGCCCGGTGCTGCGACAACGGATCGGCTTGACCGGTATCAAGTTTTTTTATCCACCCTACACCGAAAAAGTCAGCAACATGGTTGCTTGGGCCCAAAAACTGCTTGGCTAACTATTGTTTAAATAACAATATGTTGTCTTGTTTGTTATTAGAATAAAAGACAAATATATGACAATTTACCGACTTTATTTATCAGACGAAGAGCGAAATACGCTTGAATCTTGGAAGCGAAAGCTAAAAAGTGAATCATCAAAGT
>JBBQXF010000160.1:0-8117 GCA_038209965.1 Cytophagales bacterium | reverse complement strand
GGGGCTTCACCGTCAGGCGGATCTGATCTTTGGCCGGGTCATAATTATCGGTCAGGTGCTGTTCCCAATCTTTGTTGAAAATTACCGTCCAGTCATTGGGAGTGGGAATGGTGAACAGGGTATAAGTGCCGGCGGGCAAGTCTTGGCCATTGATTTTGACCGCTTGTTTAAAGGACAGTACGGAGGCCATGTGCGCGCCCGTGACCCACACTTGGTTGAACGGTACCAAGCCGCCCCAAATGATACGCCCCCGAACGGCAGGGGAATAATAGCGGATATTGATTTCCGCCCCGCCGATTTTCGCTTGTAAACTGCGCTCCACACTGCCTTTCAAGGTGTCTTTGGCGAATGGATCGGCAATGGGATCGGCCGGGGGAGCGGTTATGTCCAGGTCAACTACTTTGGGCTGCTGCTGGCTGCCACCACAAGCAACCAACCAGCTACTCAGGCCCAGAAAAAAGAGCCCAAGGGTAGCGCGCCGCAGGCGTTTAAAATGGTTCGATAACATGACTAAAGTTTTTGGCGAATATAGCACATTTGGCCAAAAGGACTCTCAGGTTAGGAACAAAAACCTATTTTTGCCTTTTGTCGACACCAAAATGACCGAACTATCGGTAATCATCCCAGTTTTCAACGAAGCCCTCAACTTGGACCTGCTCTACCAACGGATCCGGCAAGTTATGGCCGGGCTCGGGGTAACGCACGAGCTGATTTTTGTCAATGATGGCAGCCGTGATGATTCCATTTTACTAGTGAAACAATTGGCTGAACAGGACCCATGTGTCAAGTACATTGATCTGAGCCGCAATTTCGGCCACCAGATCGCCGTCAGCGCGGGCATTGACCAAGCCCAGGGCCGCGCAGTGGTGATCATCGATGCCGATTTGCAGGATCCGCCCGAACTGATCGGGGCCATGTATGCCAAAATGAGGGACGAAGGCTACGAAGTGGTCTATGCCAAACGGAAGAAGCGCAAAGGTGAGGGATTGCTCAAACTGGCCACTGCCCGGGCGTTTTACCGGATTTTGGATGCGATCACGTCCATTGATATTCCGGTGGACACGGGCGATTTCCGGATCATGGATCACCGCGTGGTGAAGGCCCTGCGCCAAATGCCGGAGAACAATAAGTTTCTGCGTGGCCAAATCTCGTGGATCGGCTATCGGCAAACGTACATTGAATATGAGCGGGATGAGCGCCATGCGGGCAAAACCGGTTATACCTACGGCAAGATGTTCCGCTTTGCCCTGAACGGGATCACGGCATTTTCCGATTTCCCGATAAAGATCGTCACCTTTTTGGGATTTACCGTATCTTCGTTCACCTTTCTGATGGTGATCTGGTCTTTCTATGTCCGTTACTTTACCGACATCCCATTGGAGAAAGGGTGGACCTCGATCATGGTGGCGATCCTGTTCTTGGGGGGTGTGCAGTTGATTGGACTGGGCATCTTGGGCGAGTATATCAGCCGAATCAACACCGATGTTCGTCAACGGCCCCTGTATTTCATCCGCGAAACAAATATGGACAATACTCCTAATAATGAAAATCGTTCTTGATAAAGTTAAAAGTGGCAAAATAGTTGTTACCAACTTCCTTTGAATAGCGTATTCCGGCAACTCCGAACTAAAGTGATATGAACAAGACTGTCAGGTTAATCATTGCGGCCCTCTTAATGGCAACTGTTGGATTGACAAGTTGTAAGAAAGACAAGAAGCCCACCAGCTTTGATCCGGGAGACTCCAGCACTACCACAGGGCTGGGTTACAACTCGGGGAAGAAAAACAAGGACAATGAGTTCTCGGTTCGAGACTTCAAAGGCCAGCCCGAAGGTCCCAACTTAGTGTACATCGAGGGTGGTCGCCATATTTTGGGTTCGCAAGAAGAAGAAATTTTGCTCTCCCGCGACAACGTGGAACGCACCGTGACCGTGGCCTCTTTCTACATGGACGAGACTGAAGTGGCCAACATCCACTGGCTGGAATACCTGCACTACGTCAAAGATTCGGGCGAACAATATGTGCAGGAAGCCATGCCTGATACAATGGTCTGGGCGGCCGAACTGGCTTTCAACGATCCTTACATCGATCATTACCTGCGTTATCCCGGTTTCCGTTATTTCCCCGTCGTGGGCATTTCTTGGAAGCAGGCCCAAAACTATTGCATCTGGCGCTCGCAAGCAGTCAACAAAAACTTGGCGGTCAAGAACGGGTCGAAAGAAGAAAAATCCCAAGCTGAATCTGGCGAACGCATAGCCCTTGAATCAGGGATTGTATTGCCCAACTATCGCCTCCCGACCGAAGCTGAATGGGAATACGCCGCCAAAGCATTGGTGGGCACCCAGTACTTGGACGAAAGCCAAGACTACGGCCGGATTTATCCTTGGGATGGCCACTCACTCCGCAACCCTTATGGCCGGCAGATGGGCGAATTCTTGGCCAACTTTAAGCGAGGCCGCGGTGACTATGCCGGTATTGCGGGCAAACTCAACGACGGAGCCATGATTACTGAATGGATCTACGCCTATCCGCCCAACGACTACGGGCTGTACAATATGGCTGGCAATGTGAACGAGTGGGTGGAAGACGTGTACCGGGTGGCCAGTTTCGAGAACATGAACGACTTGAACCCTGTCCGTACCGATGGCCGCTACTTGACCCAAAACCCCCGCCGCCCAAAAAACGCTGAATATTTGGACGAAGCCAAAATGTATGACAAGCCCAACTTCCAAAGCTTGGTCGATAACCATGTACGGGTTTACAAAGGCGGTTCTTGGAAAGATGTGGCCTACTGGCTATCACCCGGCACCCGCCGCTATCTTGAGGAAGATTCTTCCACCGCTACTATCGGTTTCCGCTGCGCTATGATCAGGGCTGGCGGCAATTATTAAGGTATCAATTGTAGAAAAAGCCGCTCAAGATTATTTTGAGTGGCTTTTTTGTGTTAAATTACCATCCCAACTTCATCACCTTCAAGGAAAGTGAATACCAACCACCTCAAAACAGTCAGTTTGGTGATAATGACCGCCTTCTATGCTTTTGCTGGGATCAACCATTTCCGCAGTCCCGAAATGTACGTCACTATGATGCCGCCGTATTTGCCCGCCCCAGAAATCCTGCACTTGGTAGCGGGCGGGGTGGAAATATTGGTGGCCATTATGTTCTGGGTGACGGCCCTGCGCAAATGGGCCAGCTACCTCACCATTGCCTTGCTGGTCGCTTTCTTGAGTGTACATATCTATCATTTACAAATTGGGGGATTGCCGGGCCAGCCAGATTTGCCACCTTGGGGGCTTTGGGTCCGTTTGGGCTTACAGGGCGTGCTGATTATGTGGGCCTGGTGGCACCGAAAATAGCGGCTCGTCCACTCAGGTACGGCCCCCGCTGGTAATGTTGGCGGGGGGTGCGTTGTCCGAAAAATGATTAAAATTTGTTAAGAAAGTAGCCGTTTTCCAAAATAGCCCGAGTAAACATTGTAAATCAACCCAATCTTGCCTTATTTTGCACAAAGGGAATCCCTGATGAAACATTTAAAATATTTTTTCCTCGCCCTAGCTACCATTATTGTCGATCAAACAGTAAAACTTTTGGTCTATTTCAACATGGAAATGCACATGCCGGGCGAAATTCCTGTTTTTGGTGATTGGTTCAAGCTACATTATACCCTTAATCCGGGCATGGCGTTTGGGATTGAGTTTGGCTCTGAGTACGGAAAACTTGGCCTTACCCTGTTCCGGCTCATCGCCATGGTTGCCATTGGCTATTATTTGTTTGCCATGTCCCATCGGGGTGTACACCGAGGTTTCTTGTGGTGCATCGCCCTGATTTTGGGCGGGGCCGTTGGCAATGTCATTGACAGTACCTTCTACGGAGTGTTTCTCGATAATGCCCAGTACGTGGAGAATCCGCCCATTCTATACCCTTGGTTTCACGGACAGGTGATCGACATGTTCTATCTCGACATCTGGGAAGGTATGGTGCCCGATGCTTGGCCGTTGATTGGGGGCAATTACTATTCACTTTGGCCCATCTTCAACATTGCTGATGCCGCTATTTTTACCGGGGTGGCAGTTATTTTGATCATGCAGCGGCGGTTCTTTGCCCATGCCAGCCAGCCGTCGACCACGCCAATGCCCCCCGACTCCTTTACCCAAACGGAAGAACAAAACCCGACCATGAATGTCTCACGACCCTCTTAACGTACCATTGGATGATGAAACTAACGATAACGAAATTGGCGATGCCGATGTATTGTTTGAACACCATCGCATTCAAGTAGATCCCGGCCAGTCGCTGTTGCGTATTGACAAGTTCCTATCCACCCGCCTACCGGGCTATGTGTCGAGGAACAAAATCCAAACTGCCATCGATGCCGAATTTGTGTTGGTGAACGGTCAACCAATCAAGGCAAATTATAAAGTCCGGCCCGCCGACTTGATAACTGTATCGTTGCCTGAGCCACCCCGGAGCGATGAAGTGTTGCCCGAGGACATTCCACTCAATATTGTTTTTGAAGATGATGATGTGCTGGTGATCAACAAGCCACCCGGTTTGGTCGTTCACCCGGCCTACAACAACTGGACGGGCACACTGGTCAACGCACTGGTTTTCCATTTCCAGCAGTTGCCCAATCTCAAGGGCAATGTGGGCCGGCCGGGCCTGGTCCACCGCATCGACAAAGACACGTCGGGGTTGTTGGTCATAGCCAAGACCGAGCCTGCCATGATCCATTTGGCCAAGCAATTTTACGCCCACACGATTGACCGGGTTTACTATGCCCTGGTTTGGGGCGAACCCAAAGCAGACCGGGGCACCGTTGATGTCCCGCTCGGGAAAAGCCCCAAGGATCGGCGCTTGGTGATTGCCTACGACGAAAAATCGGGACTGGAAGGCGGCAAGAACGCCATCACCCACTACGAAGTGTTGCATCGCTTGCGCTACGTAACGTTGGTCAGGTGCAAGCTGGAGACGGGGCGCACCCACCAAATCCGGGCCCACATGCGCTACATTGGCCATCCGGTGTTCAACGATGAGATGTATGGGGGCAATCAAGTGGTGAAGGGAACCCAGTTTTCCAAATACAAAGCATTTGTGGAGAATTGTTTCAAGATAATTCCCCGGCAAGCTTTGCACGCCAAATCGCTGGGCTTCGAGCACCCGATCAGCAAAAAGCCCCTGTTTTTTGAATCGGCACTCCCGGCCGACTTTGTCGAGGTATTGGCCAAGTGGGAGCATTATGTCAACTACAATTGATCCATCAAACAAAAAAGCAGAGACGGAGCGTCCCTGCTTTTTTTATCACGGGGGAATCCCCTATTTAGTTCGTTAATTCTTCAAGTACGGGGCAATGAGCGTAAACTCGGGGATGCTGACCCGAAACTTCTTGCCATCCAAAAAGCGTTCCATCAGATAAGTGCCCATCATTTTGCCAATCCCACTTTTGAGGTGGCAGCCCGAGGCATACTCGTGGATCTCACCCGGGGCCAGCACTGGTTGCTCGCCGATCACGCCTTCGCCCTCTACCTCGGCCACGGTACCGTTGGCATCGTAGATGTTCCAGTGGCGGCGCATCAATTGCACGGTGTAATCGCTGTAATTCTCGATCACAATATGGTAAGTAAAAACATGGTGCATTTGCAAGGGGCGTGAGTATTCACTCTTG
The DNA here is from genome assembly GCA_038209965.1 of Cytophagales bacterium. GTDB lineage: Bacteria > Bacteroidota > Bacteroidia > Cytophagales > Thermoflexibacteraceae > JALONO01. The sequence goes on along the minus strand of JBBQXF010000160.1, from coordinate 2,456 downwards.
TATTCGGTCTTCACCGTTACTTTTACGCCTTGAGTGATTTCGGTTACCATAATTATCTTGCGTTTGGGTTGACAACGTGCTAAACAGTGTTATTGATTACTTGGCAAAAAGGAATCCAAGCTGGTAAAAAGTGCTTGTCATCTACTTCATGACCTTACATCTGTAAGTTGAAGCCCCATTAAAAATTTCTGTTGATCGGGCTTGGCCGTGCGCTTTCGCTCTATTTTTGTGTTATGCCCTATTCCTTTGAACCCATTCTCCAGATCGGCGAGCTATGCGCCCAACATGGTTTGGCCCATGCAGTGCTCTCGCCAGGATCGCGCAATGCCCCGCTCACGATTGCCTTCGTCCGCCATCCGCGCCTGCACACCTACACGGTGAGCGATGAGCGGTCAGCGGCTTTTATCGGGCTGGGTTTGGCCCAAGCCACGCGCCAAGCGGTCATTTTGGCTTGTACTTCAGGCTCGGCGGGACTAAACTATGCCCCAGCAGTGGCCGAAGCCTACTTCCAGCAAGTCCCTTTGCTGGTTTTCACCGCCGACCGACCGCCGGAGTGGGTGGATCAACTGGACGGGCAGACCATTCGGCAACGGGGGCTTTTTGGGCCCCACGTCAAGGCTGCCTATGAACTGCCCACCGACTATGCCCACCCCGACGCGCGCTGGCAGATCGGGCGCATCATCTCGGAGGCCATCAACTTGGCCCGGGCCTATCCGCCCGGCCCAGTGCACATCAACGCCCCGTTCCGGGAGCCGTTTTACCCACCGCCCGGCTACGAGATCGGCAGTGCGCCCCTGCCAAAACTCATCCGGGAAACAACGGGAAAAACCAGCTTGGCCGCTAGTAATGTCGCATTGTTGGCAAAAGTTATAGCACAATCGGCCAAGATATTACTTGTGGGGGGCCAAAGTCGAATCGATCCGGCCATTTGCCAATCCTTGGCCGCCCTCCCTGTGCCATTGGTGGCCGATACCATTGCCAACCTACCCCCCTGCATTGGAAAGGTCAAACATTCAGATCTGACGTTGGCCCGACCCGAGGTACGCGAACAGTTGGGCCAGCCCGATTTGCTGATCACTTTTGGGTTGTCCGTTTTGTCCAAAGCACTCAAAACCTATCTCCGGCAACAGCCCCCCCGCGTGCATTGGCACTTACAGGCGGCTGGCCCGGTGGCCGATACTTTCCAGTCGCTCACTGATGTGATCCGGGTTGCGCCGGGTGACTTCTTGCCCTTGGTGTCTGAATGGCTGGCCCCGAGCGATCTACTGGCTCCAGCCCGGGCGGCGTGGTTGGATCAATGGCAGGGCCTCGACCGCCAGTTGGCCCCTTCTTTACAAACCTATCTCGCCCAACTGGGCACCGGGGACGGCCCTCTTTCTGAACTGGAAGTAGTGGTGGCGCTGTTGGCCCACTTGGCTCCCGCTACCCAGTTGCACTTGGCCAACAGTATGCCCGTGCGCTACGTCAATGCCCTAGATGCAATCAACCCCGGGGTGGAAGTGTTTGCCAACCGGGGCACCAGCGGAATCGATGGGAGCGTGAGCACGGCGGTGGGCCATGCCTTGGCCGACCCGGACAAGCTCCACGTGCTCTTGACGGGCGATTTGGCTTTTTTCTATGATCGGAATGGGCTGTGGCACAACCACCTGCCGGCCAACTTGCGCATCTTAGTGCTCAACAACCACGGTGGGGGGATCTTTCGCCTCATTGATGGGCCCAAAAGTTTGGCCGAATCTGCCGAGTATTTTGTCACTACCCAGTCATTGACCGCCGAGGCGAGTGCCAAGGACATGGGCCTGCGCTATCTGCGCCCCCAAGACCGCGCTGAGCTCCATGCACAACTGGCGCATCTTCTCACCCCGGGCGGGCCAGCCATGCTGTTGGAAGTGGAAACCGACCATACGGTGAACGAAAGGGCTTGGAATGGATTGAAGAGGATTTAAAGGTGGGGTGATATATTGGCCCGTCAAACACCTTTTCCTGAAGAGGCTAAGAACTTATCGGGATTTATTTACTTGATTAACAGTTATTTAAATAAAATACGCTCTTGGACTGCCTAGACTAGTGTTTCATTTAAGTTAAATAGTTGGATAGAATTTAGCTAATTTAATTCGGGCATCAGCTGTCTTAAGTTGCCATTTTGTACTGTTGGGCGAAGTCTGTGACTTCGCACGAAAAATAAGCGAAAGCCTGCGGTTTGCATCGCCTAAAGACGATGGTACCCCGTTGTGCGAAGTCTGTGACTTCGCACGAAAAATAAACGAAAGTCTGTGACTTTCGGCAAGCGGGGGCATTTGTGCGACACCAGCAACAGCTTGGGGGCGTTGGGCGAAGTCTGCGGTTTGCATCGCCTAATGTCGATGGTTCTGTTGGGCGAAGTCTATGACTTCGCACGAAAAATAAGCGATAGTCAGCGACTTTCGGCAAGAAGGGGCGTTTGTGCGATACCAACAATG
>JBBQXF010000159.1:0-8144 GCA_038209965.1 Cytophagales bacterium | reverse complement strand
CGGGCAAACCAATTGGTTTGCCCGCCCCACTGTTTTTGTATTACCTTAGATGAACTGGCGGCAATGTCACATTCTCCTTCTTCCTCATTGGGGGGCGCAAATAATGGATGGGGGTTGAACCGGAAGTCAAACCGCCCGATCCAACATCAAAAAACCGCCAACCCTATTTTTTTTACCCTCTCCAGCAGAAAATAACTTGCCAAGTCATGCTTTCGCCCTAAATTTCGGCCTCAAGCCAAGGACTTAAGTATGTACCAAGTTACCACCGAACCATTTGGGCAATATCGGGCCATTTGCTGCCGCCACCTACTCACTGGCGAGGCCATGCACATCATCCCCGAAATGGGTGCGATGCTGAACGCGCTGCACTTGCGCTCGCCCCAAGGGGTTTTGCTTTCCCTGATCTGGGGGGCGGAAAGCCCGGCCGAACTGTCCACTGACCGCTGGTTCCGCAGTTCGCTGCTCTTTCCCTTCCCAAATCGAGTGGCAGGCGGGCAGTATCCGTTTGAGGGCCAGACCTACCAACTGCCCCTCAACGAACCAGCCCGGCAGGCCGCCATCCACGGCTTTTTGTCGCACGTGCCGTGGCAACTGGCCGAGTGCTCCGTGACCCACAGCGGGCAAACCCACGAATTGGACCCGGCGGCTGGCCACGAGCTGGCCACCCAACCTGCGGAAGGCCCCGATCGGGCGGTTGTTCGCTTGGCACACGGCTATGCAGGCTCACATCCCGGCTACCCATTTCCATTCCGGGCCGAGGTCACTTACTCGCTCAGTACCGAAGGGCTGGAGCTAACGTTGGCCATGATCAACACTGGGGAGGGAAACCTGCCCGCCGGAATGGGTTGGCATCCCTATTTTCATTTTACCGCGCCCGGGGTGGCTAGCCCCCAAGGCGCGGTCAACGATTACCAGTTGCAGATCAATTCGGATAAAACCTACCTATATGATTCCAACCTCACTCCATTGGCCCGCCAAACTTCTTTTGACCAGTTTTTGCAACTGACCACCGTGGGCGATACTTTTATGGACAATTGTTTTGAGCTGGTCGGTGAGCCGGCGCGGGTTGTATCGCGGATCCATTCTCCCATCCACCGGGCAACCATTGAAGTGTGGCAAGACTGCGGCCCACAACAATTGAACTATACGCAGGTATTTACTTTGCCAGAGCGCCACTGCTTGGCCATCGAACCGATGAGCTGCGCCCCCAATGCTTTTAACAATGGCTATGGCTTGGTAATATTGCCTCCCGATCAACGTTTAACGACGAGCATGGGAGTTGGGCTGGGCTAAATCAGGGTTTTAAAGAAATCTGGTACTAAAATTGAACAAACGGCATAGGGCAAAGCTGAAAGGTTAGATAGCTGTTTCTGGACTTTTATTTTTTTAAATACTTTGGTCTACTTTTAAATGAGCATTCGTGTTTTCTCTATCTTTTATTCTAATTTCTCTTTCAAATGAAGAAACTGCTTACTTTATTCTTTGTCGTTTTGTTCCCGATGGTTGTTTTGGCCCAACGCGCCACCATTGAGGGAAAAATTGTGGACGAAAATGGCGCACCTGTCATTGGGGCCAACGTGATAGTCGTCGGTTCAACGGTGGGCACATCGGCTGATATCAATGGCGCTTACAAACTTAGCAACACGGTGGGGTCTCAACAAATCCAGTTTTCGGCAGTGGGTCACAAATCAGTAGTCGAGGCCCTCAATTTGAAAGATGGGGAAAGCAAAACCTTGGACATTAAACTGGAACTGGGCTCCAATTTGCTCAATGATGTAATCGTGTCGGCCACTCGGCAACCCATCCGGCGGATCGAGGCCACCACGGCGGTGAGCATTTTGGACAATAACGAGCTTAGGCGCCAAGTGGCCCCCACTGTGGCCGATGCCCTCCGCTTTACCCCGGGGGTATTTGTGGCTTCGCAACGTGGACGGGTGCGGGCCAACGTGATCATGCGGGGTTTTCCCGAAAACTTGGGCACGGAAGATAAATACACCACCATGCTCATTGACGGACTGCCCGCCTATGCAGGCAGTGGCAACCCCTACGATGTCTTTTTCATGATGGATCTCAATGTGGAGCGCATGGAAGTAGTACGTGGAGCTGCGGCCACACTGTTTGGCCGGTCGGCGGCGGCAGGCGTATACAATGTGGTGAGCAAAGTGGGTGGCGAAAAAATTCACGGAGCGGTTGAGCAAATCCTTGCTTCATCTCCCTCGGCCGCCGGGGGAACCATGACCCAAACCGGGGTCAATGTCAACGGGTCTATCACCAAAGCCCTGCGGTTCAATGTGGGCGGACTATACCTCAACGATCCCGGCTACCGAACCCAGCCCGGCCCCGACAAAGGCTACCAGTTCCGGGGCAACTTGGATTGGTTGTTTGACAAGGGCAGTATCAGGCTCTATGGCGGCTTGCGCAGCATGGACGTGTTCAACAACGTATCAGTCCCCACCCGGGTAAGCGATCTGAAGATGGATTCGCGCTTCACCAATGCCTTCACCGACTGGTCCGATGTGCTGGCAGGCATCAATTTTACCCGCCCAACCGGCATCACCTCTGCTTCATTGCCGCTGTTTCAGGGGAGCACGGAAACTGTGACAGGCAACCCGGCCAATATTGAACAAGTCAACTTGGCCAATGCCAATGTCAGGGGTAATTTTGGCGATAATCGTTCCATTGGCCTGAAGTTTAACTTTGAACTTGGGCGGGGGTTCTCGGTCCAAAACAATGTCCGTTATCAATCAACCGAATTGGGTACGAAGTTCATTGCTGCCACTGCCTACGTCACTTCGCCGATCAACCCGGAGCAACTATTTGCCAACGTGTTCAATTCCACCGGGCGACGTAGCATGTTCGATGTCATTAACGAGCTAATCTTTCGGAAAAATGCCGAGATTGGCAGCAGTAAACACACCTTCACCTTGGGCAGCTACTTGGGCTATTACGAACAACGCAGCTTGGCCAGCGGGGTTTTTCTGGCGACCAATCTGAGCAGTGGCAGCGTACAACCCCGCACCGCTTTCCCCGGGGCCACCCCGGGCATTTTGACCACCAACTTGTTGCGCGGGTCAGATACTTATTCCAGAGTTCTTAATACTTCGGTGTTTTTTGGCGATGAAATGACTTTGGCCCAAGACAAACTCAAAATAAATGTCGGCTTGCGCTATGATAACACCAATATTAACATTTTGCACTTTTTGCCAAAGTCAGGCAACGGTGCCATCAACGGGCCACTGTTTATCTCCGATTTTACCGATCGCCGTGAAGTAAGTTTGGGATCCTACAGCGCCACCCTTGGGGCCAATTACTTGGTCACCAAAAATACGGCGTTCTATGCCAACTTTGTCCGGGCATTCCGGGCCCCCGATGAACAGGTATTTGTCAATATGTTGCGCGGAGTGGCTGGCCAACTGCCCGCGCCCGAGCAACTGGGCTCCGGCCTGATCAACTACCGCCCAATTGACACCAATAACCGCCCGTTTGTCACCCAGATCGACAAGCCCGAGACCATTTACAATGCCGAACTGGGCTTGCGCACTTCAGTGCTGAGCGACGATCTGAGTTTGGACATTGCGAGCTATTTCACCCGGATCAATGACCGGATCATCTCCGGCTTCCGGGATGTAGCCCCCGGTTTCCCGCCCCAGTCCACCTCCATCTCCGAAGGTTCCGTGGCGATCATGGGCGTGGAAGGCACCCTCACCTATACCCCTTCATGGGCAAGGGGACTCTTCTTGCGCACTTCGGCCACTGTCCAGAGCAGTGAGTTTGTGGCCATCCCCAATGGTTTGCGGCTCACTACCGTCATTACCCTGCCCGAAGCTGAGCTAAAAGGCAAGCAGATCAAAAATATTCCCGGCTTGATCTGGAACTTCAGTGCCAATTACGAGCGCAAAATCAGCGGGGGTTTCTCGGGTGGTTTGGGCATAGACGGCAATTATATGGCCAATCGCTACGGGGATGAACTGAACCAATTCAAAATGGCCAATGTCATGCTATTGAATGGCAACATATTTATTAAGAATTCATTCAAGAACCAGCATGAGCTGCGGTTCTCGGTCCGGGTGAGCAACCTGACCAATACGCAGGAAATTTTATGGCTGTTGGACGTGACCAACCCGATTGTGGCCACTCGCCCGCCATCCAATGCAACCGTAATCCCTGGCATTCCTTTCTTACCTCGGCGGACTTTCTTTACATTGAGCTATAATTTTTAGTGAATCCAGTCCAGTGGTCGCCCGCAAAACTTTTCTTTGTTGGCGACCACTGAATTAATTTGACCCTTAAGCGATCCACCAATTACTTTCGCCTACCCCTTTGGCTGGTTTTGCCATCAAAACGATGCAAGCCATCGATGCGCTGAGCAATGGCAACCCGCCCTGCCCCATCGCCACTATCATTACACAGTTATTTGGTCAATGCAAGCCGAAGGCATACATTATATTGATTTTCAGGCTTTTCCGTTACAACCCAACACCATTTATTTCATTGCACCTGAGCAGATGCACCGGTTGGCACTGGTGAAACCACCCACCGGAGAGGTAATCATGTTTACCGCCGATTTCTTGTTTGCCCATGTAATGTCGGTCGACTTGTTCAACCAAATCGATTTGTTCTTCAATTGTAGCCAGACGGTCCCAGTCGTGCTGACCTCAGCCCAAGCCGAAACCATTCACCCGTTGATCGATGCGATGCACCGTGAATCTGAAATAGAGCGTTTTCATCAGCAAGCAGCTTTAGGAGCCTTGCTCCGCCTTTTTCTGCTGTATTGAGGGCGAGCCCGGCTAACTGGCCAAGTCGGCTCACCCCCAACCAAAATAGTCCCATTGGTAAAAGATTTCAAAAAAGGGGTAGAGGCCCATTTTCAGCAATTGCACAAAGTATCCCATTATGCTGATTTATTGAATGTTACTGCCCACTACCTCAATGAAACATTTAAAGCAGCAACTGGCAGCTCGGCCAAGGAACATATCCAAGCCCGGATCATTTTGGAGGCCAAGCGATTGGCCCATTCCACCCATCAGAGTGTTAAGGAAGTAGCCTTTGAGCTAGGGTTTGCCGATCCAGCCCATTTTAGTAAATTTTTCAAAAACTGCGTAGGGAGCAGTTTTTCCGATTTTCGGGACAGACTGGCAGCCACCAGCCCAAACACCCCACCAAAAAAGCCCTAAATCTTTTGTACCTTTGATCTTTAGCTATTTACTGGACATTGCATGGTTTTTGCCAAGGTATGGATACTTAACATGCTCCGCATGAAGCGCCAATCGCTCTACCTACCGGGCGCCCTGCTCTCGCTCGTACTCACCATCTTGTTCAGTTACCCGGTGATCCACTTGGGCACTTCGGGCCGGGAGTCCTACTTGCAACAAGTAAACGTGGGACTGCAACGTGAACTCGATTTAGCCCAAGTGGCCCTGCAAGATGTGCAAGCCCAACTTCGGCTTAAAAAGCGTGCCCTTTTTTCAGACTTGCCCACCGATGGCAAATATCCAATCTTTATCTATCGTGACGGAGAGTTACTGTTTTGGACTGATAATAAATTTATCCCCAATCGCGAAGATTTAGTGGGCAAATTTCCCGAAGTAGGGGTCGCTGGCAGCAATGGGGTGTACCTATTGCTCAAGGAATCGACGCGGATCGACAGCATTCGCTATTTATTTGTCACCGCCATACCGGTATTTACGCGCTACAAAATCTCCAATGCATTCATCAAATCGGAACTCAACCCAGATTTATTCCCCGAAGCGGCCGGAGTAGAGGCCGTTATTACCGACAGTGAGGAAGGGCTTTCCATCAAAGGCCGGGATGGGCGTTACTTGTTCTCCATCTTCTTGCCCGTCGATTTTACCTATACCGGTAGCCTGTCACGCGAGAATGCGGTGCTAGTCTTTACGATTTTCACCGTTCTGTTCACTTTTTTGCAAATCCGCGCCAACCTGATCGAGTACATTGGGGTGGGGCAGATCCGGCAAGCTTTTGTGCTATTGATCACGGCATTGGCCTGCCTGCGCATCCTGATAGTGTTGATCGATATTCCCTCGGGCCTGAGCCGGCGCTTTGCCCTTTTCAATTCTCAACTGTTCGCCTCATCGGAAATCTCTCCCTCTTTGGGCGATTTGTTCCTCAATATGCTGGCCCTTTGCATCATCAGCGGATTTATCTACCTGTATTATTACCGCCTGCTGAATTACCGCAAACTGTACCATTTGCCGCCCGCGCTAAAGTTTGCCTTGTCGGTTGGTTTGGTATTGATCAGCTACGCCGTTTATTATTTCAATTTCTCGGTGCTGCGCACCATCTATTTCAACTCCGACATCCGCCTCGATATCACGGCGGACTTGAACTATAACATCTACAAGCTCATCGCCCTATTCACCTTCGTAGCAGGCACTTTGATGTTCTTTTTCATTAGCCACGTAGTTTCCCGGCTTTTGCTCGCCCTCAACCACGGGTACTGGCGAATCGTGGCTGGCCTGCTCACGGGAGCAGCGCTGGTGGCGAGCTATGGCCTGTTGGCCGGCCGTTTGGAAATTCCGGTGTTCTTGCTTTCCCTAGCCTATTTATCGCTCATTACCTTGCTGAAAATGCCCTACACCGTGCGGCAATTTCGCTACTCTACCTACATTTATTTGCTGGCTGGGGCAACTATTTCGGCACTTTTGGGGGCCTACGCCACCTTTAAGTTTGAGCAAGCCAAAAGTGCGGATACCAAAAAACGGTTTGCCAATGAAGTGGTCGCCGATAGTGATGCCCAAGGCGAGTTCCTGTTGTCCCAAACAATTCCCAAAGTACAGCAGGATCAGATGATCCTCAACAAAATGCTCAGTTCCTACTTGGAAAAGGATTTGGTCGTATCTAAGATCCGCCGCCAGCATTTGAGCAACTATTTTGACAAGTATGAAACCATGATTCTCTTGTTCAACACCAAGGGCGATCCTTACAATTATTCCATTGGCTATGACAGTATTTTGCGCACCTACGATTTGGTGAAGTACCAAACTGAATACAAGAATATTTTTTTTATCAATGACAAACCCGCCGCACCGCCGCATTATCTGGCCATGTTCAACCTTGAGCGCCAAGGCAGCCCCATCGGCAAGGTTATCATTGACTTGCGACTTAAAAAAATCGCCCCCAACAGCATCTATCCCAACTTGTTTTCCGACCAAGACGCTAGTGAGCAATTGGCTTACCAAGGAATGAGTTACGCAATCTATGACCACGGCAAACTGGTTTATAACGCTGGGCCATTTGGCTACGACAAAGATTTTATTGACCAGTTTAAGCAACTGAGCGAAAAAGAACAAGAAACCAAGGAGATTATCTTTGCCGACAACCGTCATTTACTGGTGCGCCGGGGCCAAAACCGGGTGATGATCGTCACTTCGCCCACTTATCCGCTGCGGAATATAGTTTCCAATTTTTCCTTTTTCTTTCTTTGCCTATTCATGAGCAAATTGTTGATGGCACTGCTCTATCTATCCCGCTTGCGTCAACTAAAAATTAAGCTCAATTTTTCGGCCCGGATTCAATTATACCTTAATCTGTCGTTTTTCTTGCCACTGCTCATTATCAGCTTGATGATCACCAGTATCCTCAACTCCTTGGATCGGGAAGAAACGTTGGAACAATATATCAAAAAAGCCGAAGCAATCAGTACCAATTCCAGTGTAGTGGAAGATTTGGAACATTTTATGATCCACGTGGCTCCCGATCAGCTGATTGGGGAGACCCTGCAAAAAATCGGCAACCTGACCCAAGTTGAGGTAAATTTGTACAATAAATTTGGCCGATTGCTCTATTCCACCCAACCTGCCATTTTTGACAACGGCTTGGTCAGTTCATTGATCAATCCCCAAGCCTACGCTGAGATCATGGAGCAAAACCACAACAAAAAAATGATGAACGAGGAAGTGGGCAACCTCAAATACAACTCGGTTTATATTGGCATTCGCTCCCCCAGCACTGGCGAAGTAAACGGGATTGTTGGCATTCCCTTTTTTGAAGCCCAGCGGAACAGCGAGCGGCAGATCATCAGTGTACTCTGCACCATCCTCAACGTTTTCACTTTCATCTTCATCGGTCTCTTGGGTCTCACCTACCTAGCGTCGCGCATTTTGACCGAACCGCTGCGCATGATC
>JBBQXF010000158.1:0-8400 GCA_038209965.1 Cytophagales bacterium | reverse complement strand
CTGCGACCACTCACCCGGTTCGTTTACCGATCCCTCCTCCCGCCGTTGTTCATGTCTTCACGGACGACTACACGAACATGGGTGGCCCGAGCGACTCGGACAACGGCAAGTAAAGTTGACTTTCCGATCCCTCACAGTGGCTTTATGCCCAGAGTGGATTACTGCACTGCCAAGGAAATTTGTGTCAGCGCGCCCCAAAAAAGACCCATTACCAATCTGTCCAAGCAGATGAGCACTGGAGTTGTGTTGAGCACAAGAAAAAGGGGAAACGTTGGTTGATCTACGCTTGTGCCCTGAAAACGGGCGAGGTATTGGCCCATGTCATTGGCAAAAGGGACATCGCGATAGTTAAAAAAACATACGCCTCGCTCTAAACTATCCAGATTAATGAATTTTAAATAAATTAATAAAAATAATTAAACTGTATTTTCAAAAAAACCACCAAATAGTGAAATACTTAATAATAACTATTGAAGGGCGTAAACAACGGTTTGAGAGTCAGGAACAGGCATGTTGTGAGAAAAATCACCTGTTTTCCAAGTAGGACTAAAACCATGAAGCAGCCATCAAAATCATGTTCCGGCAACAAAATTATGCGCACCCTACTTTTTAAAACACTACCAAAAATGCTAATTGATAGTCATTTTTGTCATAAATCCTGATGAATACCCATTTTCAAATTTAGTACTAGGAAATGTCAGCCACAGAAAAAGCGTTGGTATTTTTAAACGACTAGACCTGCCGACCGCCAGTTTGGTAATCGGGCAGTGGCTGGGCATTCCGAAGAACCTTCGTGCATGGGCTGGCGAACTTCGCATGAACTCATGAACTGTAGCGGCAAACCGTCTTCATCCCGAGGAATCCGCCACACTGATTGGCCGAAAACTTTAGAGTTGGCCTTCGCTCAAATGCCAGCCACCATCCACGGACAAGATCTGACCAGTGGTAAACTTAGAGTTGTCGGACATAAAATATACAGCGGCTCCGTCCAGATCGCCCGGCTGACCGTTGCGCCCGCCATCCAGTGGTTGCTTGGTCTGGATGAACGATTGGATGACTTCATCTTTGGAAGCCCGCTGTGACATTGGGGTTTCGACCAAGGCCGGGGCCAACACGTTGAAGCGGACGTTTTGTGAGGCATAATAGGCCGCCGCTGATTTGGTAAAACCGATCACCGCCGCTTTGGTTGTGGCGTAAGCGTGGGTAGAAAAATAGTTGGGCGAGGGCGAATAGCCCAGCACCGATCCCATATTGAGGATGGTCCCGCCCTGGCCCAGTTCCAGCAGCTTGCGCACGGCCGATTGGTTGGACAGGAACAAGGAAGTGAGGTTGAGCTCAAAGGTCTTGTTCCACCCATCAAGGGGAATCTCGTGGAGGGGGCCATCGCCGTAGCGCCGCCCGCTCCCACCCGCTACGTGATAGAGGCCGGTGAAACCGCCAAATTCGCTCAGGCAAAAATCAATGGCCATTTGGGCTGTGCCGGGCAGGGAAGCATCCCCTTTGATCGCGCGGCTTTTGGGGCCCAGCTTGATCTCGGCCTGCAAACAGCTTTCGGGATTGCGGCCCACCACCACCACCTGTGCGCCGTGGTTCACAAATGCTTGGGCCGCCGACAAACCTAGACCGGTCGTTCCCCCAATCACCACTATCTTCTTATCTTTTAGCCAGTTCATGTCCAATCGGAATACGGATGAAATAAATATTGACTCCCATTCAATCACGACCGCTTGGCCTTTTGGGAGCGGCCGCAAAGAATACATTTTTTGGGACAAAGACAAACGCACGAACGGCTTTCTTGCCCTTCGTGCGTTTGTTTTTCGCCGGGCTGGCCAGCAATCAGTTCACTCTTTCCGGTTTGGTATCGCGTTTTTGTTGAGCCAAATCTTGTGCCTGCTCTACCCAGTGGTCGCGTTCAATGCGGCCGGGAAAGATCTCAATGGCCTCCGTGACCTGCTTGATGTCCCGTTCATTAAAGCGCGCGATCTGATCAAAAGTATAAATACCAAGAGCAAACAATTTCTCCTCAATAAATGGCCCGATCCCAACCACGATTTTCAAGTCATCGTGATCGGCATAAGTGGCTATGCCCATGCTGCTAAAATCAAAATCTTTAGCTTTGGCCCGCATCCGGTTCAGAATTGCTTCCTGCTTGCTCATTTCCATGGGACTTCCACTGGGCAGGGCTGCGCCACCGTGGAGAGTAGTCCCCAGCCGCATTTCGCCAATGGCCAAGTTAAGGCGTGAAATTTGTTCGTCGCGTTCGCGCAGGAGTTGGGCCATGTCTTCGCTTTGTTTCTGCGATGTTTTGCGCTGATTTAGCTCAATGGTCAATTGCGCTTCGCGCGCGTGCGCCATGAGCTTGAACTGATCAAACTTGGTTCTGAGATCGGCGTAGTTTTCGGCTCCTTGCGTGATTTGGTCCAACATTTCTCGCTCCAGAACAGTACTGGCCAACTGCTCGTTTTCCAGCTCGCGCAATAAATCCTTGTACCGCTCATTGGCCATGGCCGTAGCCGATGAGAAAGCCAAATTTGTCGATTCAATGTTATTGGACAATTCACTGTAACGCTGCTCGGCGGTCATCCGGTAGCCGCTATACTCAGTATTGACCGCCTCCATCTTACGATCGCGGGCAACGATCTCAAGATCATATCCCTTCGCTTTCTTTTGGTAATCAGTGCGTTGCTGTGCTTCTCGCTTCTCCAGATCAGTGAACTTGAGGAACAAAATTTTCCATCTACGGTTCATTAGCGTCCAAACAATGGCTCCACCCAGGACGGCCGCGCCCAACAGGAAGAAAATTGACCCCAAAACTGCGGTATTAAATGACATAAAGGTAAATTAATTATATGTGTAAAAATTTATATGTTATTTTGGAAAGAAATTTCAACTCTACGGTTTTGGTTACGCCCCTCAGCAGTATCGTTGTCGGCCAGCGGCTTGGTGTCACCCATGCTGATCACCTTCACTTGGTTGGGTTTAAAGCCCAGTTCATCGATCAGTTGCTGGCGCACTGCCCCGGCCCGGCGCAAGCCCAATTGCTGGTTGCGCTTGGTATTGCCTTCGTTATCAGTGTGTCCGATCAAAGTGATACTACTGTTGGGATAGGCGGCCAAATATTCTTTGAGCAGCTTGAAATAGGCCCGCTGCTCATCGGTCTTGATCATGTCACTGCTGGCAGGCTTGAAATACACCACTTGGGAGGTTTGCAATACTTTCATTTCCTCTTTGGCATAGGTGGTCTTGGCGGGTTCAGTCCAGTCGGTAATGGTAAGGCCAACGCCCCCCGAGAAGCTGGTTTTGCCCCCAGCCAAGTTCTGGCGTTCCTCACCCAGCAATTGAACCCGCTGGTCGGTCAGCCCTCCGGGAAATAAGATGTTAGAAAATGTGTTGGCCCGGGCCAATCCCAAGTTGGTAAAAGTAGTCGAGTTGATTTCCCCCAGTTCATAATAGCCCACCACTTGCAATTGTTGGTTGGGGTTGTTGGCCAAGAAGCGACGCAGTGAATCCAGTAAGAAAAAGGAGGATTCGGGCAGGGATAAGTTGTTGGCCGAGAAACTGGTTTGCAAATCCTCGGCGGCCGACATCAGGACATTGCCCTGGTAGCGTATGATCAGCGGTGCTGCCTGCGGGGACGGTGACTCGTTGGGCTTGGCCACTTGGGCTTCATTTTCCCATCTATTGCAGAGCTGTTGGGAGTCGCACGTAAACCAATATGAGCCGGCTACTGTCCAAAAAGCCAAACTGATGCTAAAAAAAATCGTCCAAAAATTCATGGGAAGTCCCTTATGAAATGAAAAAGGTTTGGTTTTGGATCCTAAGGGTTAATTTGGTCGAATACTAGGAAATCCAATTCTATTTTGCAAAAAAACTTACATCTTTTTTATGTTTATTTTTAAGAAAAAAGAAATAATCCTATTTATTATTCTCTCCGGTCAAACTTTGGGTTTGGCGTATGGACAAAATAATGAAATTGGATTTTTACGACGATCCAAGCAAATTATTTACCATACTGCCATTTTTTACCAGCCCCCTTCGGTCAATATCGGTGACCCCGAAAAATACTACTGGCCCAAGGCCATTGCCCGGCTGACCCAACATGGGGAAACTGACTCGTTGGCCAATGCTTGGATTGAACTCTTCAAGGATCGCAGCCCCTTCCACTTCACATTGGTGGGCATGGCGCGGCTCATGGCCCGCCACCCCAATGCCTCCGCCCTGCAACTCCACCGCAATGCGTATTTGGCCCGCGTGTTTGCGCGAACCGACGGGCACAATGCCTGGACTTCGGAAGGAACCGAAAACCATCTCAACATGGCACGCACTAGTGGTTATTTGTATGCGCAATATGCTTTGGCCGATCCCAATCTGTTTCCCCAAGCCCCAGCGAGGCTCTCCCAGATGGAAAATTGGGCGCTGGCCTGGGCCAAACGGCTCTACGAAGTTGGCCCAGGCGAATGGAACTCAAGCATCTATGGGGCCTATAACGTGATCGGGTGGTTGAACCTCTACGATTTTGCTGAATCGCCTACCCTCCGCCGGGTGGCCCGGGCAGTGCTAGACTTTTACGCCACCGATCTGGCCCTGCACTATAGCTTTGGCACTCTGGGTGGGCCTGAAATGCGCGGGCAGGGAGCGGGGCGCACTGGGGGCACTTCGGCGCATTTTCTCGCTTGGCTCTGGTTTGGGGGCGACCAGCCAGCCGATTTTACCGCTGGCCGCGAGTACATCCAATGTATCCACGCGGCCACCAGCGGCTACCGTCCGCCCAATGCCCTGATTGCCTTGGCCGACAAACGGGGCACGGCGCCAGTGGAGTATCGGGAAACCCGGCCAGATTACTTGCAGCAGGCCCAGTCTTTTGTCAATATTGCTTATTTCGCCACCCCGGGATTCACGCTCGGGAGTGCCCAAAGTCAATATGGCGGCTGGACAGGGAGCACCCACCAGATGGTGAATTGGAAACTGGTCGTTGATCGGGCGCAGGCAGGCGCCCCGCCCAATGAATGGCCCAAGCCCTTGGAAATGAGCGGGAACGGCCGATTCTATGATACCCAGCGTGGGCAGGCCACCGATCCCTTCACCCAAATAGCCCAGCACAAGGGCACGCTGATCCAACTCACTCAATTACCCAAAAATGTGGACAAAGTGCACCAGAAAGTCAAAGTGGTTGTGGCGCAATGGCAGCATGACTGGCTGGCAGGCTTTACAATGCGCTTCCCCGATGATGACAAACCGCAGGTGGTCAACTTGGGCAGCCAGCCCCTTTTGCACAATGCCAGCTACCTCCACCTTTCGGCTGATTTGGTTCTGCCTCAAGGGGTGTGGGCCGATGGCCCTCCCTATTGCCTCCAGTTGGGCAGCACTTATGTCGCCTTGATGCCGCTGGGTGGCTCCCCGGCCATGGTCAGGCCAATGGAAAAAACGGGGTTGATGGTGACAGATTCGGCTGCCCGAGGCCAACTTTGCGGCTGGATTGTGGACGTGGTGCCAGCTTCATCGGTAGAGTCTTATCAATTTTTTATACAATCTGCCAAAAAGGCTTGGCAACAGGCCCGGATCTGGCCCCATCGGGGGAAAGTCCGCTATCAAAGTATCAGTGGCGATGAAATAATTGCACATTTTCGGGCAAATGGTACATTTACCGAGGCTACGGTCGATTGGGGCTACGGGCCCGGTCAGCCACAGGTGATGGCAACTGCCACCCACGCTCAGCCAACTCCGTTCCGTCAACCCAACTGGCCAACTGGTCAAGGTTTTGGCCGGATCGCAAGTTTAAATGTCAATGGAAAAAACCGCAGTTACCCCCGGATCAGCCCACTCATGGCAGGTGGGATCCTCCAAGTTGGCGAGGGAATGCTAAAGTTAAAAGCTGGCCCCCAAAGCTATTCGGTCGACTTTCGCCAGCAGTACCCCGTATTTAGTGATGATCGATAGTGGCCCTTCCATAAAAAAACAGCCACCAAGTATAACTTGATGGCTGTTTCAGCGTTGTTAAAATTTACCCCTTAATTAATTGTCTTTGAATATCTTGAACCAGCTCGCTGGTGGTGTTGCACTGTCAAACTTATACCACAAAAGTAAGCTATCGCCCCTCGCCGGGAAATAAGAGCGTTTACTTAATTCACGTAAGTAGAATTACGGCTTTTTGCTTTTTAGGGCGGAAAATCGCCGATTCAAGTCCGTAGGAGCACAACAAAACCACCCACAATCCCCGTCAAGCGAGGCTGGCGGATCTGTACGCAGGCTTACTTGCCCTCGGCCAGTACTCCCTGTTCAACGTCATCATGGTGGCGGCAGCGGTACTGACTACTTAGGGACGGGGCAAAACAGGCTCATTCGGGGCAGGAATGAGCTAATGGCCGATCAAAGTTTTAGGCCCGACGGCACGGTACCGTTGAGCTGACATTCTAGCTCTCAGAAGGGTCAAACTACGGATCAGTGCTGATCAAGCGATCATTTAGTGGGCTATTGGAAAATGATTGCTGGTTTTGGGGAGTTAGGACTAATGTATAATGCCGATGTTCATCAAACTCTAGCAGGGAGTTTGACTATTGGTCACATTTACTGCTAAAACGCTACCATGATAAAACATCTGGCGTTAGTACTCGCCCTTTTGATGATTTCACTGACTGTTTGGTGTCAGGTCACAATTACTGGAACAGTGATTGGCGAAGGGTATGATTTTCCATTGCCCGGCGCTAATGTTGTTGAAAAGGGGACTCAAAACAGCACAATAACCAATACCGATGGAACCTTTACTATCACAGCGACCAGCCCAAATTCAATCTTAGTCTTTTTATTTGTTGGAATGGTGAGTAAGGAATATCCGTTAAAAGGACAACGACAAGTATTCGTAAAAATGAAATTGGACTGTCGTAAAGATTTCTTTGATTCGCAGGATATACTAATTCACGCAAACAGCGGACTCATTAATACTCCGCTGGGCGGACAACTTGAAATAACTTCACCCCCATTCTCTGATGGAGTCGTAAAGGGCTCATTCGGCTATCAAACAAATCTTGACAACAACGAATTCCAAAATCGACAAATTGAGCTTAGTCATTTCATCTCAAATTGCGACTTTTACATGGACTTCAAGGGGCACAATAGGCACGTTTCCTTTGACAATGAATTGAACTTCAAAGCGCATTCATTTGAGACAGATTTGAATATAAGTAACATTAAACTAATTGCTGGACACAGTCATCTCAGTTTCAATAAAATAGCAACAATTGGCAGCGAGAATTTAGCGGGATCCTTAATCGGGTTCGGGACTTTTTTTGGCCAACCTTTCTACCCAATAGTCATCGCAAAAGTTTCCTTTTACAATGACAAACTTGAATATCAAGCATCCATTCGGGGCGGATACAGACAACTTCTTTGTTTTGTAAAGTTTTACAAGCTCAATTCGTTCAATGAATCGAGCTAGGGTGTTGGGACAATAGTGGGTCATCGATTAAAGAGAAAGAAAAAGTAAACTTACTTCCGACCGAAAACCAAATGAAATACTTTACAGTTTTAATGTTGGTGCTGCTGTGACACTTTAAATAATTCCGACCTGTACCTTTCGCAAAGGCCCAAACTTTAGGTTTAACAAAATTTTTAATTCACCTCTGTCCCGATCCAAATTTTCACCAAATCCATTAATGGCTTAATTGAAAACTTTGGAATTCCCACACTATTTTGAACGCAAACATTCATCAGTTATCAGAAAAATATTAACGCTCAGCTTGTCAGTTCAAAGCCAATGCCGACCCAATACATAAGCAGGTAATGAACACACTTCCATAAAGTTAATAAAATTTACTTTTACTTAACAATATTACTACGAACTGACCGACCATTCACTGGATTTTACTGGTCATTTCGGCTTACTTTGTACTATATTTCAATGTCTTCAGTGAAATATTTTTTCCTGACCACCATAGTTTTGGTCAAGTGATCATGCCAGCCGGTACCCTCGCCCAAAAAAGAAACCGCCTCAAATGGAATAAACCGGCACAAGCTACGCAACATGATGGTGGAAGTGCTGGGGCGGTCCCCGTTTGCGTCCACTACTATTGTACCAGTGATCATTTTACCGATGGTTTGGCCCGTTGCACTTTCCATTGCTGTGTAATAGGTGAAATTCATAAATAAAGCAATCAGATTCAACCAAAGTGAACTTCCCAACAATCCAAGTCCGCCGATTAGGCCCAAGAACAATACCAATGCAAATAACAAAACCAAGTACATGACCATATCAATCACATAATTGGCAAACCTCAACCCCTTGCTGGCCACGGCATTGGTCATCTTCTGGCGGTGGCGATTGGTGAGCAGTTTTTCCTTTTCGGCTTCATCGTGCACATAAGCGGGGCAAGTATCGGTGAAGTCGGCTTCCCGGCCGGTGAGGCC
>JBBQXF010000157.1:0-8531 GCA_038209965.1 Cytophagales bacterium | reverse complement strand
TGCTTGCCTTTTTCCCGCAATTGCTGCACAAAATCGAGTTTGCCCTGTGGGCTTTGGCCAAACAACATTGGGGTCAGGCTTTGGTGGCCGGCAAATAATTTTTCCAACCGCCCGCGCTCTTTTTCATTGTCGCCCGAAAGCACGATGAGCCGGTGGGTCGGGGCAAGGGCCCCAATCACTTCTGCCACGCCTGCCCGATAGTGGTTTTGGACGCGGAAGCAGCCCCGATAAATGCCCCCGATGCTGAGGTAAACCCGGCTGCCAGCGGCATCTGCTTCACTTTCGGGAATGTTGGCCCCGGCGAACTTGGCCGTGCCCAATGCCAGTTTTTGCGTGGCCCAAACCCCTTGCAAGCCTTGCCCAGCGGTCTCACTGACAGCTTGAAGGCCAGTACTTGCCGTGCCGGCGAGCGGTTTGATCCACGCGGCTACTGCTTTGCTCAAGGGATGGGTGGACTGTTTGGCCAAGGCCAGCACAGCGGCCAGCTCGGGCCCGGTGAGCGGCTGGCCGTCAAAGTGAACTTCCGCCCGTTGGGTATCGGTCAGGGTGCCGGTTTTGTCCAATACGATGGTGTCAGTGGCCGCCAATTGTTCGATCACCGCCGTGTTTTTGAGATAGAAATTGCGCCGCCCAAAAATGCGGAGAGCCATGCCCAGCGCAAAAGGTGCCGCCAGCGAAATGGCGCAGGGGCACGCAATAATGAGCACCGAGGTAAAGGCCCGGAGGGCAGTGGTCAGGTCTTGGGGCAACCAATACAGGGCCGCACCGATGGACACTACCAGTACATTGGTCGTAAAGGCTTTGCTAAACCGATTGGTGATCCGCGCTATCTGGGAGGCATCCGTTTTTTGAAAAGCGTCATTGTTCCATAACGCTGTCAAATAACTTTGCGAGAAGGCTTTGGTGACTTCCAGTTCAATGGTGCCACCGGTTTGCCGCCCGCCCGCATACACCAGCTCACCGACGTGCTTGGCCACGGGCACAGCTTCGCCAGTGACGAAGCTATAATCAATCATGGCCGATGCTTCGCCAAGGGTTTTGAGCATGAGCGCGTCAGCCGGGATGAGTTCTTGGTGGTGGATCAGCATCCGATCGCCGCGTTTTAGATCGGCCACTTGCACCATCCGCTCTTGGCCGTCTTGCCGGATGGTGACCGAAATAGGAAAATAGGATTTGTAATCTCGCTCAAACGAAAGGGCATCAAACGTTTTTTGCTGAAACAGACGGCCACCGAGCAAGAAAAACAGCAGTCCGCCGAGCGAGTCGAGGTAGCCTGCGCCCGTGTGCGAGAGGATTTCGTAAAGGCTGACGAAAAACAAGGCCACTATGCCCAACGCAATCGGCACGTCGATGTTCATTTGCCGTTGGCGGAAAGCTTGGTAGGCTGACCAGAAATAATCGGTGGAACAATAGAAAACCACGGGCAGGGCCAAGGCAATGTTGAGGTACCCAAAAAATTGGCGAAAATTGCTCTCCACAAACTCGCCCAAGGTCAGGTATTCGGGGAAACTGAGCAGCATCAAATTGCCAAAACAGAAAAACGCAACCCCCGCTTTGTAGAGCAATGCCCGATCAGTCTTCGTGCGGGCCTCGGCGGTTTTGTCCAAGCTCTCAAGGGTGATGTGGGGTGGATAACCCACATTGGCCATTAGATCCGCCACTTGCCGGAGGGTGGCTTGGTCGGGCAAATAGGAAATGCCCACTTCTTTGCGCAGGAAGTTGACCCGTGAGCCAGCGATGCCCGGGTGGAGTTTGTGCAGGTTTTCCAGCAGCCAAATGCACGAACTGCAATGAATGGCCGGGACAAAGAACGTAACTTTGGCCACTTGCCCATCCGAAAAATCCAGCAATTGGGAGACTACCTTTTCATCGACCAAAAATTTATATTGGTCATTGGTTGGGCGTTCCCGCAGGTTGAGGCCAGCTTGGGCGTTGAGTTGGTAGTAGTCGCACAGGTCGTTATCGCGCAGCATCTCGTAAACAGTGGCGCAGCCAAGGCAACAAAAATGCTTGTCGTCGCGTTGGAGGGGCTCGTCCTCCAATTTTTCGCCGCAATGGTAGCATATTTGCTCCACGGCCATTTCCAATTCAGGCATGCTGATCAATGTTAGATCCCGGGAACAGGGCTGGTTGCGCGGCCATTTGCCAGAAAAGCGACCTTGGCCGCACATTTCCCTTTGTGAATAGGGCAAAATTAGGTGGGAACTGAGGAGGAAAAAGTGACCAAGCTTATTCGGATAAATGACTTTTGTCACCTTTGGGGCTGAGCAAGCTTGCCCCTTAACGGCATACTTGCCTTGGGCAGAGGCCAATAAAGATAATGCTTTAAACGGCGAAAATCAACACCAATTTGTTAAAAAACTGAAAATCAATTAGTTGTATTTTTACCAGAGCGCCTATCCGGCCGTTTGGTCAATATCACATTGCACAAACCCAAAATCAATTTACCCCAAACAAAATCGGTTTTCGGCCAACCGGAACAATAAGCGCAGACAATCAAGAAGCAAACCCTGTTGACCCGCTTAAACCACATTGCCCTTGGCAAAAAAGTGCGCGTTGCCAAGTATCTTATTTTCTCCCGGGCCATTATAGCAAGAGATTAAATTGATTAAGGTATTTGTCTTGGTTTAAGGTAAGAACAACTACTGAAGCATAACCCAATTGTATTTTAAAAGAATTTTTAAGCGGTAAACCTAAGGTAAAACTTATGAAACTTCTTATGTTGCCAGCATGGGTTACAATGGCAATTTTTTTACTACTTGTTTTGAGGGCCATTGCAATAAACTGTTTGGTTCTTCGGTGTAAATCCAAATAGTTTTCTCCATTCGGAGTTTTTATATTTACAAAATCCCCCATCCACAGATTTAAATCAGCTTGGTCTAGTTCGTTCCACTTTTCATTTTCCCAATTTCCAAAATTTAATTCCATCAATCTACCATCAACTATACAATTGGGGGATAGCTTTTCGGCCAATGACTTACAGCGTATCAAGGGGCTTGTGTAAAACTGTTCGATCTCATCGGACAACTTTGATTGAATAATTTTTATTTCTTGCTCAAACAGGGTTTCGTTTAAACCAATGTCTGTTTGGCCATAGCAAATTCCTTTGGCTATGGCTGGGGTAGTATGTCGGATTAAATATACTTGCACAAGCCAAGGCAAAATAAAAGGGTGATCATTTCGGTTATTTGTTGCGTGGCTCCCAGACAATCGCCAGTGTAGCCTCCTATCCATTTGGTAAAATAGTTTGCCAAGTATATTTTCATCAAGTAAACGGGCAGCACCACCAAAACAATCAACCAATGCTGGAAAATTAAAAATGCGGGAACAAGCCAAACCGAGCTAATTATAAAATTGGTCATCGTCAGTTTTTTGGCAATCGGCCTTATTTTGCTAGTTTCGTCGGCCCTAGAATAGTTGTGGGTAAAAATCATGGTAACCGCCGCCATCCGGCTGATCACATGAGCCAAAGCGATTGCTTTGAGGCAAAACCACAATTCAAAATTCATTAATTCTACCAACACAACTATTTTCAAGGAAAATAGGATGATCAAGCCAATGGCACCGTAAGCACCCACTCGGCTGTCTTTCATTATTTCCAAAATTTTTTCTTTCGTCCAACCGCCCCCAAACCCATCACAAACATCGGCAAAGCCATCTTCGTGAAAAGCGCCCGTAATGAGGATGGTGGTGGCGAGCGATAATATGACACATACCGAACTTGGAAAAATAAAGTTCAGCGCATAAATGACCGCTGCCGCTGCCCCGCCCACTATCCAACCAATGAAGGGAAAGTAGCGTGTCGATCGGTTGATGTAGCCTTCGGAATGATCCACCCAACTTGGACAAGGTATGCGGGTGTAGAACATCAAAGCGGTAAAAAAAACCCTGATTTCTTCTCTCATTGTTTATTTGTTGGAAATATTGGCACTTTCAAAACTTGCCATCTCATTGAGGAAATTTACAGCACTTTGAATAATGGGGTAAGCAACAGCGCAACCAGTACCCTCGCCCAATCGCATACCAATATTCAATATTGGCTTTACATTCAAATATTGCAACATTATTTTATGCCCTTTTTCATCACTTAAATGACAAAAAATAGCGTTATCAATTATTTTTGGGCTAATATGAAAAGCACACAAGAACGCCGAGGTAGCAATAAACCCATCCACCAGTATCAGCATGTTTTTATCGTAAGCGGCGAGCATGGCCCCACAAATTTGGGCAATTTCAAAGCCACCAAAATATTCTAGTGCTTGTTTGGCACTTTTGGGTTCAGCGCGGTTTTGCTGGGCTTGTTTTAAAATGTTCATTTTTTGGGTTAATTGATCGTCATCCAAACCGGTGCCCCTGCCCACACACTGTTCAACAGAGATATTGCACAGTGTGCTCATCAACATACTTGCCGAAGAGGTGTTGCCGATGCCCATTTCACCAAAACCGACAATATTACAGCCAGTTTCCGCAATTTGTGCAATAATTCCATTTGCCTTTGCAAAACACAATTCCATTTCATCGGTGGTCATTGCATTTCCTGTCAGAAAACTTTTTGTCCCCTTAGCAATTTTTGCATCCATTAGGTTTTCGCTTGGGATAAAATCAAAATTGATCCCTGCATCGATTACTTTAAGATCAATGCCATGTTGTTTGCAAAATACGTTTATCGCTGCTCCCCCGTTCAAAAAATTAAGTACCATTTGCGGGGTTACGGCTGCTGGATAGGCACTTACTCCTTCTTTTGTTATGCCGTGGTCGGCTGCAAATACCAGTAAAGTTGGATTTAGCAGTATTGGGGTTAATGTGTTTTGCACCAAGCAAATTTTAATCGCTATCTCTTCCAGTTGGCCCAGTGAGCCGATTGGTTTGGTTTTGAAATCGATTTTCTGTTTGATTTCTTGTATCATGTCTTGTTAAATTGTTGCCCTGAATGCCACCCAAAAGTAAACGTAAGCTGAGCGATTTTCAAGTTTGGGCGGTCGATGCTGAACAGTACCGGTGTTATGGTGCTCGGATGATGGATAAGTTAAAATTGGGCTGACAATCATAATCAAATCTATTCCCCCACTCATTTTCGGCTAGAATAATTTATACCCAATCAACCGATCGGAACGACCGCCCACTGGCCGCAGATAGACCAAAATCTCATAGCTATTGCCCGTGCGGGCGTGGGTTCCCTCAAAAAACACGTCGTCCCGCTTGCCATCGGGCCGAAGGTAGCTGTATTGGTAGTCGTAGGCCCCCTGCTTGAGCACCAGCACAGTCTGGTAGCACTGTTGATCGGCAAAATATTTCATCCGATACTCGTCGATCAGCTGCCAGTCGGCGAATCCGCCCGTGATGTACACCGCCCCGGGCACTTCCGCTGGTAACTTGAGGGTGAACACCACCTCCATATAGTCGGCCTCCGTGCCACCGTCACGCCCGAGCACGTTCTGGACAAAATAACGCCCGTTCTTATCTTCAAAGGGCTTGTTGTAGGCCCAGCCATTGCGACTTTCATCAGGATTGATAAAAATCTCATTGATTTTTGGGCGCATCTCCTGCTTGGCCACATTAAGGTTGCGGGCCTGAAAGTTGCGGCAATCGAAGAGCCGGAACTCGCTCCCCCCCTTGAAATTGTTCTCCAAGTTGAAATGTTGGTAGTCCAGCGTGCGTTCAAAGTCGCGGACAAAGGTCGGCTGCAAACCCACAATGGCATTGTCCCACCGAAAATTTTGGCGCAGCACCACCTTGATTTGCTGCATTGGGTTGACCAATTGGAAGGCCCCGTAATTGACACTGAACTGGATCTGCTGGTTGCGCTGGGCTTCCTCCACACCCGTCGGGCTGCCAAACTGGGAGGCAATGCTGGCCCCATTCTCAAACACCATGAAGCGGCGGGTCAGTTTGACATTGGTTTCGTAGCCTTCTTCATATACTTTGATCAAATAGTTGCCCGAGACCTTGACTGGTGGTACTTCAAAGCGGTAGTGGACGTAATTGACCTTGGTGTTGAACGACAGTTGGCGGTCGGTAATAAAAAACTCGTTGTAACTGTCCAAGTATTCGGTGGGATTGAGCTGGGAAACCGACCAGTCGGCATTGCAATTGATGATCCGCACGGCAAACCGTTCCATCTGTTCACTCAATTTATCAAATTCCAATATCAGTGGCAGCCCACTGCCCAAGGCCGTGATTGGGGGCAAAAGCATATTCTGGATCGCACCGGCCGGGGCCAAGTAGACCTGGGGGGTACGGATGTCAAAGTCGTAAATAAAGTCATCGGTGCGGGCCTTGACGGCTTGCGCCAACGTACGTTGGGCCACCAGACAGCAGCAGCAAATAATAACCAGGCAACGGAGTTTCATGCACTTGTGGTTGGTCGTTGGTAACAAATATAGTCCGAAAAAAGGAAACCAGAGCCATTGCCGGATCGAGAATTTAGGTTTTGGTCAACCTGCTTGATTGCCTTTTCCCAAGCCAACCTCAAAAACGGTTGAGGTCTAGGGCAAAATCGATTGGGAAGGTTGGATCGACGCAAAAAATGGCACCGATGCAGGTGAATGAGCTACCAAACGTGCGGTCCGATGGCCCAGAACCGCACGTTTGGTAGCATCGCAGACTAGTCGCCCTGCAAATAATTGGCGATCCGGATCATGTCGGCAAACACCCCGGCAGCCGTCACTTCCGCCCCCGCGCCCGATCCCTTGACCACCAGCGGGCGCTCGGGGTAACGGGTGGTGGTGAAGGCGATGATGTTGTCGCTGCCCGAGAGGGAATAGAACGAATGGTCAAAACCGACTGATTCAAGGGCAATTTGGGCTTTGCCACCCTCAAATTTGGCAATGCAGCGGAGCCGCTGCCCGGCCTGCTCGGCAGTGGCCCGGAGGTTTTCAAAATAATCGTCGTGCCGGCTCAGTTCAGTGAAAAAATCTTCTACCGAAGGGGCTGCTAAGCAACTTTCGGGCAAGAAGCCTTTGATGGTGATGTCCTCAAATTCCATCCCGTAGCCACATTCGCGGGCCAAGATCAAGATTTTGCGGCCCACATCCTTGCAGCTCAGGTCTTCGCGGGGGTCAGGTTCGGTATAGCCTTTTAGCTTGGCCTCTTTCACCACTTCACTGAACCGCACCTGACCGCTGAACGTATTGAATATATAGGACAAAGTGCCAGATAATACGGCTTCAATGCGCTGGATCCGGTCGCCACTGTTGATCAGGTCGCGCAGGGTGCTGATCACGGGCAGGGCCGCGCCCACATTGGTTTCATAAAGCATGAACACGCCGTGGCGTTTGGCAGTATTGCGCAAGTTGAGGTAACGGCTGTAACTGCTCGAGGACGCGATTTTGTTGGGGGTGACAATGGAAATGCTGTTGCGCAGAATTTCTTCATAGCCCTGGGACACCTCGCCGCTGGCTGTATTGTCCACAAACACCGAGTTGGCCAAGTTGAGCTGTTCCATTTCATGGATGAAGCCCTGCACATTCATTTCAGTCCCGTCCTTGGCCAAGGCTTCGCGCCACTGGTCCAGGTTGATGCCGCCATTGAGATCGAAAAGGCGCTTTTTGCTATTGGCAATCCCGGCCACCCTGAACTCGAGGTTGTATTCTTGTTTGAGGTATTCACGCTGCTCGTTCATCTGGCGGAGCAAGGTGCTCCCCACCAGTCCGACCCCCACGATGAACGCGTTGATGGTCTTGGTGTCGGACAGAAAAAAAGCTTGGTGCAAGGCGCGGAGGGCTTTGATCTCGTCCTCTTTTTTGATTACCGTAGAGATGTTGAGTTCCGAAGATCCTTGGGCAATGGCCACGATATTGATCCCATTATTGCCCATTGCTTGGAACATCCGCCCGGCAACGCCCGACGAATTGCGCATGTTTTCGCCCACAATGGCAATGATGGACAATTCCTGCTCCACCACCACTTCATCGATGAGCCCCTCGCGGATTTCAG
Organism: Cytophagales bacterium; assembly: GCA_038209965.1. Taxonomy (GTDB): domain Bacteria; phylum Bacteroidota; class Bacteroidia; order Cytophagales; family Thermoflexibacteraceae; genus JALONO01. The sequence goes on along the minus strand of JBBQXF010000157.1, from coordinate 596 downwards.
TGGTAAATTCCTTGTCGATCACACGTTTGGCCGGGCCCGCTTCTTCGGGCTTGACGGCAAAACAGATCGTATGTTCCGAAGAGGCTTGGGTAATCAAAATGACGCTGATCTGATCGGATGCCAGGGCATTGAACAGCCGGGCCGATACCCCCGGCTCGCCCACCATCCCGCTCCCTTGCAAGCGCAAAAGCGATATGTGGCTGATGGAGGATATCCCTTTCACGGGCACGCCCGCAAAGGCATCGGACTTGACATTACCAATCACCGAACCTTGGAAAGGCGGGTTGAAAGTATTGCGGATGATGATGGGGATGTTCTTTTTCATGGCCGGGAGCATGGTCGGCGGGTAGATTACCTTGGCCCCAAAGTGCGACATTTCCATGGCCTCTTCGTAGCTCAGGCGATCAATGGAAAAAGCTTGCTTCACTTTGCGTGGGTCGGCCGTCATCACGCCGTCCACATCGGTCCAGATCTCGGCTTCGCTGGCATCTAGGGCGGCGGCAAAAATGGAACAGGTATAGTCGGAGCCGCCCCGGCCCAACGTCGTGCTTTCCCCCTTTTCGGTGGATCCGATAAAGCCAGTGGCCACTATCAGG
>JBBQXF010000156.1:0-8646 GCA_038209965.1 Cytophagales bacterium | reverse complement strand
GGTGTCAAACTGCCGCTTCAATACCTCGCCGTAGTGCCTAGGCGACTGTAAATAGGAATTGTAACAGATCACGTCGTTCACTTCCAGCGAATAGGGCATGGAAATGAGGCGCCCCGTTTTGACGTGCAACGGCTGGGGCTGGTCGTCTTGGAACAAGTCGCACGAGTACCAGATGCCATACTCGGCCAACAGGTCAAAAGTGCGCTCCGTATGGGTGAGCGCGGGGGCCAGCCACCCCCGGATGGTTTGCCCCGTGGCCGCTTTCACGGTTTGGAGCGCATCCTCGATAATGGCCCGTTCCTGGCCCTCATCCATGCCGTAGCAATAGCGGGTGTTGTAAATCCCGTGCGAAAAAAATTCCCAATTGCGTTCGGTACAGGCTGCGATGATCTCGGGGTGGTGTTGGCACATGGCCACACTGAGCGAAATGCTGCCGCGCACCCCGTGGCGATCCATCGCCTCCATCATCCGGTAGTGGCCCACCCGGTTTCCGTAGTCGCGCATGGCATAACCGCGCAGATCGGGGTGGGGCCGTGCCCAAGGTTTGCGTTGGGGGTTGGTGGGTGGGTCCAATTCATAAAACTCAATGTTGGGGGCTACCCAAAAAGCCAGTTTGGCCCCGTTTTTCCACCGGATGGGTGGCCGATCGGTGTAGGCCCAGTAGTCATAGAGTTGTGGATCGCGCATGGGAAAAGGGTTGTTGAGTTAGGGTAAGCGTCAATTGATTTTGGACTTTTTGTAACTAGGTAGTAGTTTTTGTGCTTTACCGCAGCGGGATAATAAGTGTACAGAAAAATAACATATCGTGTCAAATGCGCCCCGCCGGCATCTTACAAAACGTTGGTAATTGCTGGTTTGGTAAATCTAACAACCTTCGGGATCTTTTCCATTAAATTAACTATCAATTGTTAAACGCTTATCGGTCAACAATAAAACTACAAAATAGTTGCAACTTGCCTTTCGATAAGTTGCTCTCTTGGCCAGTGAAACCGATTGCGGAGGCGGAGGTGCAGTCACAAAATTCTAACCCACCAACCGCCACTTTCGTTGGGTGGGCCAATGTCATAGCTTAATCCCCCATTTCGGCAGCCTCACTCCTCCCGGTAAAGCCGGTGCAATAGGGCTTTCATATTGACCAACATTTCTTTCATGGCTTTTTCCTTGAGCACAGCAAACAAGGAATGATTGGCCTTGCGGCGAAAAGGCTCAATGCGCTCGATCAGGCCAATGCCCGCCGGGGTAAGTTTGAGCAACCGGCGGCGCAGATCGTTGTTATCCTTTTCTTGATAAACCAATTGCTTGCTGATCAGGCCATTGACCATGTTGGTCACATTGGCGCGGGATACATTGAGCGAATCGGCAATTTCGGAGGCCATGCGCCCGGCATTGGGCACAAAACCGCCCTCGCGGTGCATTTTGCCAATGAGCGGAATGTTGGGATCCCCGTAAATGTAGAGCAGTACGATCCATTGCTGGGTGGTAATGCCCACCCGATCGCTGATCATGTCGCCCCGCTTGCTCAGGGCAGCGGCCAGTTCCAGAATGGTGAGCACCAAGGTCTCTTCCACCGATTCGCCCAGCATTTCCGTTTGCCCATGCTCAGCCATTTGCAATCAAGTTGGGTTGGGGGGCGGGCTTGCGAATGAACAGCACGCACACGCAAGCAATGATGCACAGGGCGATCATGAGGTTGAACCCATCAAAATAATCACCATTGGCCCGGCGCCATTTGCCCAGCAAGATGATGCCCGCGCTGCCCGCAAAGGTGTCGATCATGGTAAAAATGCCCAAAATTTTTCCATAGGAACTGCCGTGGTAGCGTTCGGCCACTACCACTTGAATCATGGTAAAAGCCCCACTAAAAGCTATCCCGTAAATAAAGGCATACATATATAGCATAGTCGTGGGCAACTCATTCAGGAAACGCAACAGTACCGAACCGATGAGCAAGTTGAAGACCGAAATGAGCATAATGGTTTTTTTATCATACCGGTCGCCCAGAAAGCCGAACATGACCTTGCCGGCCACGCTGCACAAGAAAAACAAGGCCGTCACATTGGTCACCAACGGTTTGGCGTAGCCCAAGTCTTTCTCGATGAACAGCACTTGGTGGTTGATCACGCCGGTGATGCAAAACCAAAGGGTGGCAGTGGCAAAAAGGAGCAAATAAAATTGGGGAGTACGCGCGGCCGCGCCCAACGTCATGCCCAAAGGACTGGGTTTGAAGTCGCTAGTGGCGGTAACGACCTCACCGTCGGGGAGCAGGCCCATGGCTTGGGGCCCGTTCCTGACCAAGAGCAATAGGGGCAACAGCATCATCACCGTGGCCGCACCCAGCAAGATCAGGGCGGCGGTGCGCCAGTCGTAAGCGACTATCCCCCACCCCGCCACTTTGTTGAACAAGGCCCCGCCGAAGCTCGATCCCATCAGAAAAATGCCCACCGCTACACCCCGGTATTTATTGAACCACTTGGTAATGAGGTACATACTGGATACGATGCCAGAGGCGGTCAGTCCGAAGGCCACCATCACATAGACCAGCCTGACTTGGGCAAAGGAGGTGACTGAGGCCAAGGCCAATAGGCTGGCCAGCAAGACGACCGCCCCACCGATCATAATGGCTTTGGGTGAAAATTTATCCAGTAAAAAACCGACCAGCGCCGCTAAAATAGCCACCAGCGAGTACAAGATGGAGGCAGGTTGGGCCACCTGCTCGTTGGTCAGCTTGAACTCGTCCAGCAACTGGGGTGAAAAAGAGGGCAGTGTGTTGAGAAATATACCATTGGTGACCATATATACCAACACGAGGGCCATGAGCACCCACCATCCGTAGAATACATCTTTCATATTGAACTTGTTCAGTTTGGCCAAAGATAAGGATTCTGGCCAGAAAATAGTTTACTTGATTAACAAATCTTGGACAACCACTGCCCACCAATACTGTGCGCAATCATTGCCCAAGAGTTGACCGTGGCAGGCCACTGGGCCGGGGAATGAACCTAAGGTTTTTTGCTCAAGTTATCGTCAAACAGTTTCAATATCCGCTTGTACTCATCGGCCCAACTGCTGGGCTCGACAAAACCATGATCCTCCACTGGATACACGGCCAATTCCCAGTTGTCCTTGCCCAGCTCGATGAGCCGCTGCGAAAGCCGCACCACATCCTGAAAATGGACGTTGACATCCACCATACCGTGGCAGATCAGCAGCGCCCCCTTGAGGTTCTCGGCGAAATAAATCGGCGAACTTTTGGCATAGGCCAAGCTATCGCCAATGGGAGTATTGAGGATGTTGTTGGTGTAGCCGTGGTTGTAGTGGGCCCAATCGGTGACGGGTCGCAGGGCCGCCCCCGCCGCAAATTCATCAGGAGCCGTAAACATTCCCATCAAAGTAATGAAACCACCATAAGAGCCGCCATAAATCCCGATACGTTTGGCATCCACGCCGTATTTTTCGGCCAATAATTTCGCCCCATCCAAGTGATCGGTCAAGTCTTTGCCGCCCATGTGCCGATAAATGCCCGTGCGGCAGTCGCGGCCATAGCCCGCACTGCCCCGATAATCGATGTCTAACACTACGTAGCCCTTGTCCACCAGCAAGTTGTGGAACATATACTCCCGAAAATAGGAGCTCCAATATTTGTGGGCATTTTGCAGATAACCCGCCCCGTGCACGAAAATCACGGCTGCCCCATTGCGCTGGGCCGTGGCGGGCGCATACACCCGGGCGTGGACACCGGCCCCATCGCGGGCGCGGAAAGTGGTCACGGTGGGTTCGCGCCAAGGATACGCTTTAAATTCATCGGTCAACGACTGGGTAAGTTGAACCGCTTTGGCCCCCGGGTTATTTTCCATCAAGTACAGTTCCCACGGCCGGTTGCTGGTAGAATGACGGATGGCGATCCACTTTTCATCGGGCGAAAGGCTGCAATCGTTGCCACCCGGCAGGGCGGTGAGCTGCACGGCTGGCCCGCCCGCTGAGGCTATTTTGTAAAAATGATCCTCACCGGGGTGTACTTGGCTGGTGGTGAGGTAAAAATGTTTGCCATCGTTGCTCAATTGGGCCGAGCGCACTTCATAATTACCCGAAGTAAGGGCCTTTTTGGTATTGGTTTGCGTGTTGTAGGTATATAAGTGCGACCAGCCAGTAGCCTCCGATTGGAAATAGAACGTTAGATGGTCGGGCAGCCAACCCAGCCGACCAGGTGCAAGCAAGAACCCATCGATGCCCGGCCCGCCGATCCACGCTTCATCACGCTGGTGATCAATCACTTGCAGTGCGCCAGTGGCAGCATCCAGCAGGGCCAACCAGCGGTCTTTGTTGTCCAAGGAACGGTAGGCTACCACTGCCTTCGTGCCCGTTTGGTTCCAAAACGGGCCAACGGGCGCTACTTCGCGCTTGGTTGGCTTGGCTTCGGCCGCCTTAACGTAGTCTTTGGTGAAAGCGGGCATTTCGGCCAGCCCCGGCAATTTATCGGGACTGACCATCAAAACCGTATCGCGCTGCCGATCATACATCCACAATTCATACGTGCTCTGCTCATCGCCCACTTTGGGACGGGCGTTCAGGTTTTCGGTAAAACCCGTTCCGGTCACATAGTTGGGCACGGCCGTAAACTTGGCCCGCGCCGATTTGGTGAGCCGATAAGAAACAAAACGCTCATCGGGGCTGACCTGCAAATTATCCAACCCTTTTTCTTGGATAAAAATTTCTTTGGGCCGATTGGGCTTGTTCGTCGCCGATTGGGCTTGCCGCCAATTGCTCTTTTTTTTGCGCTCACGCAGCACGTCAAATAAACCGTATTGATCGTCTTCCAGCCAATTTTCATTGGCCGGCTTGAGGATTGGCCCACTGGGTTTGCTGCCCCGCTGAAAATTGGTCAGTTGCACCAACGCGCCAGTCTTCAGGTGCTGGGCAAACAAATTATTACCCATTCGGAAAAAAAACCGGCTTTCATCAGCACTAAAGCGAGCATTGTTCTCAATTTCCAAGGTATTGGTCAATTGGAGCACGTTGCCAGTGACCAAATCTTTGAGGAAGATGTCACCATCATTGACATACAGCTTTTTAGTCCGGGCCTTGTTCAGCACCCCGTCGGTGCTGGACTGGCGGCGATCGCTGTCCACGGCCCGCATGGGTCTGGCACTGCTCAGCCCGACTGAGTACCAAATGCTCTCGGGCAGCCGATCGGGATTCCAACGAAAGTAAATTTTCTTGCTGTCATCCGACCAGCCAATCTCGCTGGGGGCCGTACCGATCCATTTGGGATCGCGCATAATGTAGGGTACGGTCAAAGTGGGCTGTCCCGTTAGAACACCAGAAGTGGCCGGGCCGGGCGCGGGGACGGTTTGCCCCAGCGTCGGATCCGGGCAAGCGGCAAGTAACCAAAAACCAAAAAAATAGTAAAGCGTTTTCTTCATTGCAAGGGCGGTTTGTGGCGTGCAATTTATGCTGAAACCGATTTATCCGGTGCAGGATCAGGGTTAATTTTGGTGGGCCGAGGTCGTGGCCGGCAGATGCGCTGGCTCACCAGCGCATCTGCCGAACCCGCACCCCCCGAGGTTTGGCCCAATTGGCGGGCCGCCTTTGCCCAAATAAAAAAAATCTTGGATCATTTGGGGCGTAGCAAATAAATACTCAAATTCACAAAAACCGCTGATGAAGCAAACAGTTTGTGGGCTGAACAGGGTGATACCGATGGGCTATTTGGACAAATGTCGCAGTAGCGCACCGTTAAGTTACAGGCACTTGAAAGTGGGATTAGCGGGGCGAGGTTTTTGGTTGCTCCAAAATAGTGAGGCGACAAGAAATAAGTGACCAAAATTGTTACGGAGCGTTTTATCGGGCTGGAAAGTCAGCAGGTAAGGTGGAAGTTTTAAAATAGACGCAAGGGTTGCGTTTATAGGGATGTTGGTGGTAACTCTATAAAACTAGCTAAAACAACAAAAATAAGGAATGAAAAAAGAAATATGGCTAATTGTGGTAACTGTTCAGTAGAACTAAAATTTGGGAATACACCTATTTTGGGAGGTGTTAAACTTGCATCTGGCGAAACAATTTGTCTAGACTGTTTCAGAAAATTACTCAAAATTAACAAATTTGCGAATTCAAAAAAACACACATTAGAAGAGTTAAAAGCAAAATTGTTAAATGCGACCGAAACAATAAACGGTATTCAAGAACAACTTCAAAATATTGGCATAACCCAATCATCAATACTTTGAGGACGCAAAGAAATTGCAGAACTTCCAACAATTATTCCCGAAGACGAGCAAATATTTGGACTTGTTCAAGGTAAGTATAATGGTGGACAAGGAATTTTAGTAGCAACAAATAAACGTTTATTGTTTGTAGATAAAGGACTTTTTTATGGTTTAAAAGTTGAAGACTTTGGACTTAACAAAATTTCTTCAATTCAGTATGAAACAGGAATTTTTTATACTGATATTAAAATAATAGCAAGTGGAAATATTGCGAAAATTAGCAATGTAGAAAACTCCTCTGGAAGGGAATTTTGCGAAAAAGTAAGAGTAAAATTAAGCGTACCAAAAGAAATGTCAGCACCTATTACAGTAGTTCAACAAGTGGACATTGCAGATTAATTGGGAAAACTTGCTAAACTTGGAGACCAAGGAATTTTGACACAAGCCGAGTTTGACACTCAAAAGAAAAAACTACTTGGAATTTAACGAAAAAAGAACGTCCGCCAACATACCATCCAACCTATCAAGCTATGTAAAAATCCAGCACATGGGTTGCTGGCGAGGTTATTTCTGAATTTAGCAAACGCATAGCCGATCTCGCCACTTTTTTCATTAACCAAAGAAAAAGATTTGATTTTGGAATATCTTTGGTGTGAACCTACTGCACCAGAGACCCTACAATTTATCATAAATCCTTGGCAGCCAAGAGAATCGATATGGAGAGCAGGTCATTCGCGCACCTAATAACGAATTTAATGTTGAAAACCATGCGCCTCTATTGTTTAGTTTTACTGGGCCTCTGCTTGTGCAATGGTGCCCAAGCCCAGTCTATCGACTCGCTTTTTATTCAGGCGGCCATTCAGAAATTGAACCGTGCCAAAGAATATACCTTGAAAGTAGCAACCTTGATGCCGGCTGAAAAATACCTGTTCAAACCTACGCCAGATGAAATGAATTTCGGTGAACAGCTCTTGCACTTGTCGCAGAACCTGGGATGGCTCTCCGCTTCTTATCTGAAACAGGAACAGAATCCGGTTAAAAAGTCCGAAATGAAAGTTCAAGATAAAGATTCCATCATCAGTGTTGTCAATAAAGTTTATGGCTACGCTATTTCGGCACTGGAATCTTTTCTGCCATTGCACTTAAAAGATCCAGTTACTTTCTTTGCCGGGCCCATGAACAAACTCCAGATTGTCAATTTAATCAATGATCACCAAACGCATCACCGGGCACAAATGTTGGTGTACCTGAGATTGAATGGCATTAAGCCACCCGATTATGTGGGCTGGTGAACGTCATTTCCGCCTTTGGTGGTGATCAGGTGAGCCAAGCAGTGGCTGGTCAGCCCACCATCCGCCACTGCCGAACCTGGACTACCGAGGTTTTGCCCAAATAAAAAAAATCTTGGATCATTTGGAGCGTAGCAAATAAATACTCAAATTCGCAAAAACCGCTGATGAAGCAAACAGTTTGTGGGCTGAACAGGACGATACCGATGGGCTACACGCACTTGAAAGTGGAATTAGCGGGGCGAGGTCTTCGGTTGTTACTTACCAAGTCTGATATAAACATGGCTGATAACCGAATGACTTAACGCAATGTTAGAGTTGCAAACTCTTTGGGACAGTAAAGGGGCCAGAAATAGTGTTACGGAGCGTTTTATCGGGCTAGAAAGCTTAGAGGTAAAGCGGAGATAAACGCAAGGGTAACGTTTTATGCAGATATTGTGCCTCATTGTAGGGCGACCGTATCCGAACAAAATTTAGTAACTTGCGGAAGAATTTATCTAACAAAAACGAATGGACGAATTAATAAAAAAATAAGGAATTTAGCTGAAGTTTATGCTGCAAACCTGAAAGGAAAAATTGAAGCCAGAACCGAAGAAATGAAAGCTGATGATAATTTTCATTACCTTATTTATCGTGTTTTGGGCATTTCATTACTAGAAGGACAACTTATTGACCGATATCAAAATACAGGACGATTTCTCCACAAGTACGCAGGTTCATTTCTTGAAGAAGCCGCAACTTTATGTTTGAATTTTAAATTTTCTGATGGCATAAAAACCAAGATAGAAAACACGATTGGACAACGACCAAAAACCTTTGAAATTGATTTTCTAAATGGCAATGACGCAATAGAGGTTAAGTGGAGAGATGCAACCACCGACGGTGATCACATTACAAAAGAACATACAAGAGTTCAGGTAATTAGAAATCACGGATATAAACCTATTCGGGTTATGTTCTATTATCCACAAAGAGATCAAGCAATCAGAATTCAACAAACGCTGAAAACACTCTATGCAGGTGTTGAAGGCGAGTATTATGGTGGTGATGAAGCTTGGGAATATTTAAAAGCATATTCAGGAGTTGACTTGAAAGCTATTTTAACAGAAATTGCTAACGAAAGAACACCTCAAGATGGAAACTAATAAAATCTA
>JBBQXF010000155.1:0-8753 GCA_038209965.1 Cytophagales bacterium | reverse complement strand
GAAGGCAGCCAAGATTTTCAGCAATCGGCGCTCCTCGCAGATGGCCAGCCGCTTTATACCTCCGTTATCCGGGCGGCCCAAACGTGGGGCACTGCTGAGCAATTGATGTTTGTGGTGGGGGCCACGCACCCCCAAGCTTTTGCCGAAGTGCGCCGGTTGGCTCCGGATCACTTTTTACTGGTGCCCGGCTATGGCGCTCAAGGCGGCGATCTGGCCGAAGTTTCACGGTTGGGCCTTACCAAAACGGGAGGCCTATTGGTCAACGCTTCACGGGGAATCCTGTATGCTTCATCGGGGATCGATTTTGCGCAGGCGGCCCGGTTGCAGGCCCAATCCATCGCCCAACAAATGAACACCAACCTACAACTTTATTGTTAAATGTCCGCCAAACGCTATTTTATCACCGCCATCGGGACTGACAGCGGCAAGAGTGTGATCAGTGCCATAGTGACCGAGGCCCTGCAAGCTGATTACTGGAAACCAGTACAATCGGGCATGCCCCGCGACACCAAGTTTGTCCGATCGTTGGTCAGCAACGCCCAAAGCGTCTTTCACCCGGAGGCTTATCGGTTTACCGAGCCGGTCTCGCCCCATGCGGCGGCCAAACTGGACGGGGTGGAGATCGATTTTGACCAGATCAAGCTTCCGGCCACTTCCAATGATCTGGTGATCGAGGGGGCGGGGGGGCTGCTGGTGCCGCTCAACGACCAACATTTTGTGATCGAGTTGGCCGACAAATTTTCGGCAGAGATTATATTGGTGGCCAATCTGTACTTGGGCAGTATCAACCACACTTTGTTATCGGCCCATGAGTTGAGCCGTCGGTTGCCCTACAGCAATTTTACCGTAAAAGGCATTATTTTCAACCAATGCCCCGCACCCGAATCAGAGCGGATCATCCAGAAACATTGCCCTTTTCCCTGCTTGTTGCGGGTGGATAGAGAAGATGCGATCAACCCAGCCATGGTGTCCCACTATGCACAATTGTTGAGGGAAAAGTTGGGCATTTGATCAATACAGATCCAATGGCGATGACCAAAAATTGGAGTTTCGCTGTTTGTAGGACTTGAATGGCACTGGCTTACCAAACTGGCCATTTTCCGCACCAATGAACTTTCGTGCGGAAAATGGCCAGCCCAGTTCTACACTTGCTTCCAAAATCGGATAATGTCCCGCACTTGGTTGAGAAACTGGGCATCTTCTGACAACCGGGCAATGGTGCTTTCGGCTTTTCGGATCACTTGTTGGTGCTCGGCAGCGTTCTCTACCCGCAGATCTTGGATGGAGACCCGCAGCTCGTGCAGGGCCACTTCCAAATGCCCGGTTCGCGCCATTTGGGTGCTGACGAGCGAGTGTTGGTCATTTGTATCCAAGTTTCGGGCGAGCGATCTTACCAGATCGTCCATGATGTCAACTTTTTGGCGCAGCTCACTCACATCATCGCGAGGGTAGCGGATTTCTTGGCGGATGTTGGCCAAACGCGCCACCACATACTCATACATGCGCATGAGTGGGCGCAAAAACGTGAGCAATAATGCCACTCCCGCCGCCCAATAGCCCAGTGGGGTAAGGTTCAGGTAGGCCATTAGGGCCAAGCCCGATGCAGTGATCAAGTGGAGCCCAATGGCCACTTGGCGATAACGATTGGCTATTTTTTCAGCATAAGCCACATCTTCAGCCCTTAACTTGATGTTTTTCTGCGCCGATGTTTTGGCATCTTCCACCAGTGCTTTAGCGGCAAAGTGCATGTTCCACGGGATAGTCACGGTGGCCAGCAGCCACCAAAAAATGGCAATTCCTGTCAGCCAGTCCACTAGGTCGCCCATCGGGATTTCTTGCCAGCGCAGGAGGGCATACACCCCAATGATTAAGAGGGTGACACTGGCCAGCGAGGGCAAAAAAGAGCGTGATGACATGGTGTTTTTCCGTTTAGTGATTTGATGCTCAAATGTGCTCAAAAAAAAGCATTTGATCACCAACTGCCTACGATAACTGGTGACGGGTAACGGATACCACCCCTTCAATCGCGGCCATCTCGCTGATCATTTTGTCCAATTGGGCAGCATCACGCACGGCCAACGACAGATTGCCCTCGAACACGCCAGCCCGGGTATCGAACGAGAGGGCCATAATATTGATTTTCAACTGGGCCGAAATGAGCCTTGTCACATCGCTGACCAGCCCCATGCGGTCGGTGCCCAACACCTTGACGCTGATTTCAAACTCCTCGGTAGTATCGTTGGCCCATTTGACCCGCAAGATCCGATCTCCGTATTTGGCCAAAATGTGGGTTGCATTGGGGCAGTTGACGCGGTGGATCTTGATTCCCTTGGACGTGGTGGTGACCCCAAAAATCTCATCGCCGGGGATTGGATCACAGCATTTGGAGAGCTCATATTTGATGGAATCGTTCAAGCCGCCAATCAAGATAAAGTCGTCCCCTTTTTTGGCCGATTTTGGGGGCTTGGTGGCCTCGTTGACGGGGATCGGGGCTGCGGCTGGGCTGGCCGAAGGTTCATTGAACCGTTTGATCATATTGTGGGCAATGGTCCCCTTGCCGATCTGATAAAACAGTTCCTGCTCCGACTTGACCCCAAAGAAGACCATCATTTGGGTGTAAACTTGTGGCGAAGGCTCGATCTTCATCTGCCGGAGCTTGCGTGCCACCACTTCCTTGCCCTCATTGATGACTTTGCGCCTGGCTTCCTTGAGGTATTCCTTGATTTTGGCGCGGGCCTTGGACGTGACCACAAACTTGAGCCAGCCGTCGTTGGCCTTGGCTTTGCTGCTGGTCAAAATTTCTACCTGATCCCCGTTGCGGAGCGAGAAATTGAGCGGTACCAGTTTTTGGTTTACTTTGGCCCCTAGGCAGTGGGCCCCCACTTCGGTGTGGATGTCAAAAGCAAAATCGAGCACCGTGGCCCCCAATTGGAAAGTGCGCAGCTCGCCCCTGGGCGTGAACACAAACACTTCTTCGGCAAACAAATTGCGTCGAAAATCTTCAATAAACTCCAGGGCAGTGATGTCCTTGTTCTCCAAAGTCTCGCGCACGCGCTTGAGCCATTCCTCGATCCCTTGCTCGATGTTGATCGCTTTGTTGCGCTGCTGTTTGTACTTCCAGTGGGCGGCCAAGCCTTTTTCGGCGATCTCGTCCATGCGCACAGTCCGGATCTGCACCTCCACCCATTGGCCGATGCTGCTCATCACAGTGGTGTGGAGCGACTCGTAGCCGTTGGCCTTGGGCAGGCTCACCCAATCACGCAACCGGCTGGGGTTGGGCTGATAAAAATCGGTGACCACCGAATAGGCAAACCAACAGTCCGCTTTTTCGCGTTCGGCCAGGGAATCCAAAATGATCCGGATGGCAAACAAGTCATACACCTCTTCAAAGGCAACCTCTTGCTTGACGATCTTGGTGTAGATGGAGTGGATGGACTTGACCCGGTGCTTGACTTCAAACTTGAGCCCGTGTTTGGTCAGGGCGTTCTCGATTGGTTTGACAAAATCCCGCACAAACCGGTTCCGGGCCGGTTCGGTTTTTTTAATTTTTTTGATAATTTCGTTGTACGTCTCGGCATCTGAAAACTTGAGGCACAAGTCTTCCAATTCAGATTTGATGGCGTACAGGCCGAGCCGGTGGGCCAGCGGTGCGTAGATAAACTCGGTTTCCGACTTGATTTTGAGCTGTTTCTCGCGTGACATGCTCTCCAGCGTGCGCATGTTGTGCAAGCGATCGGCAATCTTGACCAGCACCACCCGGATATCCTCGGAGATGGTGAGCAGCATTTTCCGATAGTTCTCGGCTTGGGCCGAGGTCCCGTTGTCCACAAATGCCCCTTTGATCTTGGTCAGCCCATCGATGATTTTGGCCACTTTAATGCCAAACTGGGCCTCAATGTCTTTCAGTTCATACTCGGTGTCCTCTACCACATCGTGGAGCAGGGCACAGATAATGGAAGTGGCCCCCAATCCCATTTCCTCGACAGCAATCCGGGCAACCTCCAAAGGATGGAAGATGTACAACTCCCCTGATTTGCGGCGCACCCCTGCATGGGCTTCCATGGCGAGCAAAAATGCTTTTTTTATCCGCTTGGCGTCATCGTCCTTGAGCACAGGCCGGGCCGAGCGCAGAATATGGGCATACTGGCGCAAAACCTCGGCCCATTCGGCCAAACTGATCTTGTATTTATCGGCCGAAGGTGAGCGGGAGGGTACTGCACTTTTGGTAGGTTCGGTTTTGGCCGGGGAAGTATTTGGATCCACTGGCTCATAATGATTTGCCTTATCACCACTGTCAATGGGTTCAAGGACAGCATAGCCCAAATCGTCTTTTATCATATTCACAATGATTGTTTCACGTAAAAAATTGATCTACCGATTGTTGTTCCCGAAAACCTGCCTAACTTTGCGAGCGAAATGCGCGGATGTGGCGTAATTGGTAGCCGCACTAGACTTAGGATCTAGCGCCTTCGGGCATGGGGGTTCGAGTCCCTCCATCCGCACTTCACTTTTTTTGTTGATCACAGGTTAGTGATTAAAAGTTTGTGGCCTCAGCCTTTAACCCGTTGAGGTTTTTTTGTCGGGCCACCAGCCGAAATCTGGCAGTTCCCGCTCCAAGCATTTACCGAAGTTGTTGGACAATAAAAATTTAAGACCTTGGAAATTACTTTAGAAAAAAGCGATGCCCTCAATGCCTTGATTAAAGTTAGGTTAAGTGAGGCGGATTATCAAGAAAAAGTCGAGAAAAAAATTAAAGACTATGCCAAGAAGGCATCTATCAATGGTTTTCGTCCCGGCAAAGTGCCTTCAGGCCTTATCCGCAAGATGTATGGCAAATCGATCAAGGTAGAATCCATCAACGACTTGGCCTCCAATTCTTTGATGGAATATATCAAAACCAACGGTTTGAGCCTCCTCGGTGGCCCACTCTTGAGCTTTGATGACGAGGCAGCCAAAATCGATTGGGAAAGTCAGGCCGAGTTTGAGTTCAAGTACGATATTGGCTTGCGCCCAGAATTGTCGCCGGTCATTGGCCCCCAAATCGCGCTCACTGCCTACCAGATCCAAGTTGACGATGAGGCGGTGAACAAATATATCGATAATTTGACCCAAATGCAAGTCCAGCACGAGCAGATGGAATCAGTGGTGGATCAATCGGTCACGATTTATGGCCGTTTGATGACCGAGAGTGGCGAAGCTGTGGAAATCCCCGGAGATATGTCTAGTTTGGGCGAGGAAAGCCAGCCAACACCCACCCTTCCAAGACTGGGCAAGGGAAACGAAGACTATGGCGTGGTAGAACTGGCCAAACTGGATGAAGTGCACCACGAAATGTTTTTGGGCAAGGAAAAAGGCGAATTAGTGACGTTTGATCTGCGCACGTTGTTTCCCACCGATGCTGAAGTAGGAGAGCTCGTAGGGCTTGAGGCCGAGCGAGTGACCGGTTTGCACGGGTCATTTGTGTTGACACTGGAAGACATCCGCTCCAAGCTACCTTTGGTGATGGATCAAGCCTTTTTTGACAGCACCCTGGGAGCCGGCAAAGCCACCAGCGAAGAAGAATTTCGCGAGGTCATCAGGGCCATTTTGGCCCGTAGGTACGGCATCCTGACTAAGGATATGCTGGTCGTGGCGTTTCAGGAGGAAACCAAAAAAGCTAACCCGGTCGAGTTGCCCAGAGAGTTTCTGAAGCGGTGGTTGGCTGCCAACAAAGATATTGGGGCCGAGCAAGCTGAAAAAGCTTTCGCCCAAATGGAGGAACAATTCGAGTGGGAGATCCTGCGTAACAGTTTGGCCAAAAGCTACAATGTGACCATCAACGACGAGGATGTAATGGTCTATCTGCGCGATGCCAGCTTCTTGCAGATCCTCAACATGAACTTTTTGAGCATGTTGAATTTTGAGGAACGCTTTGCCAACAGTATGATGAACAATAGCGAGGATCAGTCAAAGGTGGATTCGTATTATTCGATTGCCCTGACCTACAAACTGTTTAACGCCCTCCGCGACCAATTGACCATCGAGGAGCAAATCATCACCGAAACAGACTTTATTGCTTTGAAGAGCTAGGCTAGCCCTTAAATTTTATTTTGCACCTTAGCAAAACCAAGATCGCACCATCAACTGACGGTGCGATCTTGGTTTTTGGGCCTATTCCTCTTCGCCAAAATACTCAACAAAGTTCTTGGGGGTTTCCATCAACGTCAAACTGTGAAGCTTGGCATTGGGGGCCACTTGGGCGATTTTCGGGGCGAGAATTTTCCAAAACTCCATGACCAGCACCTCGCAACTGGCCATTTTCCCCGCCAAAAAGTCAACGTCCAAATTCAGATTTCGGTGATCGACCTTATCGATCACTTGCGTTTTGACCAAATCGCCCAATCGCTTTAGATCAATCACAAACCCGGTGTCTGGATCAGGTTTGCCCTTTACCATTACGGTGAGTTCGAAGTTGTGCCCGTGCCAGTTGGCATTGGCGCAGGGTCCGAAAACTTCCTCGTTTTTCTCCTTGCTCCAGTTGGGGTTATATAACTTATGAGCTGCGTTAAAATGTTCTTTCCGACAAACGTAAACCATGATCTTGTGAGTTCTACTAAAAAATGGGCAAAGTTATGCAGTTTTGGCTGCTCCTGATCCCCTTGGTCACTTTTTTGATGACCACCAGTTGCCGGGGCTGGGATGTTCGGGGATTTTGTTCGTTCAGGTTGCACTTTTTTAGCAAACTACTTGAAGTAAATCAAAGTGACACAGGTGGTTATTCGACCCAATGAAGTTTGAGCATATTGGTCCGGCGGTCTTCTGCCATTGGGGTGGTGGCTGTGCTAATAAACAAATCTCCCGATTTGAGCAGCCCAGCCTTCACCAAAATTTCTTCTGTGGCGGCCAAGGTTACCTTGGTACTGATAAATTTGTCATAGTAGAAACAGCGAACGCCCCACAACAAGTTGAGTGAAGTAAGTAACAGCTTATTTTCGGTAAAAACAAATATGTTTGATTTTGGGCGCCGACTGGACAGTTGCAATGCGCTGTGCCCCGATTTGGTGATACAGATGATTCCTTCGGCCCCAGTCATTTCAGCCAACCGACAGGCTGAATGGCTGATCATGTTGGCGCTGTAAATGTTTTTGTTCTCTTGCTTCTCCACAAAATGATATTTGTTGTAGATGTCCTGGTTCTGCTCGGCGGCAGCTATGATGCGCATCATGGCCCGCACGGTCTCGAGGGGGTATCTGCCGCTGGCAGTTTCGGCGCTCAGCATCACGGCATCGGTGCCATCCATGACTGCATTGGCCACGTCGTTGGCCTCAGCGCGGGTAGGGCGCGGGTTGACAATCATGCTTTCCATCATTTGGGTGGCCACAATGACGGGTTTGGCCGCCAAAATGCACTTTTTGATAATGTTCTTCTGGGCCAAAGGGACATCTTCCATGGGCACTTCCACACCCAAGTCGCCACGGGCCACCATTACGCCATCGGTTGCGGCCACGATGCTGTCGATGTTGCGCAAGGCGTGGGGTGTTTCCACTTTGGCAATTATTTTCGTTACTTTGCCATATTCGGTTATGATTTTGCGCAGGTCAATCAAATCGTCGCCATGTCTCACAAACGACAGGGCCACCCAGTCCACATTGTTGTTGAGGCCAAACTCCAAGTCTGCCCGATCTTTGGGGGTAAGTGAAGGCTCGGATACATTGGTACTGGGCAGGTTGATCCCTTTTTTGGACTTTACCAAACCGCCATAAACCACCCGGGTGTGCACCTCGGTCTCGGTGACCGCGGTGACCCGAAGCTCAATATTACCGTCATCGATCAGGATGGGTTCGCCGGGGCGCACATCTTTGGCCAGATCATAGGTAGAGGTAAACCGTTCCCGGGTCCCGATGCCTTTTTCGTAAGCAATCACCATTTCCTCACCCTCCATGACCATGATTCCGTTGTTCTCCACCTCGCGCAACCGAATCTTTGGCCCTTGGAGATCTTGGAGGATGGCAACACTGGTGCCCAAACTGGCGTTGAGCTCGCGGATGTGCTCAATTACTTTCTGGTGATCTTCGTGGGTACCGTGGGAAAAATTGAGTCGGAAAACATCTACTCCCGCATGAATGAGTTCCAACAATTTCTCGCGCGAGCTAGAAGCAGGCCCAACGGTAGCAACAATTTTCGTCCGGTTAATTAAATGATCCATGAGTTTTTGTGCCTAATGATTAATTTGCGCAATTATTTGGGAAATGCTTTTGCATCCACGCAATAATACCCGTAAAACGGCGTAAGTTAGAAATATTTTCCCTAAGCCCATTCCCAAGCAAACAGTTTTGGCGAAGAATGGGGACAAGCCAGCTTCCATGCAACCATCTTTTTATCGAATGCTTTTGGCCAAACGAGCGCGGGGCGAAAAAGCCCTGGCCGTTCTCCTTGACCCAGATAAAACCGACGAGGGTCAGTGCCTCCGCTTATTGGCCACTTGCGGCCCCCAACTGCCCACTTGTTTCTTGGTGGGGGGCAGCCTAATCACGGGGCAGGGGCTGACCCGACTGGTCAGCCTGTTAAAGGCGCAAACCAATGTGCCGGTAATCCTTTTTCCGGGAAATTATCTACACTTGAGCATGGAAGCCGATGCCCTGCTGTTCCTCTCCCTTATTTCGGGGCGCAATCCCGAATTTTTGATCGGTCAGCACGTGGTGGCCGCCCCCTTGTTAAAAAGCAGCCCGCTGGAAATTATTCCCACTGCGTATATGTTGGTCAATTGTGGGCCC